>CAYHYY010000025.1:11293-12860 GCA_964360975.1 uncultured Candidatus Saccharibacteria bacterium | reverse complement strand
GACGGAAATGAGCGGTTTCGGTTCGGGTACCGCGGGTTTCCGGACATGCTCTAGACTTATCTTATTAGCTAAGACGGCAGGATGCCGATCCAATGGCAGTACCCTTTGACTCCATTTCGCGTACGCTCACCCGACGTCGCGCCATACCACCCCTTCGCGCACTCGAGAGACAACTCGAGAAATTGAAGCCGTCAGACTGGCTCATCGTCGGTCTATTATCTTTTGCCATGGCGGGATCTTTGCTCGGTATCCTCGCCTCGCTCTCATCGTCTGTATCGATCAAAGTGGCAGCGCCAGGCGGCACGTATACGGAAGGTGTTGTAGGAGCGCCTCGTTTCATCAATCCACTCCTCGCCATTTCCGACACTGATAGAGATCTCGTCGAATTAGTTTTTTCTGGCCTCCTCAAAGCAAACCCCGACGGCACGCTCACTCCGGACCTTGCTGCTTCATATACGGTAAGTGACGACTTCAAGACGTATACGTTTACTTTGAAAAATGAAGCAAAATTCCATGATGGCACACGCGTTACTGCGGAAGACGTCGTCTACACTGTACTCGCCGCGGAAAATCCTGAGGTCAAAAGCCCCCGACGAGCGAATTGGGAGGGCGTGGAAGTGGCGATGGTCGATGACCGTACCGTCTCGTTTACACTGAAAGCTCCCTATGCGCCATTTTTAGAAAATACAACCATGGGAATTCTGCCTTCGCACATCTGGAGCGAAGTCTCTCCTGAAGAATTTTCCTTTACCTCATTGAACACAGACCCTATTGGATCGGGCCCCTTCGCCATTGCAAATATAAAGCGGACCAGTGGCGGCGTTCCCTCCGAGTATCGCCTGCGCGCCTTTCGAGAAGGCGTTCGCTCGCCCTATATTGAAAATCTCTATGTTCGATTTTATACGAATGCCGAAACATTGAGAGATAACCTCAACCGAGGAGAGGTTGACGCGGCGCACTCATTACTACCCTCGGATATTTCTAAAAAGGTACGCCTTGAGAAAACAGTGTTTGGTCGTATCTTCGCAATCTTTTTCAATCAAAACGAGAACAAAATATTTGCTGATGAAGCAGTGAGAAATGCATTGGACAAAGCGCTTGACAAAAAATCAATTGTTGATACTGTTCTCAATGGCTATGGTTCATCTATTGATGGACCGCTTCCTCCAGACTCCATCGACGAAACAATGCCGCCCTTCAGTGCTGAAGAGCGCTTGCAAGAAGCCAGGGCGATTTTGGAGAAAGATGGCTGGAAGCTCGGAGAGGACGGTGTGTATGCAAAAACAGTAAAGAAAGAAGTGACGCGTCTCGCGTTTTCAGTTTCAACAGCAAGCGTGCCGGAGTTTAAGCGGGTCGCTGAGCTCGTCGCCGATTCCTGGCGAACATTGGGAGCTGAAGTCGAGTTGAAGTTCTTTGAGCAGAATGATCTTAATGTTGGCGTTTTGCGTCCGCGACAGTATGAAGCCCTGCTCTTTGGGCTCGTCGTTGGGCACGATCAGGACCTGTTCGCCTTTTGGCACTCCTCACAGCGAAACGATCCAGGATTAAATGTCGCGCTCTATGCAAA
>CAYHYY010000025.1:0-11283 GCA_964360975.1 uncultured Candidatus Saccharibacteria bacterium | reverse complement strand
TCCTTGAACGCGTTCGCAGTGAACCAAAAGCGGAAGTGCGGGATGAAAAAAGAATGGAAGCTGCACGCATTATCGCAGACGAGTACGCTGCAATATTTCTTTATGCTCCGCATTTCGTGTACCTTATGCCACCCACTGTCTTAGGAGTCGATTTCGGCACCATAGTGAACCCTAGTGACCGCTTTATCACCATCGATCAGTGGTACCTCGCCACAGAAAATGTATGGCCTTTTTTCACAACCGAAAGTACATTATTAAAACTCTAACGTCATTCAGAATTTACTCACCTTAATCAAAACTATGAATCCACCACAGCAACAAGGCGCTCCCGAGGGAGGGCAGCCGCAAAGAAGACGTGCATACTCAGGTGTCTTGAAACGCGGCTTCGGAAACCAGCCGCGCCCCGCAAGTCCTCGGGGTGGCCCAACGAGTCATCCTGCAAGACCACCCGGCCACGGCAGTAGAAGACCAGCATCGTCGGACCATGGCCGTTCCCATGGGCGCGGTAGAGACTTTGCGAGGAGAGGTCCTCCGCCACCACGGCAATTTAAGGATCGCGACCTGGGAGCCACCGATAGAGTGGTGCTCCCCTCGCTCGATGCTGACACTGTCCGCGTCGTTCCTTTGGGCGGCGTCGAAGAGGTCGGCAGAAACATGATGCTCGTCGAACTTGAGGAAGGCATCATTATCGTCGATGCTGGATTTCAGTTCGTCTCTGAGGGTGTATCCCCAGGCATCGATTACATTTTGCCAAACACTCGGTACCTAGAAGAAAACAAAGATCGCATTCTCGGTCTCTTCATTACGCACGGGCACCTCGACCACATCGGCGGCATCCCTTACATGATTGACCGCATCGGTAATCCGCCAATCTACACTCAATATTTAACGTCCTTGATGATTAAGAAGCGGCAAGAAGAATTCCCCCATCTTCCGCAGCTTAAAGTTCACGTCCTTGAACCAGGCGGCAGAGTCACCATTGGCAACGCCGAAGGAAAACGCGGGGTAACCGTAAAATCATTTCCGGTTACGCACTCCATTCCTGATTCCATGGGTATTGCCATTGAAACCAAGCACGGCAATATCGTGATTTCTGGAGACCTGAGACTCGAACACGAAGAGGGCATCCCCAGTGAGAAGGAAGTGAAAAACTGGGGCGCCATCGGTCGAGAGAAAAATCTTCTTTTCATTGCAGACTCGACGAACGCGGAAAAAGACGGATTCTCTATACCCGAGGCACGCGTATACGAAACCATCGAGCGCATCATTAGCACGGTCAAGGGAAGGCTCATTATCGGCACATTCTCTTCGCAATTTGAACGAATGGTGCACATCATCAAGGTGTGTGAAAAACTTGGGAAAAAGATTGTCACCGAGGGTCGCTCAATCAAAACCAACATTGAGATTGCAGAGCGCGGCAGTATCTTTACGCCCAAGCCCGGCACCATAATTCGCGGTGAAGAGATAACCGATTACCCTGCGGATAAAATTGTCATCATTGCAACCGGCTCGCAAGGTGAAGAATCGGCAGCTTTAATGCGTATCGCCACGAAGAAACACAAGTTCATAACGTTCACCGAACGAGACACCGTCGTCCTCTCCTCGTCGGTCATCCCTGGAAACGAGATGAAAGTGCAGAAATTGAAGGACAACATCCTGCGGCACGGCGTCCATTTGATTCACTACCGCTCATCTGATGTGCACTCGACCGGTCACGGCAACACGGGTGAGCTCGTGTGGATGAGAGAACAAGTGAAGCCAACATTCTTCATGCCAGCCTACGGGTACCACTCGATGCTCCGCTACCACGCGGCCGCACAGAACGCGGCAGGATTCCCGAAGGAAAATACTATTCTTCCCGATAACGGAAGTGTCATCGAGATAAAGAATGGGAAGGAACTCGTTGTCCGGAAAGAGAAAGTCCAAGCGAGTCCCATGATGGTTGACGGATTCGCCATTGGAGACATGCAGGAAGTAGTCATACGAGACCGACTATCGCTCGCGGAGGATGGCATGTTCGTCATCATCGCGACCGTCAATCTCCGTACGGGGACCTTGAAGAAATCGCCCGATATCATCTCGCGAGGCTTTATCTACCTGCGCGAATCACAGAATCTTCTCTCTGAAACGCGCCTCCTCATCAAAAAAAATGTGGAAGAACTTGCGTCGGGAATGAACCCAATCGATCTCGAGTACATTAAAGCCAACCTCACCGACTCAGTTGAGCGCTACCTGTTCCAGAAAACATCAAAGCATCCCATGGTCATCCCCGTTCTCATCGGGGTCTAACTATCGGGTAGAATGGCGTGATGCCACGTGCCGTCTGGGCAATATTTTCAGTGAGGGCCTTCGCCGCTCTGGTCGGGCTTAATTTTGTATTCTTCTTTTTCCTTGCAGCCGTTGGGTATGTAAATTCTTCGTTTCTCAGCACCTTTCTTGAATCAGGAGCAGTGAGTGCGGCGTTCGCTGTCCAAGCGGTACTCATTATGGTCGCTCTTTTTTCACTGCCCTACCTCATCCAACGAGTGAAGCCGAAAGTACTGGTCTACATACTCGTGCCCATAACGGCAGCCGCAGTATTTCTCATGGGTTCGACGGGAAATATGTACGCAGTCATGGTCGGTTTTATGGTGCAAGGAATCGGCATCTACAGCCTCATGTACGTACTCGACCTCTTTCTAGAGAGCGTGACTAAGGATGAGTCAATTACGGGGAATATACGCGGTGTATTTTTGACAACCGGAAACGCGGCGGTTTTTTTAGCGCCGTTTGCTATTGCGCTCCTTGTTATAGGCTCACAATATTCACCGCTGTATGTATTTGCAGGCGTTATGTTGCTGCTGTCACTCATTATTGCCGGCTTTGGACTCAAAATTTCCGTGCACGTGTTTCCACATGGTCATTCATTTGCAAGGACTCTACGAGAACTTTGGAGTGCGAACCGATCAATTGCATTCGTGCTAGTCGCCTACCTCTTGCTTTGGACCTTCTACTCCTGGGTTACGATTTACGCTCCACTGCTCCTCATCACGGTCGGAGGTTACTCGTGGCAAGTTATCGGGCTCGTCACCGCAATAGCACTGCTGCCATTTCTATTGTTGCAGATCCCCCTCGGCATCCTTGCAGATCGTCGATACGGTGAGACCGAGATTATGGCCATCGGTTTCGTTATTATCGGTATTGCCACAGCAGCGCTTTCGTTCGTACCGCTTTCGTCACTCGTCGTCTGGACCGCGGTATTTTTCGCGACACGGGTTGGTGCCGCCATGATCGAGGTCTCCACAGAAACTTATTTTTTCAAACAAGTTACTGAGCAAGACTCTTCGCTGGTGTCTCTTTTTAGAATGATGCGATCACTAGGATTTATAGTCGGCCCTGTCGTTGCTTTCGTATTCCTACCAATCACGGGGCTACAGCATGTGTTTGTTGTTTTTGGGTTACTTCTCCTCATCGGCATTCCAATCTCCCTTTCTATCAGAGACACCGGATAATATTTACTGGCGGATGCCAGAATGCCCAAGGCTATGCCTTGGGCATGGGACGGGCGGCTTGTTTTACGCGGGTAACCGATACCGACCTCGATGAAGCTCTATGAGTTTTTCCGCGATTAATTTCTTGATCTGCCTGCGAAGCCGTTCCTTCGCGAATGGGAGCGCGAGCAGTGATTCGCGAGAGTGTCCTTGTTTCGCGAGTGCACGCACGATGGCCCCGCGTATTTCTCGATCAGAGCCCCTGAACGGTTTCTGACGAACATAGTGCGCGCTTCGACGAGTCGCATGCTCCGTGGTCGACTTGATATCAGTACCGTAGTCCATGAGCGCAGCATAGAACGCGCGGGGTGCGCGATTCCGAAACAGTTCAATATATTGAACTATCTGGGTATCGGAAACGTGGCGAGATTTCGGAAAGAAGTGATGCAGAAAGACGGCGCGGATGTTGGTCTCGACCATGGTCTCCCACTCGTCGAATGCGAATACCCGTACGGCTTTAGCCGTATAGTCCCCTACTCCCGGGAGCGCGCGAAGGTCGGTGTAGCTCGACGGCACGATGCCCGCATGCTCTGAAACGATAGACTTCGCGGCCTCATGGAGCATCTTGGCCCGGCGGTTGTACCCTAGTCCGAGCCAAGATTTCAGCACGGATGAAAGCGGTGCACGGGCAAGCACGCGCACGGTTGGGAATCTTTTTAGAAACGAGATGTACTTTGGTTGCACACGATCAACCTGCGTCTGTTGGAGCATAATCTCCGAAACCAGAATCTTGTAGGGCATCACCACCCTTCTCCAAGGCAGATCGCGATACTTCACTCGAAAATATGGCTTTAGAGCGCGAGTGAACGCCACTTTATCTGCTAACCTAGCGGACTTTTTTTGTGAGAACCCCATCGTATATAACATCTTTTCTTTCGACAACGACCCGCCATCCCTTCTTCCGAGCAATATCATACAGCTTTCTGTTTGGATTAAAACAAATTGGTTCAGAGACAAGTTTTAGAAATGATATATCTGACTCAGTATCACCAACACCGACAGAACCCTTCAGCGTGAAGCCAAATTTTCCTGCCGCTCTTTTGAGTATGCCCCCCTTGTCTTTCAAACGATGAAAATCCTTTGGTTTACCGGTGAGATTTCCCTTTGCATTTGTCTCAGCGAGAGATCCGTATGCCTCATCGAATCCGAACCGCTTCGCAAATGGCCCAAGAATAAATCGGGGCGAGTGCGAGATGGCCAAGAGATAATACCCCTTCCGCTTCAGTTCATGCGCCAAGTCACGCGTAAATCGGTACGTATACCGGCGTTTCGCATGGAGAACACGCGAGGCAGCCATCTCCACGATGGAGGGGTTTATGCCCTTCAAATGGCTCCATAATACGACGACCACTTTATTTATATATTGTTCGTAACTTCCTGTCCGTTCACGCCACCTCAGGAGTTCACGCCCGTACCCTCGCCGAGCCGTCTTCGGGAATATTCCTACTTTAATGAGCTCCTCAAGTAGTTCTATAGCCAGTGATGAGCGAAAAATAGTTCCATCGACGTCAAAAACTGCAACTGGTCTATGAGTGAGCTTTTTCCCACCGACCCCCTGCTTCACACCATAAAGCATCGGCGATTGCCGTCTTTGCGGCACCGGATTTAACGATAAGACATCATCGTTTAATCCAACGATTCGCTGCTTTCGGATAGATTTTCGTGAGCGGATGATTTTTGCAGTCATGACGCCTCGCGGGGCATACGTACCTCCCATAGAGTACCAAACCGTTGTTAACATACTTCCAATCCGGTTTCGGTACAAGAGCCTCTAGGTCCTTTGATATTTTTTTGAGATCCTGCTCGTTTGAAAGTCCGAAGCGGTATGCAAAACGCTTGACGTGTGTATCCGTCGGAATGCCTTCCCAGGAATTAAAAAGTTCGCCCAAAATGACGTGGGCCGTCTTATATCCAACACCGCGAAGCGCTATCAGTGCCGATTCAGATTTCGGCACTTTCCCGTTGTGCTTTTTAACAATGTCATTCGCCGCACTTATTATTGCGCTCGTCTTGTTTCGGAAAAATGGAATGGTGCGTATCTGCTCTTGGAATCTCGACGGCGTTGCGCGAGCAAAATTCTGCGGCGTACGATATTTTTTGAATAGATTCTCCGTAGCCTTATTTACCGCTTTGTCAGTGCATTGTGCGGACAAAATGACGGCAACGACAAACTGGATTGGGGTTTTATATCTCAGCTCGCTTTTTGGCACGGCGTATGTCCGCTTCAGATAGCGGACTATGCGTCGCGCTCTATGACGACGTACGGAATCTTTCAAGATCGGCGATGACTTCTTCAGCATGGAGCGCTGGCTTCACTGTAGCGTAAATCTTCCTCACGACACCATCCGGATCTATGAGGTACGACATACGTTTGATACCTCGAAACGTACGCCCCATAAATTTCTTCTCTCCCCAAGCGTCATACGCTTCAATGACCTTTTTGTCAGTGTCAGCCAAGAGCGGAAATGGTAACTTGAAATGCTTCGCAAATTTTTTGTGACTTTCTACTGGCTGGACGACGAGAGTGCCCCGTGCCTCTGGCACGGGGGTGAATCGTCGCCGTGTGTGCGCCCGGCGGGCGCTCCGCTGCCAGCAAAAACACCCGGTTCGGCTCGCCGAATGGCCCCGTCCGCTCTGCGGCGGGGATCGAGCGAGCCGATGTTTTTACTGAATCTGCGGAGATTCCTAAGACCTCTGCATCAATCTGTCTGAATTTCGGAAAGCTATCACGCATTGCACATGCCTCCTTTATGCATCCCGGGGTCATATCTTTGGGATAGAAATAGAGGAGCACCCACCTCCCCCGCGCGGCAGACAATTGATGCAGTTTTTCTTCTTGGTCGAGCAGTGAGAAATCCGGCGCTGTATCTCCAATAGCCAATGTCATGTTAGTAGTCTCCGCCAGGCTGAATCTCTTTCCCTAAAGCTATCTTTTTGAACACCTCGGGAGTTTCATCATCATTGGCTTCATCTTGGCTCAGCTTTTTGAAGAAATTAATAATTGAAGACCATAGATTCCCACGCCGCTTCCTTCGCAAACTTTCTGGTGCGGTCATACGTCGTTCCCCACCATTTTCATTTTGGCGTCGTGCATCACACCCATCGAAACAACGCCGAGAGATGCAAGAAACACGAGAAAGACAACGATCCAGCCAACAACCGGGATGAACGAAATAATCGTGAACACGACGGTGCCAAGCACGGTCCATTTCCAACTCACCCGCACTTCCTTGCGAATAAGGCGCGCGAGGAGCGAGCCAGTGAATATGCATGCATATATACCGGCGACCAGTAGTACAAACCCATAGAGGGCCCAGATAATGAAGGAAAGATAGAGACCAACCAGCGAAATGGCAAACATGAGTGCTGCGACGGGACCAACAACCAGCACCATAAAGCCAACGCCTGCCGATTTCCAAAAAGATCGGTAGGCATTTCTCGCAAGTTCAAGCGAATAATTCTTGAACGTCAGCGTGACAACGAGCGCGGCAAGCAAGAGACTGACAAATTTTATGAGAACAATAACTCCAATGGTGGATAAGACCACTCCCGCAAATTCATCAGCGTCTCCTGCGCCAGGAACATCGCGTCGCATGAAATTGATGGAACCGCCAAGATCTGCGCCTTCAGCAACATGGGCTTCTTTTGGAGCAACGTACGCGAGAGAACCACTCAGTTTTGTATTTGGACCGAAGCTGACTTGGTTTGCCACCTGCATGATGACAGGACCCTTAATCGAAGCATCAATCATGACTTCCCCGCCGTACGTACGTACCGAACCTGCGACTGATGCGTTCAGGGTAATGGAACCGCCGACCACAACGACATCTCCAGAAACAGGCGCGCCTGAATTAACGGTAACCGCGCCACCGAGCACTATGAGATCGCCGCCTATTGGTGCCGAAATAGAAACCTGTCCTCCTGCTACTCGAACGTCGCCCGCAACAGTATCAAGAATATCGACCGTCCCTCCCGCGAGGAGCGCGTCACCCCACACTGGAGCATTCACTATAACCCGGCCACCCGACGCGACGAGGTCTTTTGGTGCCTGACTTGATACGGTAACCTCTCCCCCTGCAAGATAGGTGTTACCAGAAAGCGTCTGATTCGAAGGTATGTAAATTGATTTCCCCGCTTCGATGGTCGATGCAAAAACGCTGAGTGGCGCTAATGCAAGGACAGCCGTTATAAATGCAAACTTTATTGTTTTCATATTTTCCATTGTACCTCTTTCGGTACCTTGACAACAAAGGGCTCGCTGTATCCAAAAGCGTACCAATGTATGGTACGGTATACATGGTGAATTCAAAATCTGACATGCCATCTGACGAAACGCTCAAAGGACGCCTGTCCAGGGAGGAATATGAGGTACTGCGCATGGGCCGAACAGAAGCACCGTTTTCGGGAGAGTTTGTCCACACGGTCGCAAAGGGAAAATTTACATGCAAGGTTTGTGGTACCCCTCTCTTTTCTTCAGATACAAAGTTCGACTCTGGAACAGGGTGGCCATCTTTTGATAAAGCAATCCCCGATGCTATCGAATACAAAGAGGATACTGGGCATGGGATGAAAAGGACTGAGGTCACGTGCGCGCAGTGCGGTTCACACTTGGGCCATGTCTTTGATGACGGACCAACCGATACGGGCAAACGCTATTGCATTAATTCAGTCTGTTTGAATCTCGAAGAAAAATAAATAAATCTTTCTTCACCTAAATTGGTATGGTAAACCAAAATGTCGAGCCCTTGCCTGGACCCGGGGAATCAACGCCTATTTCGCCATGATGCTTATCGATGATAGATTTTGCCATTGATAAACCAAGCCCCATACCTTCAGTGTCCGCCATCTTGGCGGTGTGCGATCGGAAAAATCTTGTAAATACTCGCTTTCTGTCTTCAGAGCTGATTCCTATTCCATCATCCGAAACTTTAAATGTTATTTCTCTTGCTTTTTCTTCCAGGGATACGCGCACTTCCCCGCCCTCATGGGAATACATGCACGCGTTTTCTAGCAATACGTCAACGGCGGATGCTATTCGGTCAGCGTCCCCGTTGATCAGGGAGAGTTTCGGCGCAATATGCGGAATGATGCGGATCGCTCTCTTATTGGCGAGCGACTGCGACCTTTCAATTGCTTTTAAAATTACATCGCGCAGATCAAAATATTTCTTTTTATACCCATAGTAGATATCATCTGTTTCTGCCGCTTCGACGAGTACGTTGGTAAGCGCAATGAGCTTATTATTGGCATCATCAATGCGCAACGCAGCAGCGACAACCGCTTTGTTATCCTTAAAGGATTCAGTTATCGAGGAGATTTCCCATTTAATGCGCGTCAGTGGGGTCCGGAGCTTATGGGTCGCTATCGAAATGAATTCGTATTTCAATCGATCATTCTCTTGTGCTTGTACCCAGTACGCTCTCCCGAGAAAAACTGAGACCATGGCGGCGCCAAGGGGTACCGTCCAGAAACGAAGCACAGGAAATTCAGAGACCAAGAGATTGTTCAAAAACATAATCACCACAAGACCTGCGGCGACCAAGGCTATGCCAACCGCATAGAAAAATGCTCTCTTTACCACAAAACGAATGTCCAAGAGCTGTTTCGCGACAATGCCGTATGCGATGGGGAGCATATAGAAACCCACAAACGCCCCAAGGAGCGGATCAACTTTTAAATCATAAACCAGTGCGAAACTCCACAAACCAATTCCGTATCCCACGAACGACATGGCGATGTAGTACTCCGCTTTCAGTCGATCGAACCCTCCCCGAAAATACGCGCGCACTAACTCATAAAACGCGATGAGTGGAAACACAATGAAGAAAATGAGCATGGCGTGATAGAGAGGACCAGGGTTCAAATAACTATTGAGGTATAGCTTCGACGTTACCTCGGGAATAAATAGCTGAGGGAAAAGCATTGCCACACCAAAAATGATAAACGCGATGAGGTACGTCAAACGAATAAACCATTTCAGTGCTCCCTGTCGATCGATTGCATGAATAATAAAATGCACGTACGAAGTGGTAATAAAAACGTCGAGTATATTGAAGAACCAAACACCGTATGCAAATTCTGAAGGATGCAGATTGATGCCAATACCGGCAGAGATATTAAAAGCTGCAGTGAAAAATGCCAACAAGAAGAAGAGCGTATTCTCGATGCGCCGAGAACCCTTCACCAGTACAAATACTCCAACTGAAAGGAGGAGGAACGCGGATATACCGTGGCCTACCGTCAGTATAAGCAACTGCGTCTCCATAAAATTTATTGAACCCCCAAACCACTATTTCGGATTCCCGAGATAGGTTTTGACGTATGCCACTATTTTTCGAGGATCCATGGTTACTTTAATGAAATGGTTATCAGCCCCGAGTGTTTTTGATTTTTTTACATCATCGTCTGAACCAAGGTTTGAGAGCACGACGACTGGTACATTTTTTGTTTCTGGCGTAGCTTTCATTTGACGCAACACCTCGAAGCCATCGATCTTCGGTAGCAAAATATCGAGCAGCACGAAATCAAATTTCGATTCCTTTAATTTTTTGAGCGCTTCATCGCCATCTACCGCCAGATCAAATTGAAATCCAGCTTCAGTAAACATTCGTTGGAGTGTCTTTCCAAGAAACGGTTCGTCCTCAACATAGAGAACGTTTTTCTGTCCATCCATACCTTCAGTATACATCGTGGAAAGCATCTGTTTTGCGCCACGAGGACGAGCGCGCCGCGCATAGCAGCAAGGAAACGCTTAGCGGAATACGATTCACGAGGTATACTCCACTCGTGATAAAGAGCATACAAACGCGAGTCGGGACCGTGCCGGAGGTTCAGACGGGAATAGTTGATCATGCGCTCGTCTATCTCGAAAAGCCAACCCCCGCAGAATTGGAGGAGACCGCCAAAGCATACCTCGTCAATATAAATACGCTTCGAGATGCACTTGACCCGTACGAAGCGCCTCGATTTGAAACTGATAACGATGCAACGTATGTCTTCGTCCGCTACCCAACGCTGGACAAGAGCGAGCGAACAACGGTCCCCTTTCTTATCGTGGTCTCTGGAAAAGGGATACTGACCATTAGTCAGGAGGAGTCAACATTCATGGAGAGATTCCTGAATGGTGCTATACCGTTCGATCCAGAAGAGCGCACTGATCTATTTTTGAAACTATTGTCAGAAATCAACCAGCGATACGCGCAGGGCATTATGGGCATCCAGCGCGCCGTCAATAGAAAAAAGCAGAACATCAATCAGATTACGGAAAACGACATTGTTGAAATTACCACCCACGAGATGGCATTGAATGACTACATGGATGCGCTGGTACCCCAAACGTCTACATTGTCGAAACTATTGGCGGGAAAGGTTATCGAAATCGACCCCGCAACAAAAGAGCGCATCGAAGACCTCATTCTTTCAGTATCGCAGCATACAGAACTTACCCGCTCACTTTTGAAAACTACGGCGGACATTAGAAATGCCCACATGGCAATTTCGACACAGAGACTCAACGTCGTCATCCAGCGACTTACTGCGCTCACCGTACTGGTCACGATCCCGAACGTTATCACTGGTTTCTATGGAATGAATGTACTCTTGCCGTTTGCTGAAAACCCTCGCATCGTGCTCTTCATCTTCACGGCAACAGTAGCGATAGTCTTCACCATTGCGCTGCTACTCTTTCGAAGTCGCTGGCTCTAGAGCATGTCCGGAAACCCGCGGTACCCGAACCGAAACCGCTCATTTCCGT
>CAYHYY010000024.1:0-13197 GCA_964360975.1 uncultured Candidatus Saccharibacteria bacterium | reverse complement strand
ACGCAGGTGGCATATTTTATTCTTGGTCCGCCCGGTAGGGCTCGAACCTACGACCGTCTCCTTAAGAGGGAGCTGCTCTACCAACTGAGCTACGGGCGGGAGTGAGAAGGAGAGTAAAAATTGATTATTTCTCTCTTCGAGTGACCGCACGCAAACCTTGTTTACGGGCGGAGCTGAGGAGGAAAATAAGAGTATACACTTATTTTCTTCGAAGCGAACGCCCGGAAGGTTTCCTTACGGGCGGGAGTGAGAAGGAGAGTAAAAATTCATTATTACTCTCTTCGAGCGACCGCACGCAAACCTTGTTTACGGGCGGAATGATGGATACTCTAACAAATCCTCACCAATAATTACAGTGCTGGGGAGAGGATTCGAACTCTACGAGTTCCGTACAGGACTCGCGTGACCGCCACTATCGCGGCCCACATGCTCGTCCTTTCGAATCCTCGCGCAAACAAAGCGGTTTGTTTGTGCTGGGGAGAGGATTCGAACCTCCATGGGTTGCCCCGCTTGCTCCTAAGGCAAGTGCGTCTAGCCAATTTCGCCACCCCAGCGCCTATTGTAGGATACCCACGATATTTTTAATGTAAAGACAGGTACTTCCTTCCGATATCGAATTTTCTTTTGAGATACGGAAGATCTTTTCTGTAGTATATCTTTTTTAGAATCGCGATTGAATCGGATTTCCCGAAGGTCAATGAGTAGATGGAAGAATATGGGGTGCTCGTTAGCCATCCACCGCTCAATTTTCCGAGCTGTCGAGTTTTCTCAAAACTCCACATAAGAAATGGTCTGCTGGCTGAAACAAACCGAATCCGTAACTGTGGAATTCGACTCTCGGGATGTCGAAATTCATTGATGTTCCCGTCACCATCGAGGCATCCTCTCAAAAAATCCCAGAAATATCTATCCGGAACTGATATATCCGACATCCTCTTGGATTTCGCTGGCATAAGCCCGATGCTGAGAAGATGCTCGTAAAATTGGATGCTTCCGAATTGAATTACATAGTATGGCTTCCTATGTGAACCCCCTCTCCCTTTTCTCCCAACACGATTCTTGATATTCATTGCTTTCTTAAAAAGAAGGACGAGTTCAATGTCCTTTGACGTAAAATTGATATGCCTCCCGTCTGGAGATAAATTTCCATCTGTAGCAATGAGACCGATTGCGTACGCGAGATCCGGCGTCCAATTTGTCCTGATAATATTCCTCTTCCTTGTTCCCCGTCGAGATTTCATGCAATGCTTCTAAGCCATATAGCGTCTGCCATACGATTTTAGCATGGCACGGCCGGAGAGCATGTGAAACCTACAAAAATGAAGGAGGATTAAGACTCTTCTCCCGCCCACATTAGAGACTACCGGCAAAAACGCTAAATGCCGAAGGTATTGGTGAGTACCGAGAGTATCGCGACCACAAAAACCATAATAAACATGCCGAACACCCCAAAGAGAAGATGCCGTCTCCCCGTTTCTCTTGCTTTCGGGTCATCAGCTTGAAAGATGAACATGGCACCCCCCCACAAAAAAAATACCATGGCGAGCGCGAACAAGAGCCCGATAATGGGGTTAATGATATACGAGACAATATTTCCTATAAATGCTTCGAGAGATGCCATGCGGTATTTCTAAAGGATACCAGAGAATAGTGAAATGCATGATGACAGGGCTTTCAGGCGTGCAAAACAAAACAGGGCGCCTTAGGCGCCCTGTTTACAAGATAAATTGAATGCAGCTTAATAACCTGGGCCACCCGGATCAAGACCTCCTATGACTGGAAGATCTACCGTCGCGCCCTGCTCGATGTCGAAGGAGTTCGCCAGGAGTCCTACGATCCCCCAGATGGTCACCATGACGAAGAGCGCCAAGATGCTGTAGAGCATGAGGCCCCTGCCCTGTTTCTGTTTTTTATCGTCACCTTCTCCGAAATTGAAGAGGTAGAGCGCGAGCCCCCAGAAAAACGCAACCAAAACAAGCGCTGCGGCAACTGGCACTGCCGCACCAACAGCATCGCCAACCGCTCTGACGACTCCTTGAAGGTCGCCCGACTGCGCGAACGCTATCATCGGAAGCATCCAAAGCGCTCCGGTACCTCCTGCAACTGTTAATATTTTTTTCATATATCGTCGTCGACTATGTAAATAAGTCATTATTACTAACTGCCAAAATTGTAGCACTTTTCCCCTGGAGCGAAGGGTTGCCTGTGGGCGGTGTGGATAGAGCATGCGCCACACGATACTCCCTACGGTGGCGTCTCGTTTGGTGTTGGCAGTGGATTCCGAACAGGTGCAGGATTAATGGTCCCCGGATTCATGCCGGGGCCGCTGTTAAAGACTCCGGTATTGAACAGGGAGCCGGAGTTAAAACTGCGTGGACCAGAGGATTCTGCTGCCTGATTTGAACCAAAAAAGGAATTCCCCAGGAGCGCGACAATGCCGCCGATGGTAAAAAGGACGAACATCGTGATAACCGCCCAGACTATCCGCTGTTTTGCCTGCTTTATCTTTTCAGTATCAGAAACATTAAAAAGCAGCGTGGCGAAATTCCAAAAAAAAGCAATCAGTACGATTGACGCCACAATGGGTATTACTAAAAGCGCTATTGAAGTAACGATGCCGATGAGTGAAGCGAGGGTCATCTCGTTATACGCCCTGTGAGAGCTGCGTTACGGTCGCCTGTATTGCAATAGCAAGCGCCTGCGCTCCGAGCACAATAAGCGCCCCAACCAGCGCCCACAGAAAGTTCTTGTGCACGGTCTTGAGTTTCTCTGGATTTCCCTGAGCCTGGATGTATTGAAATCCTATGTACACAATAAAGAGCACAATGACGGGGTAGCCAATCATAATGATGAGCCCCAAGAGCCGACGCAGAAATTCAGCCAAACTGTTGAACCCCAACGGGTTTTGAAGTTCCACCGCAAAGGCAACTCCTGCGGGGATGGCTGAGAGCATGAAGGCAACAATAAAGGACAGTATTCGCGCCATGTGTTTAGTATACGATACCTTGGTGCGTCATTTTTCGTTATTTCACCCCTATAAGCGCCTGGAGTTCCGCGTTCCCCGCTATGGTCGCATCCTGAGTCCGCAGCTTTCCTGAAAGCACATTTTCCAGCATTCGTTTCAATATGCCGTCGGTCGCTGATGGGTCGGGATCAAGAAATGCAAACGCCGATACGCTCGCTTCGCGGAAAGTCGTCTCGTACGCATTGCTTGCATCAAGCGCGGTAGCGTCTCGACGAACCGAAGGGAGCCCTGTCGCTCTTGAAAGCGCTTTCTGAACACCCGGATCGGTGAGCGCCATGGAGGCAAGCAATGCGCCACGTTGATTTCTGCTCCCGTTCGGAATAACAAACGCGTACAAGTCGGCGTATCCACCAGGAACCCCCGAACGAATTCTTGGTAATTCGGCGACGTCAAAATTCAGGTTCGGATTCGCGGCGCGAATGGACAAAAGTTCAGATGCTGGCCCGTAGTACATCGCGAGCGTGCCATTGAGAAACGCATCACGAGAATTTTTCTGAGAACGGTTCCATGAGTACACTGGCTTCACGGGGTCGGCGAACTGCGCGACGAAACGGAGCGCGGAATCGGCAGAATCGCCCGTCGCGTCTTCCTTCTTTAAGGTTGACTGGTATCCGTCCTCTCCTCGTTTAACGACGGGATTCCCCAGCCCGTGGAGCAACGTGAGGAAAAGCTCTTTCGCGTTACTCACGTTGTCCCATGACCCCAGCGCGACCGCGCTCGTCTCAAGCGTTCCGCGCTCATCTTTTTTGGTCAGGCGCGGGGCAAGCTCGGTCAATTCGTCCCAATACCGTGGTGGCTGAGCGATGCCAACGGCCGCGAAAATCTGCCGATTCCAGTACATGACCAGCGGGTCTATGGTGAACGGAATACCCTTAATGCCTTCAGGGAAGAGAAACACCTCCCCTGCTTGTACAAACGTATCTTGAAACTGACGCTTGGAAAGTGACGAATAGGGAACAGTCACTAATTTTTCGGCTTCACGCACCACATACGATGATGGGAAAAGAACCAAGTCTGGCGCCCTCCCCGACGCAATTGCCTCTACCAGTTGCGGCACCAAATCCTGCTTTGCGACCGTGCGATATTTCACGTCCTCAAAGTCACTGCGCACGCCGCGGAGTTCTCGGAACAGATCATCCATGACGTAGTTTGGCAAGGGACCCCAAATCTCCACGTCACCAATCTTGTTGCCGCCGTTGTTGGTAAATGTTGCCAAAATAACAATGGAGCCAAGCGCCAGGAGCACAAAGATACCAAGGATAACCGCATGGAAAGTCCGCATACGTTTTAGTATACCGTGCGACGTGAGTTGTTCACTGTTAATGCACGCATTCAGGGCGTCATGCACAGAGCAGCAAATGCGAAGTGGTGTGTCCCTGCGGGAATCGTTTCTCCAATCTGGAATCCCTGTTCACGAAATAGCGTCGCCGCTTCGGCTGGCGTGACAATCTCCCCGTCCATGGGGCCCGTGTTTCCAAAGCTGCCCATCCAATCGACCACGAGTATCACGCCTTGCGGTTTGACGACTCGCGAGAGCTCTTCAATGAATCTTTTTCGATTCTCAATGGCGAAAAGCGTGTTTGCCACGATGGCCACCGAGAGTAGGTTATCCCGCAATGGTATGTGCTCGTTCAGGTTCGCATATATAGGGTAAAACGTCGTCTGTAAAGCGCGCGATTCATGAGCAAGCCGCTCGAGATTCGCATGCAAGGAATCCAACGCGTAGACGGTCACTTCAGGTCCTCGTTGCCTGGCAATTTCTAGCGCGAAATGACCTCCCCCTGATCCGAAATCACCAACACGCGCGCCGGTCGGAATGGAGATGCGGTCAAGTATCAACTGGGGACTCGCGAACACACATACATGGTACCAAGCGGGAGCGGCCAACCATCGGGTGGGCCGCTCTAGTGGGGATTGAATTAAAATACAACGAACTCGGCTATTCTTTCACCTCCTCTGTGTTTCGTGAGGCAATGACTGACACAAAGCACGCTCATTCGCTACACTGCAACATCCAAAAGAATGCTGGAGATGTGCTGAAGGTTAAGAGTAATACCATTATAGTAAGCATCCGCTTCGGAATAATCATCTCCTTCGAGAATGGCAGCGTACTGGTTGTAGACCGCACTACTGCGACCCGAGATGCGGTTAACGTACGCGTGAATAGCACTAATCAAATTTTTCTTAGATTTGAAATCAGAAGAATTTCTGTCTTTGCTAATTGAAAAATATACTTCTTCGGCGTGCTCCCGAGCCATCTCGCTGCGTTGATAATTATCTTTGAGTTCATTGCGAAGCGCCTCTTTGGACATTGATTCGACCGGGGAGCGATTGCCTATCGTTTTTCTCAAATGCTCATAATCCGCCACGCTTTTTTCTTGCGTTCGTGCGCTATCCATCGAAAAAGGTTGATTACGAACCATGCGGCGAGCAGTTAAGGCGGACGCAGCATACCATAGAGTATACAATCTAGAAAGCGGTAAAAGCGGCGATCTTGTCCCCCTCGTACAGGCGCATGATGCGCACTCCTTGCGTTGCGCGCGATAACTTCGGTACCTGTTTCAATTCAGTCCTTATGACCTGTCCCTTTTGCGACGCCACGATAATTTCACTCATCTCAGGAGTTACCACGCGCGCGGCAATAATAGACCCAGTCTTTGCGGTCACCTTCCCTGTCTTGATGCCCGATCCGCCGCGCTTCTGAATTTTGTATTCCTTGACCGCGGTACGTTTGCCGTACCCCGCATTCATGACCACTAAAAACTCACTTTCTTTCTCATTTGAAACCACATCGGCGCCGACCATGAAATCCTTACCTGAAAGTTTCATAGCCCGAACCCCACCCGCCGTTCTCCCCATCTCGCGAATGTCGGACTCCTTGAATCGTATCCCTTGTCCGAGAGAAGTAGCGAGCATGACGGTTTCGCCCTTCTTCACCGGAAGCGCGGCAATCAAATTATCTCCTTTCTGGAGACTCATGGCGATAATGCCGCTTTTTCGCACATCGGCAAACTGCTCCGCCTTCACTTTCTTCGCAACACCCTTTTCGGTAACGAGCATGAACGCCGTCGCTTCGGCCTTCGACTTCATGTCTTTTGGCATCGACACAATGGAGGTAATGCGTTCTTCGGTGGAAAGCGGCAACACGTTCATTATGGATTTCCCTTTTGTGGCGCGCTTCCCTTCCGGCACTTCAAACATGCGCGTCTGGTACACCTTTCCCTTATCAGAAAAGAAGAGGATGTGGTCATGCGTCGAGCCCTCAAGGAAGCTGGTGACAAAATCTTCTTCTTTTGTATTTAAATCGACCACGCCAACACCGCCGCGATTTTGTTGCTTGTACTCGGTCGGATTGGTGCGCTTGATGAGTCCTGAGGAGGTAATCGTCAGCATCGCCGGCTGATCAGGAATCAGATCCTCGTCGGACATATTCTTGACGCCGCCCTTGACGATATGTGTCCGTCTTTCATCCGCGTATTTTTCGCGGAGTGCCAAGAGTTCCTTCTTCACGACTGCCATGACTTTCTTGGTGGTGGAAAGAATATCTTCGAGCGACGTAATGAGGTTCTGGACTTCTTTTAACTCGTCTTCAATCCTTTTCCTCTCCAACCCAGCGAGTTTTTGAAGACGCATTTCAAGAATGGCCGTTGCCTGGCGCTCGGAGAATTTAAACTTCTTCATCAGGCTCGCGTGAGCATCCTGCACATCCTTTGCTGCCTTTATGAGCTTGATGATTTCGTCTATGTGATCAAGCGCCTTGGTAAGCCCCAGGAGGATGTGTTCGCGCTCTTTTGCCCGTGAGAGATCGAACTCCGTCCTTTTCTTCACGACCTCCTCTCGATGCTCAATGAAATGCGAAAGGATACTTTCGAGAGAAAGGGTGTCGGGGACGCCATCGACGAGGACGACCATATTGAAGTGGAAGGCATCCTCGAGCTGCGTGTGCTTGTAGAGATAGTTCAAAACCGCCTGCGGCTGGGCGTTATTTTTCAGCTCTATAACCACACGGATGTCTCGGGTGGATTCGTCACGTATATCGCGAATGCCTTCAAGCTTTTTGTCACGGACCAAGTTTGCAATTGAGACAATGAGATCAGCCTTGTTGACGCGATACGGGATCGACGTGATGACGATAATGTTGTTTCCTTTTTTATCTTCAGTAATTTCTGCTTCGCCGCGGACGACGACTGGCCCCCTGCCCGTCGCATACGCGTGCGCAATATCTTTTGCATTGTACGCAATACCACCGAGGGGAAAATCAGGACCTTTTACGAACTCCAACAGATCTTCCGTAGATGCTTCTGGATTATCGATGAGATGGACGGTCGCATCGATGACTTCGCCAAGATTATGCGGGGGTATGTTGGTTGCCATACCAACCGCAATGCCGAGTGTTCCATTGATGAGCAGGTTGGGGACCGCCGCAGGAAGCACGGTTGGTTCCTTTTTTGTACCGTCGTAGTTTGGCGCCCACTGGACAGTTTCTTTCTCAATATCGCGCAGTAACTCCGTGGTGAGCGACGACATCTTCGCTTCCGTGTAACGCATCGCGGCCGGTGAATCGCCATCGACCGAGCCAAAGTTTCCCTGGCCCATGACCAGGAGGTAGCGCGTGGTAAAGTCCTGTGCCAATTTTGCGAGCGTGTCGTAAATGGCGGTATCTCCGTGCGGGTGGTACTTCGCCATCACCTCTCCTACCACCGCCGCAGATTTTCTAAATTTTGAATTCGGTACTAGCCCCAGCTCATGCATGGCATATAAAATTCTTCGATGCACCGGTTTCAGGCCATCTCTGACATCGGGCAGCGCGCGCGATGTAATAACCGACATGGCGTAGTCGAGATACGACTTCCGCATCTCGTCGGTGATTGATTGCGAAATGACGCGAAGGCCGGTGTCGGCCTTTTTTACTACCTCAGGTTCTCCTGATTGCTCCTTCTTTCGAGCCATATTTTCTTACACTACTATACCACGTACGGCGATGTAATTCTATTCTGAAAACGGTGGCGTAATACTTGGCAATGGCTCCGACGGGGAGACTGTATTACGTGCTTCCGGTGACTGCCTGGAGACATTCCAGAAAAAAAAAGGCAGCCAAAGAGCGGTAATAATCGCCATCATCACTATCGCGATCAATGAAACAATTCTCTGCCTTTCAGGCACAGGCTTTTTTCGCCACCGTTCAAAGGTCGCCAACATCATTCAAGAAGCACGACGTCGCCGTCCATCGCGGCAAGTTCCTTGGGACGAACCGTAAATTTGTCTGCCGGTTTTATGCCCGTCTCGCCTTCCGCCTTAAGAAACGCGGCGATCGCCTTTTCGTCAGTGACTGCATACGGAATAACGGCGTTCGGTTCGATAGAGGTAACCAGTTCGTGCGCAGCTTTTGGGTCAAGAGATGCTTCGCCAACGGGTACCAAGACTATGCCCACGCCGTCGAGCTCGCTCCGGACGTCTGCAGGTAATTTCCCCTCAGAAAGCGCCCCGAGAATCAAAACACGAATACCGTCCATCGAGACAAGGTAGATGGTGTTCCCGACTTCCGATATGACGTCGCCGTATGCGGCGGCCGTTGCATAGCCGACAACAGAAACGTCACCCGCCTCGTACGAACCAGGACCTTGAATAACAAAAGGTTCTTTTTCTCCGTGTGTCGCTGTTTCGACTCCATTCCAATCCTCATGCGGCACTGAAATAAGGACAACATCGGCACCGAACTTAGATACTTTAAACTTCTTCGAGCGCGGCGATGGCGGATTGACCGCGACCGTTATAGGACCCGCCGAGAGCTTAAATGAATGAGGGCCGACTTTCTGAATAATCATAGGGGCAGTATAGCAAATATTGACTGTAGAATATTAAAAACTTTACGCCGTGTATATTGAACCCGACCGCCTTGCTGTATGAATTGTTTCCTTAACTCGGGCAACTGAGCGCAGAGAGGACACCATAATATTCAGCGCCATGCGAGTCAAACTATGCCTTGGAGACAACGCGTTAAATGCAAGGTTCGTTGCTATTTTGTTTTTTGTGATCAGCCGGAAACCATTCGTTGCTAAAATTAACTCGTATAAGCACCACCGGCTGACTGCAACGCGGACATGTTCTGAACTTCTGTTTTTCCATATTCGGATCCCTGCGAAAAGGATTTCTTGGATCCATGAAATGAGGTTCAGCCATGCTTTTGATGAGGTAATAATGGCACAATGAACTGGTAAGTCAATTTGAGGAGTCTCCCAACCTACCCCAAAGCTGCCGCCTTGCGGCCGTGTAGAGGTAATCATGTAAATCGACGCGTTGTCGTTTCATTTCAATATGAATTGCGTGTGATATCATATATGATATCACCCAGAATGGGTCCATTCAGATATTCTTCAGTATTCTATTGTTGCACGCTCCATATTTATCTGCTATGTTTCCTCAGTAAAGCTCCGTAGGGGCTTTCGCAATCACTTTGAGGCGGGGTAACCCTTACTCTGGGAGCGAGAATCTGGAAGCGAGAGGCTAGAAGTTCATTCTAGCGTTCGGTATCCAGTCTCCAGCATTCCAGAGTGAAATCCGACTCAATCACTGAGCGCAATGAACACCACCACAACACCAGAGGTTCTCGAACCGTCCGTCATGGATACGCTTTTGGCGTCTTCGGTGACGCCGCCAGCTATTGGCGATACCGTCGAAGGTCCTGTTATCGTCATAGGCTCAGGAAAAATCTACGTTGATCTCCCCCCATTTGGAACCGGCATTATCTACGGAAAAGAATATCTTTCCGCGCGCGATGTCTTAAGAAAGGTTGCGCTCGGCGACACCATTTCTGCAAAGATTGTCGGCACCCATAAGAAAGACGGGTACATTGAGCTGTCACTCAAGGAAGCGCGCCAGGCAATGATCTGGTCTGACGCTGAGAGAGCAATCGCCGGCGGCACTATTTTTGATCTTCCTATTAAAGACGCAAACAAGGGCGGACTTATTATCGCGTGGCAGGGCATCCAGGGATTCTTACCTGCGTCCCAGCTCAAACCAGAGCATTATCCAAGAGTCGCGAACGGCGAAAAGCAGCTCATCCTCGACGAGCTGAAGAAGCTTATCGGCACTTCCCTTTCGGTTTCCATAATCACTGCTGATCCCCGTGAAGGAAAACTTATTTTCTCTGAGCGCGGCACTTCAAAAGACACGCGAGAATCATTGGTTGACCGCTACGCGGTTGGAGACACGGTTGACGGTGTCGTGACTGGCGTTGTCGACTTTGGTATCTTCATTAAAGTTGAAGAAGGGCTCGAGGGGCTCGTCCATATTTCAGAAATTGATTGGGGGCTCGTCGAAGATCCGCGCCTCTTTGCAAAAGTTGGCGACACGGTGAAAGTGAAAGTCATCGATATTAAGGAAGGTAAAATATCGCTTTCTTTGAAACAGCTTACGGAAGATCCGTGGATTACTGCGGCAGCGAAATTCAAGAAAGACGATATCGTGGACGCCGCAGTCATTAAGTACAACAAGTACGGCGCGCTTGCTTCAATCGAGGAAGGCGTTGCGGGCTTGGTGCACGTTTCAGAATTCGAATCGGAGGCTGCGCTTCGCGAGACGCTCCAGCTCGGCAAGACCTATCCGTTTAAGATCACCATCTTCGAACCGAAAGAACATCGAATGACACTCTCATTCACGAAAACGAAATAAGCAAAACAGGCTGCCCGATTCGACATTCCCCGGACTATCGAACTCCCTGCCCCAAAAACACGCTTTAATTAAACTGATTCATTCCCGCTTCGTGGCCATCCTTCACCATAACGGCGACCGCTTCGGCCGCTCGCTTCATTATTTTCTTGTATACGTCGAGTTCACTGGGTGAAAATTTTCCAAGAAGAAACTTGAGAACCGCCGCTTCTCCTGCCGGTTTTTTGGCGAAGCCCTTTGACGTCTTTCGAGACACGCCCATGCGGACACGCACGAAATCACGTGTTTTCAGTGCCTTGATAATGGACTCAACGCCGTTATGACCTCCTGATGAGCGACCAAAGGAAATTTTCATAGAGCCGAGCGGCATATCAAGGTCATCATGGATCACAATGAGACTTCCTGCACCCTTTTTATTCCTTATGTAGTGCGCCGCGGCATGCCCAGACTTGTTCATAAAGGTGTCGGGAAGCACCAACGTGGTCTTGACGCCCCCGAGCGCGCCAGTAGAAACCTGCATTTTTGGTTTTTTCTCCTCTTTCCATAGAGAAAAGTCATTCGCATCATGAATTTTTTCAACCGCCATGCGTCCCGCATTGTGACGCGTGTTCTCGTACTCTTTTCCGGGATTTCCAAGACCAATAACGATATGCATAGCGATGAAACGTTGCATACAGCATACAGCCTCGAAACCAGAAAGCAAAAAAGGGTGCGACGTTCTGGTGAGTATCATTCGAACACGTTTTTCCTATTGCCGGGAAGAGCAACGCCACCTACAATGTCCTGTATGAATCTCTCCGGGCGCGGTGTTATTGATGACGTCGTTAAGTTCGCGCTCATTGCGCTCATCATCGTTGTTCCCATTCGTTGGTTTATCGCGCAACCTTTTATTGTGAAAGGCGCCTCAATGGAGCCAACCTTCCTTAATGGCGAATACCTCATCGTCGATCAACTCACGTATCGCTTCGAGGATCCTGCGCGCGGCGACGTTATTATCATGCGGTACCCAAAGGACCCTTCGGTGTACTTCATTAAGCGCATTGTTGGACTTCCTGGGGAGACGGTGGAGCTTCAAGGAAAAAAAATCATCATCCGCGGTGAAGCCGATACTGAGCCGATCATTTTGAACGAAAATTTCTTATCCGAAAACCGGGTGCGCGATGAGTTTAGCGTGTATGAGCTTTCCACTGAAGAGTATTTTGTCATGGGCGACAACCGTGTTGAAAGCTCGGACTCCAGATCGTGGGGGGCGCTCCCCTCGGCTGATGTCGTCGGACGCGCGCTCATTCGCCTCTACCCACTTTCACGCATTGACCTTTTCCCTGGTACCATCGACATAACACAATAATCTCTATGCGATCACTCGAACGAGAAAAAGGGCGCGAATCTATCAATCAATCGCTCTCAAGGATAGCCTATGCCTACGGATTCTCTGCACCACCAATTCATATACCAAAAAAATCTCTTTCAATTTCCACCACGTCAAATCAAAAAGTTGCCGCATCATTGGCATTAATTCGTTCAAAGACTGCCTCTCTAGCAAAGCAGCGTTGGGGTTCGGCGCGCATGGGCTCGAAAGGCACGCTCATATCTTTCGCCATATTCGCAACGCGGCACGCCGTCGCCAATGCCCTGGTTGTAAAAACCATTATCTCAATCGCGGAGCTTATTGGCCTAGAAAACATTACTGCACTCGTCTCATCGACTGGCGATTTGGAATCTCGAAAACGCTTCACCCGCGAACTCGCCAATTTTTTCAAGAAAAATAGCGAGGCTGTATTGCCAGAAGTGAAAGAGAGAGCAGTGCATGATCCAGATCGCGCATACTACCTCATGCTTGAGCTCAATGACCCGCTCCTTGAAAAGGTCCCTCGACCTATAGACTTTCTTTCCGAAAATTCTAGAAAGACGATGCTCGAGACACTCTCGCTATTCGAGTCAGTGGGTATCCCCTACTCAATTGAGGCGCGTCTTCAAGGAACACCGAATATCACCACTGAACTTCTCTTTGCTGTTGAGGGCACGAACAAAAAGGGTGAGCGCGTGCGCGTGGCGGAGGGCGGGAGATTCGATGGCGCCATTGAAAAATCGCCGACCGGAGAAGTGGCCGTATCGATGAGCATGCTTGTCGATCGCGATATTGACGCGGAATCCACCGCAGAAGAGCCAGCGTGCTATATCGTCCATGTCGGCGACATTGCAAAATTGAAAGCATTTGGCGCGCTCGAAACACTGCTTCGCTCAAAATTTCTTGTGGGGCAAGCCTTAATGGGAGCGACGTTACGAGAGCAGCTTTTAAACGCGCAAGCGGCGAATACTCGATATGTGGCCATCATTGGCCAACGGGAAGCACTCGACGGTACCGTCATCGTAAGAAATCTTGCTAACCAGCTCCAGTCGACTATTCCGCTCGAGAAGCTGCCCGGATACCTGTCACGCACGAGGACGCATTAGAGCATGTCCGGAAACCTCCCCCTACCTGGAAACCGCTCATTTCCTACTGG
>CAYHYY010000023.1:0-14155 GCA_964360975.1 uncultured Candidatus Saccharibacteria bacterium | reverse complement strand
CACTATGAAGCCGCAAAAACTGCTTTTATCATGGCGGTATTAGAAGAACATGGTCCCGATGTTGCGATTAAGGAGACGGAAAAGGAGAGAAGCGCATTTTGGTGGACACGATTTACGAAATCTGACACGTTTATTGCCGGAGCTGGACTTGGAGTGACAGCTACTGTAGTCGTTGGACCGGGGCGTCTTGCTGCGGGTTTATTGATGTCAGGCCTGATGCAGGTCGTCGCTAAGCGGGGTGGCAATCTTTTCTACTGGAATAGAGGTAACGGAGACAGCAAGGAGACAAATTCAACGGCGAGTATTGTTCAGGAAAAGTGGCAGGAAACAAAAGCCAAAGGAATGACATTCGAACTGTTTTTGGTAAAGGAGCGAAGACTTGTCAGGAAGTATGCACGGGGATTGAAGCTCGATCGGTATGGAAAGATAGCATTCATCGCGCTTCCCGGTATCGCCGTGGCAACGACCGGGGTGCGAGAAGATGTTCTCACCGCAAGTGCTTCTGGTTTCAATCAGGCCACTGGTACCAATGCCGGAGAGTATTTCATGCGCGGCGCGAATCTAGTTCCGCAATTTTCAAAACTCGCCCGTACCACATTTGTTTGGGGGGTCGGCGAGGCTTTCAAATTGTGGGACTCGCTTCCCTCTTTTGCAGGAGAAGCCAAAGCCGCTCCACTAGTGCCGAGTGACGATGAGCGTCTCGGGGGATCGGTACACGATGATTTATTGCTTCGGGGGCCGCTTTCACTGGAGAGGTATCTAGAAACCATTGAGACTCTTCGGATTTTTAAAGAAAATGAAGTTGACACTGTTGTACACAAACTATTACGCGCTGGCGGCTCAAGTGATCCTTTGTATTTACTCGCAAGGAGAGTGCAGCATCAAATAGAGATGCTCATAGATCAACTGGAAGACCTCAGGGGAAAATTTGAAGATCTTGAGCGTGCCCGTGGCATGAGGGGGTATCGTTTTGGACAATTGGAATATAATCTGCGTGAGGATTTGCGCGATACTGTGCTTCCTCAATACAAATTACTGACGGAGACTTTGTCGGAACTATGGGGCAAACTTTCTGAAGGAACCAAAGGGAAAGTGTTGGTTAATGGTGAATGGAAAGATATAACCGATGATGTGAAGTTTAAGGAGAAGGGGGCTGAAGAAATTCCAACTGATTTGGCGCGAGCTGTTTGGGAATATCTCACTTATATTGAAAGTTGGTGGAAATGGCTCACCGGTTCTACTGAATCACCAGACTCAACAGTCACCGAGGGTGGTGACGCTAAAAATGGGGTGCATAAAGAAGGATCGCAGCATTATGGTGAGAACCCAACCGCGGTAGACATACGGTGCTCGAGAGACCCTCATGAGGTAGCCCATAAGCTCGCTGTTGACTACATCAACCCTGGCGTAAGGGCAACTTTCGAGCTGAAAAAAGGGACGTCGGAATCTGCTCTTGAAACGCTACGAAAGGCCGTTAAGAAAATTTTGATTTCGCGATATGGAAACAGCCCATTTAACATTACGCCTGAGAAAGCTGAGTCTATTGTGAGAAATCAAATAGAAATTAATCCCAGAGCGAGAGGTGATCACCTGCATGTAGCGCTATCCTATGATTCTAAAGGAATGAGGATGTCTCAGAGATAAGTTTCTCAGTATCCACACCAAGCCCTTACCCTATTTTGCGAGAGTGAGATTGGAGAAGGCAGCTCTATAGGTGGGGCAAATAAGCCTTTGGTATGCACTTTTTATGTGGTCTCAATGTCCCGAGATTTGCCTCTGGGAGTTCAATAGTCCGGGGGACTGTCGAACGGGCGGCTTGTTTTACTAGGTTTCAATGCCCCGCGGCTATGCCGCGGGGCATTGAGGGTAAACCAGTATCGGCCTGCCCGAGACGGGCCTGCCCGGCCAGGGCGGTGGCTCGCGGGACGCGACCACACTTGGATTCTCTACGACGGAGTACCGTCAAGAGAATCTCGGCGGTGGCCGATTCTCTGCCTGGAAAAACACCCCGGTGCCGACCGTGTAATGCCGCGCCCCTTTGGGGCGAGGATGCGACGGGCGGCGTTTTTACTATCCATTAGCTATAGCTAATGGATAGTATGGGTATAAAAAAATCTACATCACGTAGCGACATCATCAACTTTATAAAGTCTTTACGGTGAGTTTTCTTCTGCGAAGCCCACGAGAATTACGCACAATCTGATGTTGTACGATTGTTAACGTTGCGAAAGTGGTAGAACAGCCGGAAGGCCTAGTCAACGTGGTGCTTCTCGCGGATTTTTGTGAGCTCTGCTTCTTCTGCCTCTTCCCTTGCCTCTTTTCCGGCGGCACCAAGAGATTTGAGCGCGCTGTCTTCTAAATTCATGAGAATGCTGACTTTTTCCTCAAGATATTCTTTCGTATTTTTTTCAGGATCATCAAGAACTTCTTCAAGTAAAGCGTGCAGGATCCATCCGACGCGCGGTCCCGGCTTCTCCCCCGTCATTGCAGCGATGTCATTGCCGTCGATCGCGAGCATGCCGACCGAAACGGGATCGCGAAGCGCCTGGTCTACCATCGCCATGTATTTTCGCAATCGAAAAGGTTGCTCCTTTGGTCTGCCCGTCCCAATGCGATCGCAGATGCGCAAATTCAAGAGATCTTGAATATTTTCTCTCCCCACATTCGTAATAATTCGTCGCACTGCGGACAAAGTTACGAGGTCTGGGTCTGAAAAAAACATGTGCCAGCGCACGAGCTTTGTGACTTTATCGACCATGTCTTTCGAAAACCGAAGATCATTCAGCACTTTTTTCACGACTTTTGCCCCAACGACTTCGTGTCCGTGGAACGTCCAATCTTTTTTCTCATCGGACCAACGGCGAGTTTCAGGCTTTGATATATCGTGAAACATAGCGGCAACGCGTATTGCAAGCGCCCAGTCCTTGTCAGCGGCGTGCTGCAGTGCGCGCAGGTTGTGCTCAAAGACGTCAAACGAGTGCGCCTGATTCTGATCGATGCCTATTCCCCGCTCCAAGTCGGGCGCAATATGTTTCAAGAGGCCGAGCTTTTGGCATAAGTAGAGCGCTGGCATGGGCGACGCAGTTTCGAGCATGCGGGACAGCTCATCACGGATTCGCTCTTTTGAGATGCGTGCCAAATTGTCCGCATTTTTTGCGATTGCTTCTGCCGTTTCGGAATTGATTACGAAACCAAGCTCAGCAGAAAGCCTGACCGCGCGCATCATCCGCAGGGCGTCTTCCTTGAAACGTCGTTCAGGTTCTCCTACCGCCTTGATAATTTTTTTCTTAATGTCCTCAACGCCACCATGCTGGTCGACCAACTCGTCAGTTTTTATCCGATACGCGATTGCGTTTATGGTGAAGTCTCTTCTCAATAGATCTTCTTTGAGCGACACGCCAAATTCAACCTTGTCCGGTCTTCGTGCATCCGAATACTCCCCTTCCGAACGATACGGGGTAACCTCAATGACCTTGAGCGTGTCTTCCTCTGTCTCCGAGACGACGCCGACGGTGCCGAAATCGTTCTCGTAAAATGTTTCAGAAAAAAGTTTCTGGATTTCCTCGGGGACGGCGTCTGTGGTGATGTCCCAGTCTTTCGACTTCTTCCCGATGACCATATCGCGTACGCACCCTCCGACGAGGTATGCCTCAAACCCCCCTTCCTCGAGGGTCTTGGACACAGTCGATACCTCAATGGGGATATCAAATTTCATAGAGGTATTGTACAGTTGTTTGGCTGCGCCCATGGTGAAATGGATATCACACCTGTCTTCGGAACAGGCGTTCTGGGTTCGAGTCCTGGTGGGCGCACTCGCGGAGCGAGCAGGTCAAAGTCGAGCATTTATGCTCGACTGGCCAGGACTCGAAGGGAGTGCTGATGTCTGCGACCAGCACTCCCCGGCACGAAGTGGAATCCTGGTGGGCGCACAACAGACAGAAACACCTGCCCTGCGGCAGGTTTTCTGCGCTTGTGCGAGCCGGAGCGATGTCCCGACGATACGTCGGGACCGCGAGGCGAGGTCGCGCAATTTCTGAGCGACGGCGAGGAAATATGCGTGACCACATGAATTGCTCACTACTTTCTATGCCACGTCTGTGTTATAAATACCCGCATTGCGGATATGGTTTAGTGGTAGAACACGTCCTTGCCAAGGACGGGATCGGGGTTCGATTCCCCGTATCCGCACCAAACAAGTTTGTTACAAACGAAGTGTAGTCCCGAGGCTCTGCGAGTTGGGTGTGGGCAGAAGGAAGGACAACTGCAGTCAAGTTGATCCACTGCGGAACCAGTAGGGTTCAATCACCCACGTTCTGTGTCCGATAGAGCCAGGTACTGAAGGGGTTAAGCCCCTACTGGAGGAGTATGTTTCACGTGGAACTACGTCATATTTGTGGATAAGGCTGTGTCTTTGTGTATAAAAGACACAGAAATGTCCTAAACTTCTAAAGGACGAATTTCGATAATATGGCTTGTTTCATAGACTTTTTTCCATTTTGGTCATCTATTTGCCAGTTTACGTTTCACGTGAAACGTTAGCCACGTTTCATGGGAAACGGAAGCAGTATCTGCTAGACTGCCATCCATGGCTAAACACAATGATGTTGGGAGAGTTGGTGAACTGGTTGCTACTGAGTACTTAGAGTCGAAGAGTCTTTCTATCGTCGATAGGAACTGGAGCAAGCCGTATGGTGAAATTGACATAGTTGCACGTGAAACGTCTGGCCTCTTACATTTCGTTGAGGTAAAGACAGTTTCATGGGAAACAGCAAATGTGTCGACTGGTGCTGTTCCACATGAAACTATTCGTCCTGAGGAGAACGTCCATATTGAGAAACTTAAAAGGTTATCGCGGGTTATTCAGTCCTATCTAGTTTCACATGGAACAGAGGACGATTGGCAGTTCGACGTGATCGCCATATTCCTTGATCAAAAGAGTAAGAAGGCAAAGGTGAGGTGGCTTCAGGATGTTGTGCTTTAGGGCAACGAAATTCTGAATTTTTCCGAAAATTTCATTTCTGCTGTATAGTTCAGAAATCGGGATAAGTCGCCGGGGTCGTAAAGAAACTTTCCGCCCCTTCGACTCGAAGAAAATGTATTCGCAAGCGATACATTTTCCTTCTCGTCTCGGGGCGTAGTATACCGGTAGTACGTCTGCTTTGGGAGCAGATAGACCGAGTTCGATTCTCGGCGCCCCGACATGAACGTAGTGAATGCGGAAGAGAACGCGTAGCGTTTGTCCAGAATCGAACGCCGGAACAAGGTTCTGAGCCTCGAAGACCCGTGAGGAGGTGCCCAGACCGAACCCGACCGTAGGGGAGGGTGAGAGTCGCGGGCGATTCTTGGCGCCCCGACAAAATATTACAGTGTCCTTTAGGAAAATGGCTCAATTTCTGGTAATATTAACCAATGAAGACATCTGACTCTTTTAATTCTTTAGCTCCAATTGACTTTCGCTATTTTGACGAGGAAGTAAGCCAGTATCTATCGGACAGAGCGTATTTAAACTACAAATTGAAGGTCGAAGTGGCACTAGTAAAGACTCTAGCAAAACAAAAGATTTGCTCAGCTCAGGTAGTCAATGAGGTGGAGAAAGCGGCTTCGCAAGTCACCCCCGAAGAGGTTGATACGGAAGAGGAAAAAGTAAAACACGATATTCGTGCAATGGTGAATGTCATCCGTTCCAAGGTTTCAGACGAGGCAAAGCCATATGTCCACATGACCGCGACTTCGTACGACATTATTGATACGGCAAACGCTGCACGATTTAGAGACGTCACGCAGAAAGTTCTAATTCCTGCGCTCAAGGGCCTTGAAAAGGTACTCATTTTGCTCGCAGAAAAAGAAGCCAAGACCGTCCAGGTTGGGAGAACACACGGGCAACACGCGGTTCCAATTACCTTTGGTTATGCCATAGCGGGGTATGTGAGTCGCCTTGGTCAGTCTATGCTCGCCCTTGAGGCTCTTTCAAAGGAATTACGAGGCAAGTTTTCGGGGGCTGTAGGCGCATACAACGCATCCTCGCTATTTTTCGACGAACCCGAAGTATTCGAGCGAGATGTTCTTGCTGAAATGGGGCTTGAGGCAGGCGAGCAGGCAACGCAGGTGGTGCAACCTGAGCCAATGACCCGACTCCTGGCAGAAGCGACCATCACAGCCGGCATCCTTGCGAACCTTGCGGACGACATGCGGCACCTCCAAAGGACGGAGATAGGGGAAGTGGGTGAGAAATTTGAAAAATCGCAGGTAGGATCGTCCACCATGCCGCAGAAGCGGAACCCGATTAATTTTGAAAATGTAAAAAGTCTCTGGAAGGTCATTGTCCCGCGCATCGTGACGGTTTTCATGGACCAGATCAGTGAGCACCAGCGCGATCTCACGAATTCAGCTTCTGGACGAACGTATGGTGAGACAATCGGCTACCTGGTTTCTATGACCAAGCGTCTCACGAACACGATGGGTAAGCTATCGGTCGACAAGGAAAGGGTTCAGGAAAATCTTGATTTACAGAAGGGAATGATTGCCGCTGAACCGCTGTATCTCTTGCTGGCGTCTCTCGGTCATCCTGACGCCCATGAAAAAGTACGAACGTTGACACTTGAGGCCCAGAAATCAAACAAATCTTTGCAAGATATCGCGATGAATGATACGGAACTCAAAGATTACATCGGCAAAATGACTCCGATTCAGAAGGGATTGTTAGAAAATCCTGCTTCGTATATTGGACTCGCATCGAAAAACACTTTCGAGATAACTGCAAACTGGAAGAAGATACTCGGTCTCTAAGTTTTTGAGGGTTGACACTTTTAGTTTCATTTCCCAGAATGGGGGTATATGGCAGGAATTGAAGGAGAACGCCACCTTTATGCAGGGGTGTTTGATAAGCCGCCAACTTGCCCAAATGAGAGTAACCCTTATAGAATCTGTAGACCTGTAATCCTTTATTCGCAGGGTGGTAAAAAAGTCTGTGATTGGTGTGGCAACAAAATGTAGCAGAAGCCCCTCACGGGGTCTTTTCATTTCTGAGAGGCACTGGTACACTAACTGTCGACAATTAAATATTGTTATCAAGAGAGCGGGGAGAGCACTGGCTCATAGATCCGCTCAGCAACTTGTCCGAGCCGTCGAAAACCCTTCGACATACTCAGGGTAAAGTGCTCCATCCAGCCTTAGTCTCGAGGTTCGAGACAGGGGAGATAAGCCGTAACCACGCTTCTTTCTCCGAAGCGTTTTTTATTTATCTAAAATAATTATGTTTAAAACATTCCACACGTTCACTGTCGAAAGCGTGACGAACGGTCATCCCGATAAAGTGTGCGATCAAATATCAGATGCAATTCTTGATGCGTGTCTTACTGAAGACCCAATGTCGCGCGTTGCGGTAGAAACATTCGGCGGTCACCACATGTTGGTTATTGGTGGAGAAGTTACGACGTTAGCGCATCCAAACTATGGGGCAATTGGTCGCCAAGTATATGCAGATATCGGCTATAAAGACGAACTGAAAGTCATCGAGAATGTCGCCGAGCAGTCGCCAGACATCGGCCAGGGTGTCGACACTGGCGGCGCGGGTGATCAGGGAATTATGTATGGCTACGCAACGAACGAGACGAAAGAGATGATGCCCGCCGCTATCGTCAAAGTACACGCATTAACGCGTGGTCTTCAGGAACTTCGGGAAGATAGAGCAGTCAATTGGCTTATGCCGGATGGCAAGGCACAAATTTCTGTGCTAGAAGGAAAAATAAATGCGGTCTTGGTTTCAACGCAACACATGCCGAATGTGTCTCAAGAGGAAATCAAGAGAGATCTCACCGAGAAACTCATTAAGCCGGTTATTGGAGATATTTCGGGAGTGGAAATTCTCGTCAACCCGACGGGTCTTTTTGTGCAAGGCGGATTTGATGCCGATACGGGGCTTACGGGAAGAAAAATCATGGTGGATTCGTACTGCGGGCTCGCGCCAAACGGCGGCGGCGCTTTTTCTGGCAAGGATGCAACAAAGGTCGACCGCTCTGCTGCGTACATGTGTCGTTTTGTTGCAAAGAACTTGGTTGCGGCGGGGCACGCGAAAGAGTGTCTCGTTTCTGTTTCATACGCCATTGGTCGCGCGGAACCACTCATGGTCGAGGCGATTGACGAAAATGGAAAGAGTATTGCAGGGCTGGTGAAAGAAAAATTCGACTTCAAACCAAAGGCAATTATTGAGCGCCTGGGCCTTCGAAAGCCGATATTCCGTCAGACGGCTGCATATGGCCACTTCGGCAAGGCAGGTCTGCCGTGGGAGGAGATCATCTCGATGTAGGGCTAGAAACGCTCTGTAACCTATAAGTGAGGTAGCTTGACGGGGCAAGAGTGAGGGTGTATTATAATATCATATTAAATAATCATATATAATATGGCAACCATCTCAGTACCACTATCGAAAGAGCACGAGGAGGCACTTGATGTGCTTGTGCAACAGGGCGTTGGCTCGTCGCGAGCAGACGTTATGCGCCGGGCATTGAGCCGTATGTCAGAGCAAGAAGCCGTGGAGGCAGTACTGCGCGCAAACAAAGAGCCATCACTCTCTGGTGATCTTCGTGCATTAGCAAAGAAGATTAAGTAGGACATGAAGATACTCTACAAGGTGTCGTTCATTCGCCAATTCAGGAAACTAGAGGAAACCCTCCAAGAAGAGATAGTAGATAAAATTGAGCTTTTCAAGAACCCGAAGAATCATGTATTGCTTAAGGTACACTCGCTCAAAGGCCCTCTAAAAGGGTATTATAGCTTTTCTGTTAACTACAAATTTCGCATTATCTTTCAGTTTCGCAAAGGCAAGCAAGAGGCACATCTCCATATTATTGGCGACCACAGTGTCTATCAGTAAACTACCCCGCAGCAGAGCTGCGAGGCATTAAGAAAGCAGCTCTGCTGCGGGGACCGGGGTAGTTTTCTGGATATGGATGCGGCCTCCGCCGCTCTTTTTATCTGTCCATTCATCCCCAGAGCAGAGCTCTGGGGCATTCTGGACGGCCAGTAAACTACCCCGCAGCAGAGCTGCGATGAACGGCTTGGCCTTCGAAAGCCGATATTCCGTCAGACGGCTGCATATGGCCACTTCGGCAAGGCAGGTCTGCCGTGGGAGGAGATCGTGAGTTTCTAGGAGTCTCTCCTCGTGAAAGGGTATCCTGTGCTGGCCGTCTACTCCAAGGTACGGCAAGCGCTTGCCCGGTACTGCAAAATGGCATAGTGCAATCACTCATGAATGACACTCCTGAGGCCAGGATATTCAAGGTGATGCACTACGGAAGCCGGGCGGCATTGTTTGCATGTATGAGCAATGCCATTTTGAAGTAACCAGGCATGGCAGAAAACGCTGAAGAACAATTTCTTGACGCCTATAAAAAGCATTCGGATGCTTTATTCCGGCACGCCTTCTTCCGCCTTTCTGACCGCGAGCGCGCGCTCGACTTGACTCAAGACACGTTCATGAAAACTTGGGATTTCGTGCGCGCAGGTGGTGATGTGCGAAGTCCGAAGAGCTTTCTTTTCCGCGTCATGAATAATCTCATTATTGATGAATACCGGAGATTGAAATCTGATTCTTTAGATAAGAAGCTTGAAGACAATCCACAATTTGAAGCAGCGTTCGCGGAAAGCAGTTTGTTGGAAGTTGAAGAAGATATTGATGAAGAGGTATTAGTAGGAAAGGTGCATGCCGCAATCGCCGATCTTCCTGAAAATTATCGTTCAGCAATCACGATGCGGTTCGTCGACGGATTCTCGCCGAAAGAAATTGCGCGCATGATAGGCTCCACGGAGAACGTCGTGTCGGTAAGGATTCACCGTGGGCTACAGAAACTCAAATCAGTGCTCGCGACATGATATGAAAAAAATTAATCTCGGAAAACTTATAGAAACAACAGGTGTCGATGTATCTCTCACTCGAGAAGAGCGCGAGCGGCTCGACCAGGTGGTTCGTGGGTATATGGCTCTAAAACCAAGAAGCACACCGAATAAAGTGCCCGCGGTCGGCGCTTCATTTTTCTCTATCTTTGGAAGTAGAACGGTAGCGGCGGGGCTCTTGATCGCTATGCTCTTTTCAGGAGCAGGTGTTTCGTATGCGGCAGAAGGGACCGTACCAGGAGATCTTCTGTATCAAGTAAAAGTCTCAGTAAATGAGGAGGTCGCCGCAGTTTTCAATATTTCGAGTGAGGCTCGCGCTGAGTGGGAAGCCGAACGCGCGTCGCGGAGGCTCGAGGAGGTTACCACGCTATCGCTTGCCGGGGGGCTGACTCCTCAGTTTGAGGATGCATTGGTGAAGCGCTTTGAACAACATTCAGAAAAAGCTGCCGAAGCACTTGAAGCAATTGAACAAGATGATGAGTCGCTCGCACTGAATCTTGCACAAGATTTCGAGTCGCGGCTCTCTGCTCAGGGTGAACTTCTGCATGAGATCGATGACGTCGAAGAGAAACTTGCGGAAAAAATTCGGACCAAGGTTGAGCGAATCGGTTCGGTGCGAAGCCGCATGGAGGGAAGGTTGGCATTTGAATCACGAGGAAGAGAGACTCCTGAACAGGAAGTTATGACGACGACGTCACTTTTGGTGGAAAGTGAACTCTCCACGACTACAAAAATAGAAGTGTTGCCAAAAGTTGATGATGGACCGCGGAAGAACGCTGTCGAACGTATGAAGCAGGCGGCCGAAAAGGGGTTACTCAATGTCACCTCAGCACATAAGCGCGTTCAGGCAAAATTGAGTGTTGAGGACATGGCTCGTATCGATGCGCAGGTGGCTGCCGCAACCGAACTGATGGTGAAGGGCACGAGCGCGCTCGCTGCTGACGATTTCACTACCGCGTTTGGTACGTTCCAAGAAGCATCGGGGATTGCACAGAAACTTTTAGTGTATCTAAAAGCCGCTGCTGGCATTGATATAAGAGCGCGCGCTGTATTTCTCCCGGTTTTTGATGACCGGCAACGTCGCGATGGGAGGGACGAGGACGATGCTCGTGAAACGGAACACAACCTCGAGACGGAAAAGGAGGTTGAACATGGAGAGAAAATTGATGATGGAAACGATGATGAAAGTGGTAGCGGAGGCAGTGGCCGAAACGATAGCGGTGATGGGCGTTCCATCGACGATAGCCCATAGCAAAATAGTAGTGAGGCAGGGTGTTCCTCTATAGTCGTCTTATGCTAAGATGAGCCATGGTTGTTGTTCTCAACTTTGGAGGGCAATTTGCTCACCTCATCGCTCGGAGGGTTCGTGATCTCGGCGTGAAGGCCGAGATTTTGCATGGAGATGCACCCGCTTCTGAAATACGCGCGCTGAATCCTGAGGCGATTATTCTCTCGGGGAGTCCACACTCAGTATTGGAAAATGGACCATTGCCTGACAAGGAAATATTTGGACTCGGCATTCCCATTCTTGGCATTTGTTACGGTCACCAGCTTATGGCGCACATGCTTGGTGGCAAAGTGAAGAAGGGTTTGCATCGAGAGTTTGGAAAAGAAGTAGTAACCGCAAATAAAAAGTCCGCGCTCTTCAGAGGGCTTTCAACAAAAGAAACGGTATGGTTCTCGCATGGCGATCAGGCCATGCTCGCGCCGAAAGGTTTTTCAAAGATCGCTTCAACCAAGCAGTGCCCTCTTGCCGGTTTTTCAGATGAGCGTCAGAAGTTTTATAGTATCCAATTTCATCCGGAAGTAACGCACACGGTGCATGGCACAAAAATCTTGTCGAATTTTCTCTTTGGCATTGCAAAGGCGAAGAAGATCTGGACTATGAAGTCGGTCGCTTCTCGCATCATGGCGGAAATAAAGAGCACCGTTGGCGAAGACCATGTCGTCGTCGGCATTTCGGGAGGCGTCGATTCGCTCGTGGCGGCGACGTTGCTTCACCAGGCGATAGGAAATCGACTCCATGCAGTATTTGTCGACACGGGCCTCCTCAGAAAGGGGGAAGTGGAAAGCGTTTCCAGCCAACTTCGCTCACGTGGATTTAGAAATCTGCACATCGTCGATGCGTCACATCTGTTTTTAAACCGTCTACGCGGCATAGAGGAGCCTGAAAAAAAGCGAGAAATTATTGGGCACACCTTTATTGAAGTTTTTGATAAAGCGCTCGATGAAGAATTAAAAAAATACCCAGTAAAGTTTCTTGCGCAGGGCACCATCTACCCCGACCGTATTGAATCTGCCGCGACAGGGAAACACGCGGACAAGATCAAGAGTCACCACAATCTGACACTGCCTGAAAAGATGCGGATGAAGGTTATTGAACCACTGCGCGATCTCTACAAAGATGAGGTGCGCAAGGTAGGGGAGGGGCTCGGCATTCCGAAGGCCATGGTATGGCGGCACCCATTTCCAGGTCCCGGACTTGCCATTCGCGTTCTTGGCGAAGTGACTGATGATCGATTACGAATTCTACGCGAGGTTGATGCGGTGTACATCGAAGAATTGAAGAAGGCTAAAGAATACGGAAAAATCTGGCAGGCGTTTGCCGTCCTGCTTCCAATAAAAGCAGTTGGCGTGATGGGAGATGAGCGGACGTATGAATACATGGTGGCGCTTCGTGCGGTAGATTCCGTAGACGGCATGACCGCTGACTGGCACAAGATTCCGACGGAACTTCTCGAGAAGATTTCCAGTGCCATAGTTGGCAAAGTTCGCGGGGTAAACCGCGTTCTCTACGACATCACCCAGAAACCACCGGCAACCATCGAGTACGAATAGCGCTGGTGTGGGGTACGTTGCCCAATGTCCTCGTTAGGAATACAATGCCGCTTTATGGAAGACCGCAAATTCACCAGTCTCAACAGAAAAGAAGCAACACTCGGTGGGGTAGAGGCAGTTCTCGCGGCAACATTAATTGCCGTAACGGCAGCAGCAATCGCAACTTCGATTTACCAAATTACCCACGGACCAAAACAGAAGTAAGTGAATACACATTAAAAATTCTCCTTTGAAATGCAACTCCGCTCACATGGAGGAGCATGAGAAAATCATTCGTTCACCTCGACTTCCGGGCGCGAGACCGGATTGAAGCCCTGCGCGAGAGAGGGCACACGCAAACGGAGGTTGCCGTCATCCTCAAGGTCGACAAGAGCACCATCTCCCGCGAGATGAAGAAGCGTGGGAAGAATTTGGCAAAGTGAAGCGAGAGTTTGAAGATCGCGCGAAAAATATTCCTGTCACCGGCAGGGATGAAGAACGATAAACGCACTTATTTCTTTTCTCCATCCTCCGCACCGCCCTCATCATCTTTGAGAGGTGCTTCAGGTGCGCCTCTTCCTTCGCCGGCGCCACCTTTCCCGTCAGGACTATAGAGATAGGGGATTTCCTTGTTTTCTCCAGACATATTATTTGGTTATGAGCAATGCTTCAAAATTTTGAATAATTGCAATGGAACGTAATTTGTTCGCACGCATAGATTCCCCTGTATCAACGATATCGAATCCTGCGTCGTAGCCTGACGCGACCGCCGCCTCGATTGATTTTCTCTCCGCTATTTCTTTGGGAACAATCTTATTTTTTGATAAGAATATTTTTGTAAGGCATGGGAATGATGTCGCCACACGTTTTCCCCGAAGATCTTGCGCGCTTCTCACTGACGATGTCTCGCTCGTCATGAGCTGCAGGGAACACCGAGCCTCGCCGAGCCTCGCCGCGATTGTGACACGTGAATTCTGTTCCAATATTTGATCCTCGCCAACGATGGCTGCCTGGGCTGTTCCATCCTCAACATACGAGGGGATTTCTGCATTTCTAAGGAGAATAATATCGACGTTCATGAGTGTGGGAATGGGTATCACGGCGCGTCTATCGCCACTCGCTCTTTCAGGCATGACTCCACCACTTGCCTCAACACATGCCGTGAGTATGCCCCAGGCAAGTGAGAAGAGGCGTCCATCCTTTTGAATTGCAAAGCGCAATCGTTCGCGTCGATTTCGTATGAGTGAGGTAATGATTTGTGTCGCTTGTTCCATAAGATTCGTACGAGCCTCATGTATCACCGTGGTACCACGGTGATACATGACGTTGCTTCATGAGGTAATACAAGCCGCCCGCGTAATGCCCCGCCCCAAAGGGGCGGGGTATTACGCGGGCGGCGCCGGGGTGGTTTTGTAGGCAGAGAATCGGCCGCCGCCGAGATTATCTT
>CAYHYY010000022.1:6302-14174 GCA_964360975.1 uncultured Candidatus Saccharibacteria bacterium | reverse complement strand
TCCAGACACCGAATGAAGTTTATTCACAGTGTTGCATTCAGATTTAGATTTCGGGGACCTACAGGCGGACCAAGCCTTGCCCATGGCGCGGGCGGACTCCACCGACTGGGCAGTGGGTTGACATGAAAAAGAGTGCCGAGCGCGTGAGGACGAGAGAGCGGTTTGATATATCAAACCGGTGAGAGTCGTGCGCGTAATTCCTCCATCTTCTTCGGGTCCGCGAGCGCGCGTAGCACGAACTGCGTAAAATCATCGCGATACCTATCGCCATGCCTCACGAACTCAATAAGTTCATCAACAGTCATGGGATGTTCCTTTATTCTTTCTCCTGGTTCAAGACTTTGTTCATGTGTTTTCTTGAGTTTTTTTGCTACGAACGCGTACACCGTCCAATCGATCTTCCCGTACGGCGTGTTGGTGTAGAACGGCTCCCAAATTTCCGCCTCGTAGCCGGTTTCTTCGAGAAGCTCCCTCGGCGCCGCTTGTTCGGGCGTTTCCCCCTTGTCTACCCTACCGGACGGGGTCGTGACTATTGTCTCTCGATGAGGCTGAGAATCATCTATTAATAGTATGCGTCCATCATCGAGAACGGGAAACACAGTGACAGTGTCTGGTCTGACGATCTTCTCAAAAATTGCCGTCGAGCCGTCATACAGTTTTTGCTCCCATTGATAGACATCAAAAAGAACGCCCTCGAACGCTATCGTGGCATTTTCAGGAAGATTTGGTTTTCGATATGACCTATCAACCTTCATCGTTAGCGAATGATATCAAATTTTGTTAGGCTTATCTGCGTTCGGGCTATAACAATCCTCCATGAGCCATGGTTATTTGCCCGAACATCGCGAGGCGATGTTTTTTGGGCCTATAAGGGGACCTTTTAGGCTCCTCATTCGAAGGTAATGAGATTATACTCTCATTACCCTTCTCATTCGGGCCTATAAGGGGACCTTGTAGGCCCGGCATCCCTCGAAAATGATCATGCAAGCATGTCATTTTGCTCGGGATTTGGGCCTATAGTCTAGTGGTACGACGCGGCATTCGCATTGCCGAGGCGCGAGTCCGATTCTCGCTAGGTCCACCAAATTTGATTTGACGCTTTTGACACGGATCCGCCGCGCCCTCTGTTTGGTGAGGCGACGTTCAATACTTGATCAAAAGTTTCTTTCAGAGAAACTCGACGGTCGGACTCCAGTTGGTTGTATCACAGGCGTTGTCCCCGCCGCTGCTAGATACGATAAAATAAATACTGTCGCCGTTCGTCACTTGTTCAGTTAAGTCGTGTTTCTTGCCACTCGAGTCACCATTGGCGATAGAATATTGCGCCAATTGCGTGCCGTTGTGCCGTATCGAAGCGATAACTCCGTTTCCGCATGTACCGTCGCCATCAATAACTGTACCAGTGATACGAATCATGCCCGATCGCGGTGATGTCCACTTAAGAACGGCGTCTGCCGCGGCACCTGGATGCATCCACCCCTTACTTATGAGCAGATGTTTTTCGTTACCGAGCCACAAAATCACTGTACTGTCCCACGGAGCACCTCCCCGTGTCATGGGGGAATCGGATAAACCCATCCGGTAAAGATACGACCACTGATCTGCGCCCTGTGTCCCAGAGTAGTCGCGGAGAAAAGAAAACACGGACTTTGGTGGGGGAGGCAGTGTCACATCGCCACTTCCATCAAGGTCAACGAGCCATCGGTACACCTCGCTCGAATCCGTACTTACTTCCTTCGCGGAGTAGATGTAGAAGCGTCGTCCGACTACTCCATTGTCACTTCCTGATTCATTGACGATGCTGACATATTGATACCCCTCGATGACAGCGGCGGCCGGTGCTTCGACTATGTTTCTCTTGAACGTCCAGTTGATGCCGTCGGTGGATTCGTACAATTTGATCCATGTATCATGTCCTCCCCAATTCATATAACTCATCAGGAAATAATATTTTCCGGTATAGGAACTGAATGCTGCATCGGTATGCGTTATGCCATCTTCGATAGAGATTGTAGTGCACAGACCACCAAGACCGATCCCGCTCCACGCGCCGTTCAAATATTTCTGCCACTGAGTCACGTTGCCAGATTTCGCGCCGGACAATACGTCAGCAAGCGGTGCACGAGCCAAGCCCTTGTTGTGTCCTGTACACGGATCCTTGTAGTAGACGTAGAAATAGCCGTCCTTGATGATGTACGGGGCGCCTTCAATGTTGTAATTGTCCGGATCCCCATTGGGCACGATGATGTCACCCAGATACTTGAATTTTTGTGCGCCATTCGCGAGCCACGCAAGTCCGATCCGGGTCTTGCCCGTAAAGTACGCGTTGTTCACTACGCGCGGGTATTCGACATGTATGAACGCCAGAATTCCCGCGGTGTCTTGGTACGTATTTACAATCCAGTATCCCGGTTTGGTCCCGTCGGGCACTGTTGCACGCGGCTCAGCATTTTCGAACAATTGATCAGTAGGACCCTGCGAACTGACGCTCTGGAATGGATCATCAACCGTCCCCCGATATATGCTGGTGAATAGAGAATTGGAAAGTATCCAAAAGATCGCACTTCCGTCTCGAAATGTCGAAATAGGCGCATCAATGATCGAGCGACTGGCGGCGATCCATGAGATATATGTGGGATATATTTTCGAATGAGGGACGACGAGCTGTGGTCCCGTAACAGAAATTATTTTCAAAGCGGCGACACACGTGCTTCCCGTCGTCGTCCACTCGCCCCACGTCGGTGTTGTCGCACCTGTCGCGCAGGATGACGCTCGCGTTTGCGTGATGGAACCTGTTTGCCCTGCAGGGCAGCTGACGGTTTGTGTTTGCGACGACAATGGTGTGCATGTCGGAGATGCGGGAGCGCACGTCGCAAAAGTGTATGAGCCGTTAAGCACGCCGTTTGTGCACGTGCGCGTTTGCTGGACACAGGTTTGTCCGTACGCGACGTTTGCAGTTTGGTATGCGGAAATAGATGCGTTGTGCGCGATGGTTTGATTGTTGAAGATGCAAGACTGGTTCTGGGGTGTCGTCGTGATGGTACAGAATTGTGATGCCACAGGTTTTGTTGCTGTGCAGGCGGTGTCGGAGACAACGGTGTTGTTTGAACTAATGCAGGAGACAGTACGGGATTGGGTAGAGTTTGCGCATGTGTTCCAAGCGCCTGTTTGCCAAGTGGCGGTCGTTGTTGACACCACCACGGTTCCGCATCTGTTGACGATAGCCGCTCGCGTTCTTGGGCCCATGGCTCCATATCCTGTTGTTGCGGGAGCGCCACTCGACGCGATACCTTGCTGTGATTGCCACCGTTGCACTGCTCTTTCAGTGAGTATGCCAAAGAAACCCGTTGAGGAATCGCTATTCAATAGTCCCTGTGTGATGAGAAATTGTTGGAGTTGTGTCACGTCACTGCCGCGTGAGCCACGAAAGAGGTTCCGAACAAGATTCGGACACGAAGTCGCGCTGGATTGCGGCGTGGCGGGTACTGATATCGATGTTTGCGCTGGCAACGCACCAATCTGCGCCACGAGCGCCTGTATCTGTACCTGGGGTTCAGCGATGATTGCGACCGACGAAAAGCCTAGGAGCACAAGAACCGCGAGACCAAGGGAGGCAATCAAGCCATTTTTCACTATTTCATTATAGCGCCAGAATGGCTGCTCCAGATACGTGCATGTGGAAGGTACTTTTGGTTTTTTGGGGAGTCTTCCACCGCGGCTTTGCCGCGGAATGTGATATTCTCCTCCTTGTCGCGGGCTGTAAACAGCGTTTTCATCCCATCGTCTCGAAGAGAATGCTCATGAAGTCATGGTATTCTCCTTCTCGACTCGGGCTGTAGTATACCGGTAGTACGTGCGCTTCGGGTGCGTAAAGACTGGGTTCGATTCCCAGCAGCCCGACTTAGACTTTGACGGGATGTACGGGGTACATCCCAGGCCGCAGAGCGGGTAGAGACCGAGTTCGATTCTCGGCGCCCCGACAGAGTGTTGAACGGGAATGCTGGGAGCATTCCCAGCAGCCAAGCTTTAGAACGACAGTTACGGCAATCGCGTGTTAATCTGACTATGAGTTTTTTCTATGGACGTCTCACGCATCTACATCGGCGGATGGTTTCAAAGAACATCGCTCCACCTCGCGGAGATATACGACTTCCTGCGCGAAAAGCCATCACCTCTCCGTCTTGAGGAGGCGCGTCTCCGCGCGTTTCGCGAGCGATTAAATCCGAGCGGCATTGAGTTTCACAATGAAGATTTTGAATTTGTCGTCTTTGAGTCGCCTGTGGGTATCCAAACAAAAATCTATGAGGACGGCCTGATCGTTATTTCTATTGACCCGAGAGCCTCAATGAAGGATAGCGTTGCGGCGCTTTCCGAATACTACGACGAAAAACTTTCGCCAGCTTTGTCATATTTATTCAGTCTTGGCGCCCCGGTGCCAAAAGAGCTTGCGAATATTAAGACCATTTACCCCTACTTCGTCGTGCTCTCAAACGCTGAACACAGTGATGTCGAGAATATTTTTTCTGAGTTTGAGGAAAATGAGCATTCGCATGTAGAGACAAAGGCTTTTTCGGTGTACCGTGGCGATTCGCTCTACGTCGTAAATAATGTGACCGAAACGTCAGAGCATATTGAACAACTCATTTCCGAACAGATATTTCTACGTGAATTTAAGGCGCAACTGCATCAGTACTTAAATCTGCACCGGCGCATCTGGGACAGAATCGCGCTCGTCAAAGAGCGAGGCACCATTATGGGATACGAGATAGGCCCCCTCAGGAAGGCTACCGAGGGCTACTCGAAAACAATAAACCTCATCGAGACGCGCATCAGCCAGATGAGCGCGTATATTTCGACACGTGAATCTGTCTTCATGTCTAAAAAGACGCTGGCCGCGTACGCGAACGTTTTGGAGTACGAATATGAGACGCTTATCGACACGCATCGCTACATTAAAGATTTGTGGGTAATGACGCGGAATTATGTGAAGTCGACGCTTCGCTACCTCAGCGACCTTCAAGAGAAGAGCACTGAAATATCTATTAAAAACCTAACGGTCGTGAGTCTTTTGACGGCGGGCGGTGCGTTGATAAGTCTTCTTTCACGAAACGAGCTCTCGCTGACCTATATAGGCGTCGCGCACGTTGTCGTGATTGGAGCATTTGTGTATGCCGCAAACACCATCATCCGCGTCTACTATAGAAACCACGTGTATAAGTTTAATGAGGCTGACACCATAGGAGACATTGAAGGCGCATAGTGTTCCCTACCGCAGGTCATAGTGCAACAGCAAAGTTCCTTTTTTGTTGAGAATCTTTTTCGTGCGCAGGTGTAATTGCTTCTTGGGGGGTGTTTCAGAAAAAAGTGACAATCCGTCTCCAAAAATGACCGGTTCTATCGTGAGGTACAGTTCGTTCATAAAACCATTCCTCAGGCACCAACTGTATACGTGCGATCCGCCGAGCACGGCGAGTCGCCTAAACTTTCTCTCTTTCACAAACGCCTCGAGGGCTCGTTTGGTCGGCTTCATGAAAGTGAGCTTCTCACCTTTCACCGCGCCAGCGCCATGACGGCGAGTGAACACGATGCAATTTCTTTTTCTCTTGACGAGAAGTGCCTTGGCGGTCTCATAGGTGTTCCTCCCGAGTATAACCGCGTCGCACGTATCAAGTACTTGTTTCAGGAATTTTTTGTCTTCCTTTGAAGTCCAATCAGTCGAAAGGTGCGTAGAACTTTTCGCGATTTTCCCATCGACGGTCATGGCGGCTATAGCGATGTAGTGAGGTTTCGTCATATTATTTCCAGTCGCCATTGATCAACTTTTCTTTCTTCGCTCGACTCCAACCCTTAATCTGTGTCTCGCGTGCCAGTCTCTACCCTTCGAGTGACTGCAATGTTTACACTGAGCGAGCGCAGCGAGTCGAAGTGTGGACGATAGAGGATTCGGACCTCTGACCTTTCGCGTGTGAAGCGAACGCTCTAACCAACTGAGCTAATCGTCCGTCCCGCCAGTATAGCGGAACGCGAAACGGATAGAGCACTGCTAGAAGTGCGGATTACCGCATCTCCATGCTCTGCCTCTCGACTTTACCCATGTAGTTTCAGCCTTACATGCGCCGCACCACTTCTTTCTCGTTTGCTCGGGTTTCTTACTACGGTGCGGAGAGTAACCTGCTAGGAGAAGTTCGCCTGTCTCATGAACGCTCATGAGTAGAAGATATCGCCGCTGAGCGGCTATTGTCAAATGCACTGACCCGGGCCTTCTCTACAAGAGACAGGACGATATTGCGTGGACGCAGAGAGCTGTTATCATCTCTACAGTAATCGCTTAAACATGAAACCAACAAACGTCCGGGAAGCAAATCAGATCAGTGTCATTTTGCAGGACGTTCCTGGTGAGCTTGCGCGCGCCGTAGAAGCACTGGCGAAAGCGGGCATCAATATCGAGGGTCTCTGCCAGACCACTGGCGGCAACATGGTCATGGTTCGTTTTATTGTCGACAAAGTAGAAGAAGCGCAAGAAGCACTGGAAACTGAAAAGAAAACGGTGCTCTTTCAGCGCGTCATCGCATTACGATTTGAGAAAGACGAACCGGGAATACTTGCAAAAATTGCGCGCGCATTCGGCGACGCAAAAATTAATATCGTTGACATTTACGCGTCCTCATCGAGAGGCGACGCTGCCACCATATTCGTCGCCGTACCGCCTGAATATTTCACGCGCGCCATGAAGCTCGCAAAAGAGCTATAGATTTATTCGGACTCAAAAAGCGCCGACAAAGACTCTCCTGATTCCATTCGCGTTATAGCGTTCGCAAAAATCTCTGCCACCGAAACCACTTCCACTTTAGGTGAGAATGCTCGCGTGTGAGAAATCGTGTCCGTAATATAAAGCCTCGATATTGGAGATTCATCCAAGATCTTTGACGCCGGGCCAGAGAGTACCCCGTGCGTGGCCGCCGCAAATACGTCCTTCGCTCCGTTTTTTACCAGTATCTCCGCGGCGCGCGCTAAGGTGCCGCACGTGTCGGCCATATCGTCGACGATGAGCGCTGTTTTTTCTGCAACATCTCCAATAAGCTTCATGCTCGCAATCTTGTTTGCTCCCTCCCGCTCCTTGTGAATAATTGCCAGCTCTGCATTATCCATGATGCGTCGTGCGAATGACTGCGCGCGCACCACGCCACCGGCATCCGGTGATACGACAACGAACTTATCTTTATCGAGCGCATTCCGAAATACCTCTTTGAAGTGCTTCGTCAAAATAGGGCGTGCATATAAGTAGTCAACATTGGTCTTTCTGAAAAAACCGCCAATCGCGTCGTTGTGCATATCCATGGTGAGCATGCGGGTTGCGCCAAGACGCTCAAGTGTTACCGCAAACACGCGCGCGGAAATTGGTTCGCGAGGTTTCGATTTTCTATCCTGTCTGGCGTACCCAAAATACGGTATGACGACGGTAATTTCTCGGGCTGAAGCGCCGCGCGCAGCATCAAGAGCAAGGAAGAGTCGTAGCCAGTTGTCGCCAGGCGAGTTCGTAGACTGAATCAGATACACGTTTTTACCGCGTAGATTTTCCTCAAATTGCACATACTGCTCGCCGTCAGAAAATTCTTTACACTTCACCTTTCCCAAAGTGATCCCCATGTGCATCGCGATTTTTTCAGCCAATGGATCATTTGATCCGAGCGAAAAAACGCAGTTCCCGTTGGCAATATTGCCAGTCATTACTCGATAGTATACACGCTCGAAGCGTATGCTGTATAGATGACGTGGCGGAGTAAAACAAGCCGCCCGCCTCCGCTTCGCTCCGGCGGAACGCTCGGGCGCGGCGGAATTCCCCCCATTCACCCGCCTAAATTTTGCTTCGCA
>CAYHYY010000022.1:0-6292 GCA_964360975.1 uncultured Candidatus Saccharibacteria bacterium | reverse complement strand
AAAACTTTGGCGGGCAAGCCCCCCTTCCGCCGCGCCCTCGCCTCATTCATTTCGGCGAAAAAATCCGGCGGCTACAAATTTTCAACAAAATTTTTGCCGTCAGGAGTTCTGCACTGGCGAGGATAGCTTTCCATAACGGGATACCCTGCTTTGGCACACTCTTCAAAATTGGTGACATTACTTTTTTGAGTGTTGTCGGAATCTTTCTTAACCACCATAATCGTTACGGTTGTTACCGTTGCATCTTGTAACGTAAATGTATGGTTGTTTTCGGTAACGCTTGCCGCCGTTGCGGTCCCAAGGCGTATTTCCTTAAGTGGCTTGCCAGTACTGCCGTCTGCAATGCGCAACAAAGACGATAGTTCGCCAGCCCACACACAAACTACTTCCTGTGGACAACGCGAATCGTTTATTTCCACAAGCGTTACGGCCAAGCCATCGCTAAACTTTGCCTGTTCGCCGATCGCCAAGATAACCGAATCCCCAAACGCCGCTGGTAACAGATTCACTTCCGGACATTGTGCAAATTCACAGTTTTTTCCTGTACGACTCACATACGAGCCATCGGGGCAAAGTTTTGCGTCTTGGGTGCAAAAAATAGATTCTTCATTTTCACCACCCTGATATGTCAGCGATTGAAGTGCGAGATACATTGAGAGACTAGCTAGAACAAGCGCGATACTTACAATGGAAAGTGCTTTTCTGTTTTCATTTCTCCGAAAACTGATGAATGTAAAAATAACAACTAAAATCGGCAGAACAATCGGAAATCCCAGAAACCGCGAAAAATAAATAAGAGGAATTTCAAACAGGTAAGTTATGAAGATTATCGAGGAGATAATTGGCGCGAGCGGATGGGTTTCAGGAAACCCAAAGTACGAGGTTATAAAAGTCAATGCGGCGGAAACGAAAACCGCAAGGCTTATAACAAGAGAAATGATGGCGAATTTTGAGTTTTTCATATTTTATAATTAGGTTAAACTTTCTTGTTTAGGCCACTTCCATGCGTGCCAAACAATCATCGACAAGAATAAACTTTCCACAATACTGCCAAGTAGATAGAAAGCCCATGTCTCACCCACAAGACTAAGTAAAATACTCACAATATAAAGCATGCCTACTATGATGTTGGTCCAACGATTTACTTTCGGTTTCAATACCAAGGCCTCTCCGCACCCCTCAACTAGGACAGCTCGTTAGCTAATAATACCTCCTCTGCCGTTCGATAGCCCAGGCACTGCCTGGGCGTTTTGTTGAGGAAGTCGGTCGCTGATCTGAGCTGCGGGGAGGAAAAGGTGTCAGGTACCATATCCATCTGTCTTTTGTGGCCACAAATAAATCACCTGACGGAGATTTTTCGCGACATGGCTGCGCCTTCCGCCTTGTGCCTACAAGTTCCTCGTCACCTTCGTTCCTCGGACTCGCAGGCCGCCCCTCGCGGTCCCGACGATACGTCGGGACATCGCTGCGGTCTCCACACAAGCAGAAAACCCGCACTGCTGCGGGTTTTCTGCTTGGGTGGACCCTGGGAGATTCGAACTCCCGACCTCCTCATTGCAAATGAGGCGCTCTACCAACTAAGCTAAGGGCCCAATGTTCTTCGAGGGCTTCCTCATTGTAAATGATGCGCTCTACCGGATGGAGTGAGAAGGATAGTGAGACTCAATCTCACGATCTTCGAACGACAATCCGGAAAGCCCTGCTTATCGGAGCGAGCGAGGAGCGTATGAAAATGTAATTTTCATATCGTCCGAGCGACGCTCCGGAAAGCCCTGCTTACCAACTAAGCTAAGGGCCCGTCCGCGCTAGTGTAGCAGAATAATGGTCAAAATAAAGGGTCAATTTTGTTCATTGCTCTTCGCCATCATAACCGTGTACTTGCATTTTGCGTAACGATTCATATAGTCTGAGACAATTTATGGGCATCGAGAACCAACGTATCTCTCTGGCAGACGGAACCATCGATCGGAATCGGAAAAAGGATAGGCACCGTGGAGACAACGAGCAAACCGCGCTTAATAAAGCGGCTCGTTTTCTTACGAAAAACTGGCTCGCAACGATTACATCCTTTTTTATGCTTGCTGGTTATGTGGTAGTGGGCATTTCGGCCGTATATTGGACAGGAGGCACCTTCGTCGTCGTTATTATAGTCAAAAAGGTCATCGGGGGGCTCCCAGACGGATCCAGAAAATTTTTTCACATTCGCCTCAGGAGGCAAAGTGAGGGCGGCTTAACCAAGTGGGGACCTTAAGCTGTCCTCTCACCGTTCATCCAAATATGGCTTTGTAGAGTGGATTTTTTGAATGTTTTGCGCTCTGTCCGAATTTTCTGCCCTGTGGGGATGGTGAGGCATACCCGCGCGCTTTGTATTCTTTTTCCATACCACTCAGGGCTTTCTCATAGCCCGGGACCTGGTCATCGAGCCAGCGCTGTACCTTCCCTATCGTGTCGGTGCCTGCACGAAACTCGATCGCAATTTCGTCACGAGTCTTCCCTTCCACAATGCGCTTCGCAATTCTGATTCTCCTGCCGAGCATGATGCGTTCCGATTCCGTGAGGAGGTCGCGTAGGAAAAGTTTTATATCAGCGCGCCCGTGAATAGATGACGCCGCCGTGTACAGAGCGTCCAGTGTTTTTATTTTTTCCTCTTTAGATAGATCACTCGGTCGCCGCTTCATGCGATTGCCGAGTGTGCGCTTTCCCTGACGAGCGCCCGGTTTGATATATCATACCGCCGCTTGGCAGAGGAAATCAAGCGGTTGGATATATCCAACCGAACCGTGTGATATATCCAACCGCGGTGTGATATATCACACTGACAACAGAAATGGAGTGTGGTGGAATAAAAATTACGAAAAAAGCATTGACATTTGTCTCGCACATTGAGCGACCTCGATTTAGAAAAAGTTTTCCCCAATTTCCCAACAGGCTTCTCAACAGGTTTATCCCCGAATGACAATAATACGTTGCAACTGCGTAGGTCGTAGCACTCTATATATAGAGACGAAATTTTTTCAAAATTGACGCGCGTGGTACTAGGTTACAGTACAGGTGGTGCCTTGCGCAGAGTTCCCACCGCGCAAAACTCTCTGTGTAAGCGCATGCAAGCTCTTTGACTTGCTATTACTCGCGTCCCTCGCGGTTCACATTCCACATCGATTTTCATTTCGAAAATAGACGTGGACATGAAGCGCGAGACCGTTCGGGGGTTCGACTCGTTCACCCCAGGTCGAAACGGCTCATGACGCGGCGAAAAAATGAGAATGGAGAAATGAAAAATTAAAATTTTCGCTCCGCTCTCAACATTACTTAATTATTATTCATTCATTACTAATTATTTATTCTTCAATATGACACTAAGCATTCAACGAATCCTTCTGTCCCTCGGGATGATCGTGTTCGTCGGAGCGTTGGTCGCCGGAGCTACCGGTGCCTTCTTCACCGACACCGAGACCTCGACCGGCAACACCTTCGCTGCTGGAGCTCTCGACCTCAAGGTTGATTCTGAGGCTCACTACAACGGCGCAACTTGTGTAGGTGGTTTTTGGGATGCAACGGGCGCAGGTGGTTGGCCTCTTCTGGGCGATCCATGCGATGGCACTTGGGCAGAAACTGACCTGGGCATTACAAACCAATTCTTCGCACTTACAGACATAAAACCGGGAGACGAAGGTGAGAACACTATCTCACTCCATGTGTACAACAACGACGCGTGGGGTCGTTTTGTCATTAAAGGGGTGACCGACCTTGATGGGACGTGTACAGAACCGGAATCAGAAGTTGCTGATGCTGAACCGGAATGTCCTACACCAGACCCAACTCCGGCAACAACACCGGGCGAGCTGGCTGAAACTATCACTTTCTACGGATGGCTCGACCAAGGAGCAATCCCAGGCTTCCAGTGTAATGACGCTGGCAGTGCTTCAGAAGGTGATGCCTGCAACGACGACACGACTGAAGGAGATAATGTGTGGCAGTGTACTGCGGCAGATTTAACGACTGATGACACTGCAAATCCTCTCCCTGGCAATTTCGACCCACTTACTGCAACACCTCAATCCTGTGCAGAACCACTCGTAATCTTGCCCGGTACTGTGGATGAGAATCCGAGTATCGATCAAACACTTGCAGATGAGACTCACACATTCGCACCTGCACTTAGTTTGATATCGGTGGCTTACTGCGGTGCCGAACCGGCTGACGGCCATAACGCCCCGGGCGGAATCTATGGTATTTGCCACGGACTTGCAGACGATGGCCGCATGGTTGGTTCAGTAACCTACTACTTCGGCCTCGCATGGTTCATTGGCGACACAGTCGGCAATGAAGCACAGACGGACTCATTGAACGCCAACTTGGTGTTTGAAGTTGAACAGCATCGAAACAACACGACGCCGTTCGCACCCTAGTCCTCTCTAGCCGAAGTGAACGCTATTCCGTTTCCGGATAGCGTTCATCGGGCTGTAGGGGAACCCACAGCATTAAATTTGAAACCATTACTACACTGAAAAAATTAATAACATACTCCACTTCATGACAAAAATATTATTCGCCCCACGCATCGTCTTCGGACTCATCATCATCCTGTCAGCTTCGACTGCCCTACTCACGGGAGCGACCGGTGCTTTCTTCTCAGACAATGAGACCTCGACCGACAACACCTTTGCGACAGGTTCAATCGATCTCAAAGTCGATAACGACTCCTGGTACAACAAAAACCATTGTGTCGACACCGACCCGGGCCTAGTTGAGAACTGGCAGTGGCAGGGTTCCGCTGGTTACCCTACCCCAGGAACCCCATGCGATACGAGCTGGGTTCTCGACGACCTTTCAAATGGCCACCTGTTCTTCAATTTCAACGACCTGAAGCCCGACGATGAGGGCGAGGACACCATCTCACTCCATGTCCAGAACGATGCCTACGCTTGCATGGAAGTGACCCTGACTTCTAATGATGACGTTTCGTCCTCTGAGCCTGAGCTTGAAGTCGACGTGCTTGAAGATGCATTGCCTCCAGAGGATGACGCGTGGGATGGCGAACTTGCTCAAAATATTGACATGCTTTGGTGGGCTGACGACGGCGACAACGTCTATGAAGTTGGAGAAGAGGGCACGATAACCAATGGAGTCCAAACGCTCTACGCATTGGCACCTCAGAATGGTTCATTCAAGGTTGCCCTTGCTGACGCTGACCAGAACGTTTGGCCGGGCGGAGGACCGATGCTCGCTGGCGAAATGCCCTACTACATAGGAAAGGCGTGGTGTCTCGGCAACATGGAAGAGGCGCCTGTTCCTGGAGTCGATGCCGAGAATCCTGGCGAGAATCCTGGCGTTACCTGCGACGGAATTCTTCTCGACAACCTGACGCAAACCGATGGAGCAACTTTGGACATACAATTCACCGCTATCCAGGCACGCCATAATCCTGACTTCCAGTGCTTCCCTCCTGAAGACGGGACGCTCACGGTAACGAAGATTATCGTCGGCGGACCGTTCGCTGGACTTGAAGAATCATTCTCATTCGAACTCGACGGCGGAAGCGCGACAAGCTTCGATGCAAGCGGTACGAACGTGCTGACGCTTCCTGACGGAGAGTATGACATTACTGAGCCAGCTGTTGCTGACTACACACCGACATACTCGAACACCGAAAATATAAACGCGAATTGCACTGACCTTGGTGTGGTAAGCGAACAGAACGTCACCTGCACGATTATAAACACCTACGCTCCACAGTGTCAGTTCAGTGTTGGAGCAAACCTCATGGCGAATGGTGGATTCGAACTCCCTGAAGTGACTGACGCAACGAATGACTGGCAAGTGTTCGGCTCCGGCATGGGCGGATGGACAGTTGAATGGAGAGGAGATATTCCAGTTTCATTTGACCCACCGGGCGCTACCCCTCCACAACCGCGACCAGTTATTCCTAAGATGGAAATCCATGAAGGCGTCATAGGACCTGCGCCTGAGGGTGACCAATACCTTGAGCTCGACTCAGACTGGACTGGACCGACAACGACTCCGAACTACTCGGACGAACCTGCGTCAATAACCATCTACCAAGACATCGCGACAACGCCTGGTGCGACATACAACATCAAATACCTCTGGGCAGCGCGACCTACTACTCCCGCAACGGATAACCGTCTTGAAGTGAAGTGGGATGGCGTTGTCGTTGATGACACAGGAGTGATGGCAGACCCACCAGCGGCTGGCATCCAATGGATTGAGAGAACCGTGGTGGTCGTTGCGACGGATGCATCAACCCGTGTCCAATTCACCGACCTCGGCA
>CAYHYY010000021.1:0-14234 GCA_964360975.1 uncultured Candidatus Saccharibacteria bacterium | reverse complement strand
ACACTTGGATTCTCTACGACGGAGTACCGTCAAGAGAATCTCGGCGGTGGCTCGCGGGACGCGACCACACTTGGATTCTCTACGACGGAGTACCGTCAAGAGAATCTCGGCGGTGGCTCGCGGGACGCGACCACACTTGGATTCTCTACGACGGAGTACCGTCAAGAGAATCTCGGCGGTGGCTCGCGGGACGCGACCACACTTGGATTCTCTACGACGGAGTACCGTCAAGAGAATCTCGGCGGTGGCTCGCGGGACGCGACCACACTTGGATTCTCTACGACGGAGTACCGTCAAGAGAATCTCGGCGGTGGCTCGCGGGACGCGACCACACTTGGATTCTCTACGACGGAGTACCGTCAAGAGAATCTCGGCGCTTTCCAAAAATCCCTCCATACATGGAGGGATTAAACTTTGCTTCCCCACCGACACTACCATATATGGTAGTGTCGGGATTACTAGGTTTCAATCCCCGCGGCTTGCCGCGGGGTAGTTTACGGAAAGTTTTTAAATTCGTACATCTTGGCGAAAATGAAAATATGGACGAAGGGGAAGATGCTCTGGACGCGCACCATCGGCTCCACCGTTCTAATCATAGGGCACTTGTATTTTAATGTTATTTGTAATACTTTTAAACTTATTCGCCTCTCATTTGTCTCATGGAAATAAATAATCCAGCGCAGTCCGGAAATCAGCTCCGAGATTTCCTTGAACTCTCCTACGCGCGCCTTGAAGAACTGAACCTACTCGCCAAAGACCGGGCAGAATTGAAGACGCAAAAGGAACTCCAGGACGAGTACACGGCATATTTAAAGAAGGAGCATCGCATCAAAGCGGTCACGCTCTGCTTCACCGACATAGAAGGAAGACTCCACATGCTCGATTACGATAAGAAATTCTTGCTCGACTCGATATCGAATCTCACCTTCGACGGTTCGTCGATACGCGGATTTACGCCGCAACATGAATCGGATCTGCGCCTTGAGGTTGACTGGTCTTCGATACGCTATTTCCCCTCGGATATCTTCGGTCCAGGCAAGATCGCATTCTTCGCATCGGTTCTCACGCGCGATCGGAAGCCGTATCACTCCGACTTCAGGGGACAGTTAAAGGTCCTTACGCAGGAGCTTAAGAAGAAGCAGGGACTGACCGCGTACGCGGCGATGGAAATCGAAGGATTCGTCGTCGATGGCGCCAATGCAGAGCAGTTGTACCGGGAGAATCACGGATTCAAGCTCATTTCCTCAGGCGGGTACTTTCACTCGCTCCCCATGGACAAGCTCCGGCAGTTCATCGACGCGTGCGCTGAAGCGCAACGCGCGATGGGCTTCAAGAACGAGAAGGATCACCCGGAAGTAGCCCCTTCGCAGTTCGAGATGAATTTTTCATATGCTGACGTCTTGCGAGCGGCCGACAACGTACAGTTCTACAAGCTTATCTGCAGGCAGGTTGCACGTTCGATGGGTATGACGGCGACATTCCTTCCGAAGCCGTTCACCGGCATCAATGGTTCCGGAATGCATACGAATTTCTCACTCGCGAAATCCGGCAAGAACATCTTCTACGATCGGCGGGGGAAAGACGGTCTTTCCAAGGTTGCGTGGGATTTCATCTTACGCGTCTTGAATCATGCGCCAGAAATCTGTCTCGTCCTGAACTCATCCGTCAATAGCTACCGGCGGCTCGATCCGCACTTTGAAGCGCCGAACCAGATCAAGGTATCGCTTATCGATCGCGGCTCCATGATACGCATTCCGGTCGGCAACGAGAAGACGACACGCATCGAAGTGCGCTCCGTCGCTCCCGATGCCAACCCGTACCTCGTCCTCTACACCCTCATGAGAACCGGACTCGAGGGTCAGAAACTGCAGAAAGATGATTCGAAACGTGACCGCATCCGCTTCCTCCCTGACAACATCTACGATGCTATCGCTACCTTCAAGGCGAGCAAGCTTATCACGCACATCCTCGGCGCAGATAATAAGGATAAGTTCGCCGCATTCAAGCTTGCGGCAGCTGATCGTTCGCCGAAGGCGCTCGGAACGAAGATCAAGTCTTCGGAAATCATATTCCATCACGAGGTCACGAACCAGCTGCTCTGGGGCGATTTCTAGAGCATGTCCGGCTCGCACTAGTGTGTGAAAACAGTACGCAGGTACTGTTTTCTGCCTCGTGGTCACCCGTCACTAAGTGTTTTGCTTCACGAGGCGTTCACAAAACACTAAGTGCGTTCGACCCCGCCTCGCCTCCCGCACAGCGGGATGGCTCCGGCTCGCACTAGTGCGAGAAAACAGTACGCAGGTACTGTTTTCTGCCTAGTGCGCTAGAGCGACGGCAATGACATCGGCTGCGCCTGCTTCCACGAGCGCACGCCTGGCATCGTCAAGGGTGTAGCCGCTCTCCGCGACATCATCAAGGAGCACGATGTGCTTGCCTCGCACTTTTTGATGGCCGGTAGCGCGAAAAGCGCCGCGAATATTCGTCCGTCTTTTATCGTTTGGTAGGCGCACCTGACTTTGTCTTTCCTCACGCGTGAGGAGCGTCGGTTCATAGCGCATTCCTTCAATATCATTCGAGATTGCTATTGCAATGCGCGCTGCCTGATTATATCCGCGCAGACGCATTCTCTCCGGTGAGCTTGGCACGGGGACCAGGGAGGGTTTTTCCCATCCGGAAAATAATTGTTTTTCTTCAAGGAGAGAAAGTATTTCATCGGCAGCAATTTTCCCCACGAGGAGCACTGCATCTTGCTCATTGCCGTACTTTATTGAGCGGATAAGGGCGCGGATTTTTGGATGGGCATAGGGAAACAACGTGGTGATCCAGGGGAAGTCAGGATGCGCACGCGGATGTAAGAGCCGCGCAAGGTCATCGAGAGAAAGAGATTTGGTGAGCGCGACATCGCGCGAAGGAGGGATAATTGCATCTAAAATCAGAGAGCAGTAGCGGTACCACATCCCATGAGAAACAAATGGTATTTTCATACGGCATTACTGGTAGGCATTCATCATAGAGTGTCACGACGAGTAGCGAAAGGCGACCAACTTCAGGCGTTTCTAACGGGACACGTGGTATAATTTTCCCCATTCTACCTCTCTATGGCATTTTCGCTCGGATCACTCGCTAGTGCGTTCTCAAAAATATCCGGCGCGTTTTCCGCGAAGGAAGGGGAGAGCGTGATCGGCGTCGATATTGGCACATCGTCTATAAAAATCGTGCAACTTTCCGCGCGAAAAGGAGCTGCGTACCTCGAGACATACGGGGAAATAGCCCTCGGGCCATACGCGAACGCGGAAATCGGACAGGCCGTCAATCCGGCGTCCGATCGAATTGCGGAGGCGCTCAAAGATTTGATGCGCGAAGCCAATGTCGTCTCGCGGGTTGGAGGGGTCTCCATTCCACTCTCGGCGAGCCTCATTAGCGTCATTACGCTCCCCACCAAGAACCATGAGGACTTGGCCACCATGATTCCCATTGAGGCGCGTAAGTATATTCCTGTCCCGGTGACTGAAGTGGCACTCGATTGGTTCGTTATCCCTGAAGAGGAAATGGAATTTTTAAATCCTCGTGGCGCGGCCCGTAAGAGCAGCACAACCGACGTGCTGCTCGTTGCCATACAAAATGAGGCGCTGAACAAATTCGACACCGCGGTCAAAGCCGCATCTATTGCGCCGCGCTTTTTTGAAGTCGAACCATTCTCATTGGCGCGCGCTGGATTTGAGCATGGAACCGCACCCGCCATGATTATTGATCTTGGCGCCTCATCGACCCGTATATACATCATCCAGTTCGGCATTATTGATGTCTCGCATACCGTCAATAGGGGTTCACAGGATATTACCCTCGCACTCGCAAAATCTACGGGACAGACTTTTACTGAAGCGGAAGCGACAAAGCGTGAAAAAGGAATGACTGGTTCAGAAGCGGGGGAGAACGTACTTGAATTCGTTTTTTCTGAGGCACGGCGTATTTTTTTAACCTATCAGCGCAAAGAAGAAAAGGCGATATCACAAGTGGTGTTGGTCGGTGGCGGTGCTGCGCTTAAGGGTATTGCAGGCTTAGCGGCAAAATTTTTCGATGCAAAGATCGTTGTTTCATCTCCCTTTGATAAAGTTGCCGCACCTGCATTTATCGGTGACGTTTTGAAAAATGCGGGGCCGTCGTTTGCATCAGCCATAGGCCTCGCACTACGCGCGCTTCAAAAATAAACCGTACTCAATACCCTCGCGTAACGTCTATACACATCAAACGCACCGTCTCTCATTCTGGATACGTGTTGCATGCTATGCTTTTTTTATGCAAGAACGCGTGAAAACGTCGTTCATTCCTAAAGCGTCACTTCAGGTGGAGCGTGATCACCGTACCCCGACCAACCCCATTGCGCTCGCGAATGTCGTCACGGTGGCACTCCTCATTCTGGCGATACTTGCCTCAGCGGGCATGTATGTGTTTGAGCGTTACACAACGCAAAGCATCAAGACGAAGCAAGAATCACTTGAGCGATCGCGTGCCGCGTTTGAGCCGGCAACCATTCGAGAGCTTGCACGATTGAATACCAGGCTCGAGACGGGAACCAAACTTCTTTCGACGCATACCGCGCTCTCTCGTCTTTTTGACGATTTGGAACTTCGGACACTGGCCTCCGTACGTTTTGCGGAATTTACCTATGCTGAGCCTAACCCTGGCAGGATCCTGCTCACCATGGCCGGGACTGCGCCAAGCTTTAATACCATCGCGCTTCAATCTGAAGAGTTTGCGAAGAGTTCGATTATCACGGAGCCGCGATTCACGAACGTCAATATAGATAATGACGGGTCAATACGTTTTGACTTCAGCGGCATCATCGATCTCTCACGATTACGCTACACTGGCGAGCCTCTTGAAGCGGAGAGCGATCCTTTGGGGGAGTCGGGAAACGCTGAAGGGACCGTTGAATCACCACAACCATGAAAATTCTAGCCCCCATTCTTTTTCTGGCGATATCGTTGACCTTGTTTTTCGGATTTATCGATCCGAGTTACAGTCGGGTGAAAGAGCTTCGCCTCGAAGAGTCGAAATACAATCAAGCGCTTGACCGTTCAAAGGAATTACAACAGGTGAGAGATCAACTTCTCTCAAAGTACAACACGTTCTCACAGTCTAATTTGGATAGAATTTCAAAACTCGTTCCCGATCATATAGATAACGTCCGTCTTATACTCGACCTCGATGCTATGGCATCGCCATACGGCATGCGCGTCCGGGATGTACAAATAGAAGCGGATCAAAGTCGGCAAGCCAAAGGACAAATTGGGCCTGAAGAGGGAGCATACGAGTCGGTGATACTTTCATTCTCGGTATCGGGAACCTACGACACCTATCGCGCATTCCTGGCGGATCTCGAAAGAAGCTTGCGCATTGTCGATGTAGTTGGTTTGGCCTTCAGATCAAATGAGACAGGGATCTACGATTACTCAATCCGCATTAAAACGTATTGGCTACGACCATGAATCCCGTTAGAAATAGCGAACGCAAAATGAAAGACACATTTCTTACAACTATCGGCGTTATCAGATTAATCGGAATAGTCCAGCGGACGATGGTGTTCGCGTTCTATTTCTAACGAGATGAATATACTCGCTCGATATCAGAATTATATCCTTATGGGAGTCGTGCTGATTGCCGCATTTGGGATTTACACGTACTACTTTACGGGCGATGAGGAGCCGGTTTTGAAACAAGAAACAGCGACCGGCTTGTCGAACCCCATTGATCAGGAACTCATCGCGCTCCTCTTTCAGCTTAAGGGAATATCCTTGGATGAAAGCCTTTTTGCGAACCCCGTGTTTCTCTCACTGCAAGATTACGGTCAAACATTGGTTGCCGAACCTGTTGGTCGCATCAATCCGTTTGCACCTTATGGCCAAGGGGCACCGTAACGCATGGACGTATTATCTCTCCTTTCAAAAAAGGGTCTCATCGAGCCGAATGCGCTTGCGACGATAAAGGAAGAAGTCGCATCCGGATCAAAATCGGTTGAGCAAGCGCTCTTGGCGCGCGGTGTTGCGGCGTCAGATATTTTGACTGCGCGCGGTGAGTACTACCAGGTGCCGACCAGGGCAATAGGGGAAGATGACACCGTGCCCTACGAGGTGCTTCGCATGATTCCTGAAGAGTCAGCGCGCCATTATCGGTTTGCTCCGCTTACCGTTGAAGACGGCGTATTGTCGGTCGGCACTACTGATCCGGATAACTTAGAAGCGGTAGAAGCGCTGAATTTTATCGCCTCGAAAACGGGTTTGCCGTTCAAGCTATTTCTCATATCAGACGAAGACTTTGATCGAATCATAAAGATGTACAAAGGACTCACCGGTGAAGTCGGCAAAGCATTGAACGAATTGCAGACCACTATTGAAGAAGACCCAAATCTTGCTATTGATGAAGCGATCGCGGCGAAGAAAGCCGAGACCGAATCACCCTCGCATATAAAAGAAGATGCGCCCGTCACGAAGATCGTGGCGACGGTCCTTCGCTACGCCGTCGACGGAAAGGCATCCGACATCCACATCGAACCGACGAGGAGCGAACTCAAAGTACGGTTCCGCGTCGATGGTGTTCTGTATACATCGCTTCGTTTGCCAAAAAACATTGAACGGTCCGTCATTGCCCGCATCAAAGTACTGGCGCTCATGAAACTTGATGAACGCCGTAAGCCTCAAGACGGGCGATTCCAGGCGACGGTGGACAATAGGCGTATCGATTTTCGTGTTTCAACGTTTCCTACCTACAACGGTGAAAAGGTGGTGCTCCGTATTCTTGACCGCACGCACGAAGCGATAACCCTTGAAGGATTGGGGTTGACGAAGAACAATGTCTCCATCTTACGTAAGGCAATTCAGCGTCCGTACGGCATCATTCTCATCTCTGGCCCCACTGGTTCAGGTAAATCAACGACGCTGTACGCCATGCTGCAGGAACTCGATAGAGAGGGAACCAATGTGGTCTCTCTTGAAGATCCGGTTGAATACGACGTTGAAGGGGTGTCGCAATCGCAGGTACGTCCCGAGATTGGCTACACCTTTGCCTCAGGGCTTCGCTCAATACTGCGCCAGGACCCCGACATCATCATGGTGGGCGAAATCAGAGACAAAGAAACGGCACAGCTCGCCATTCAGGCGGCGTTGACCGGCCACCTGGTTCTCTCGACGATTCACACAAATAGCGCCATCGGCGTGGTGCCGCGTTTAGTTGATATGGGTGTCGATCCGTATCTCATTGCACCAACGCTGATTCTCTCGATGGCACAGCGACTCTTACGGCGGCGCTGTGAAGACGCGGGCAATCTCATGCCTGTTGAAGGCGCCGTCAAGGCGATGATTGATCACGAATTCAAAGATCTGTCGCCAGAAGCGAAGAAGCTTATTCCAACAACGCAGAAAGTTTATGGAGTCGCGCCATCGGCAACGTGCCCCAACGGGACCCGAGGAAGAATTGCCGCCTTTGAATTTTTACCGACTACCAAAGAACTTGAGAAAGTTATTCTCACGGATCCGACCGATGTGGCGATTGGCAAGGTTGCGCGTGCGCAAGGCATGTTCACCATGAAGGAGGATGCTATCATGAAAATGTTAGAGGGGACGATTCCGTTCGAGGAAGTTAATACGTTAGGAGGCGATCTTGTCGATGAAGTAACGTAGAAAGTATGACTGACCGCACGACACCAAAAAATGATTATTCGATCATGATCATCGATGATGATCGATTCCTCCTGGACATGTACACGCTGAAATTTTCAGAGAGCGGGTGCAAAGTTGAAGCAATCTCGAGTCCTGTCGAAGCGTTGGAAAAATTGAAATCAAATACGCCGCCGAACATTATTCTTTTGGACGTGATTATGCCCCAGATGTCCGGATTTGAGTTTTTAGAGAAAGTTCGCCAGGAAGGTCTTGCAAAGAGCGCAACGATAATCATGCTCTCCAATCAAGGGCAGCAGGAAGATATTGACAAGGCCATGGCGCTCGGCGCGTCCGGTTACATCATAAAAGCAAGCTCTATTCCATCCGAGGTACTTGAGAAGACGATTTCAATCGCCATGACGAAAAAATAAACGATGTATGGAATACAAGAGTGAACTTGAGTCCCTCGTTGAAACGGTCATCTCGGAAGGAGCGTCAGATTTGCACCTTACGGCAAAGTCGAATCCCATCATTCGCGTCTCTGGTTCGTTAATACCACTGGTGAAGCGAGCAAAACTTGGCGCGGAAGACACGCTCGGCTTGTTAACTGAGATGGTTTCTGAGGAGAAGAAAAAACTGTTTCTAAAGGATCAAGAGCTCGATTTTTCGTATCAATACAAGGATAAAGGACGTTTCCGCGGAAATGCCTATTTTGCGCAGGGGGCGGTCGCGGTCGCGCTCAGGCTCATTCCAAAAGAGATTCGAACGTTTGCTGATCTCAATCTTCCGCAAATTCTTGAGACATTCTGTCAGTTGCAACAAGGATTCTTCCTGGTGGTCGGTCCTGTGGGGCAGGGGAAATCAACGACGCTCGCGTCAATGATTGAGCGCATCAATGAAACGCGCACCGAGCACATAGTGACCATTGAGGATCCCATTGAGTACACATTTGAATCGAAAAATTCATTTATCAATCAGCGCGAAGTCAGGATAGACACGAGGAGTTTTGATCAGGCGCTCTTGTCTGCGTTTCGCGAAGATATCGACGTCATCATGGTGGGAGAGATGCGCGGCCCTGAAACCATGGCGGCGGCGGTTACGGCTGCGGAGACAGGACACCTCGTGCTTTCAACGTTGCACACCAATAATGCAGCACAGACCATAGATCGTATCATCGACACGTTCCCGGCGGCTCAGCAGGATCAAATTAGACTCCAGCTTGCGGCATCCCTCGCGGGGATTTTCTCGCAGCGCTTGGTGCCAAGAATATCCGGCGGTCAGATTCCGGCGTATGAATTGCTCATCAATAATGAAGCGGTCGCGAATCTTATTCGCGAAAAGCGAACACATGAGGTGAACGCGCTCATTGAGACGGGGTCAGAGCTTGGCATGATCGACATGAATCGCTCGCTGGCTGATTTGGTACGGCGCGGCGAAATTACCCCTGAAAATGGCCTTGCGCACTCGCTGAATCCGAAGTCATTTGCGCGTCTCGTCTAATATGCTTTTCAAATACGAAGCGATTGATCAGAGCGGCACGAAACAAAACGGTTCCATCGAAGCGGTTTCGCGAGATGTTGCTATTTCATCCTTGCAAAACAGAGGGCTCTCAATTTCTAAGGTGGTGGAAGTTGAAGAGGATAGGGGGCCGCTCCTCTCAGCGCGCATTACGATTTTTGAAACCGTTTCAAATAGGGACGTCGTGCTTTTGTCGCGACAGATCTCAACATTGTTTGAGGCGCAGGTTTCAGCGCTCCGCGTATTCCGATTGCTCGCCTCCGAAGCGGAAAAGCCGTTGCTCCAACGTGTCTTGACCGAAGTGTCCGATGATTTGCAGGGAGGGAGCAACATTTCGAAAGCGCTCTCAAAGCATCCAAAGGTATTTTCTACCTTCTACGTCAATATGGTGCGCGCCGGTGAAGAATCTGGAAAACTCGACGAGACATTCCTCTACCTCGCGGATTATCTTGATCGATCGTACGAGATCGTCACCAAGGCGCGAAACGCGCTCATTTACCCGGCGTTCGTCGTCTCGACCTTCATTGTGGTCATGATCCTCATGATGACCATGGTGATCCCGCGTATTTCAACGATACTTATTGAAGCCGGGCAGCCAATTCCAGTTTATACCCGCGTGGTCATCGGGATTAGTAATTTCTTCGTTGACTACGGGCCATTCCTCCTCATTCTCGTCGTTATCGGCGGATTCGCGCTTTTCAGATATGTCCAAGCAGGAACGGGAAAGGCTTTGCTCGATCGATTCATGCTTTCACTGCCGTATATAGGAGAGCTATTCAAGAAACTCTACCTATCGAGGATCGCGGATAACCTTTCGACGATGCTCACCTCTGGTATTTCGGTTGTGCAAGCAGCAGAAATTACCGCATCGGTCGTCGGGAGCGAGGTGTATTCGGATATTCTCTTAGAAGTATCGACGACTGTGAAGGGTGGCGGTACCGTATCAGAGGCTATGGCGCGGTACAGCGATATCCCGGGCATCATGACGGCTATGATTAAGGTTGGCGAGGAGACGGGAGAATTGGGAAGCATTTTGAAGACGCTGGCGAAGTTCTACCAGCGCGAGGTTTCGAACGCCGTCGACACGCTGGTCGACCTTATTGAGCCGTTTATGATTGTGTTCTTAGGCCTCGGTGTCGGCGTGCTGCTCGCTTCGGTACTTATCCCTATCTATAACATTTCATCCGCTATCTAGAGCATGTCCGGAAACCTCCCCCTACCTGGAAACCGCTCATTTCCTACTCAACATTTCGTCTCGTCCTCAACGTACTCTCAGTACGCTTCGGACTCCGACTCATGTCTCATGACGGAAATGAGCGGTTTCGGTTCGGGTACCGCGGGTTTCCGGACATGCTCTAGGGGTAGCTCAGTATTATCCACATCACCCCCTCGGTAGAGGCGGGAGACGGTACAATTAGGGAGCTAGAAAAATGCTGGCACTATTTAATTATTAATATATAAGGTAACTATTCTTATGTTCAAATTTACCAGAAGAGGTTTCACCCTGATAGAGCTCTTGGTCGTCATCGCGATCATCGGCATTCTTTCATCGGTGGTCTTGGCGTCATTGAATGATGCGCGAACCAAGTCGCGTGACGCAAAGCGAATTTCGGATATTAAGCAGCTACAGCTCGCGTTGGAGTTGAACTATGACGGTAAAGGAAACTATCCAACCGCGCTTGCAGGATTGGTCACGAATGGGTACATCGCTCAAGTTCCACAGGATCCAAATCCTGCCGGAGCATACTTCTATGCGGCGCTCGGCACTGGTACGAGCTGTACCAGCTACCACCTTGGGGCTAACCTCGAATCGGGGACGCACGCGGCGCTTTCGGCGGACGTTGATGCAACCGCATCTCTTGGAATCTGTACGGGTTCAGGTGCTGACTTTACAAGTCCGAGTCCTGATGTTGTAGGCACGAACTGCGCAGGCGAGGCAGGAAGCGGAAGAACTTGCTACGACGTAAAACCATAAGCCTCTGGCTTATGGTTTTACAGACATCGTTCGGACGACATGAAAGTAAAACAAGCCGCCCGTCTGATCCCGCCCCAAAGGGGACGTGACATTCGCGGGCGGCACCAGGGTGTATTTCTAGGCAGAGAATCGGCCACCGCCGATACTGGTTTACCCTCAATGCCCCGCGGCATAGCCGCGGGGCATTGAAACCTAGTAAACTTTCGCGTCGCTCCTCACTCGTCGTAATAAACCTGTAGAAGATGAAAAACCCCGCAATTGCGGGGTTTTTTGTGGGATACTGTTTGCATGTTGGAGACGTGGTTGCTTGTTTTCTTCTTTCTCTTAGGACTCTCGGTGGGAAGTTTCGTCAATGTTGCGGTACTGCGATTTGGCTTCACGGAGCGCTCCCTGAGGCGCTCACACTGCGCCTCTTGTGAGGCACAGCTCAAATGGTACGATCTCATCCCTGTATTTTCGTATCTCTTCCTAAGGGGAAGGTGTCGCCAGTGTGGCAGTCGCATCGCAGTCCAATACCCGCTTGTTGAACTAACAGTCGGGCTTCTCTTTGCGCTCTCGTACGCGAGCGTACCCATGGTCGCATCCGCCTACGCGCTCGTTGGCTTTGTTGGTCTTCTCATCTTTTGGGCGGCGCTGGTCGCGATTGTTGCCTATGATGTTCGCCACACGCTCGTGCCGATGCAGTTCGTGCTGTTTTTCATTGTCGCTGCTGCATTAGTTCGAATTTCAGAAGCGCTTATCTTTACGAGCATGTATCCGTTACTCGATGCGCTCTTGGGGGCCTTGGCGTTTAGTGGTTTTTTTGCTGCGGTCACTTTTTTTTCCGGAGGACGGGGGATGGGAATAGGGGACGCGTATGTAGCATCTGGCATCGGGATTCTCCTGGGGCTTTTACCGGGGTTTGAAGCGATAGTTATTGGCGTGTGGGCTGGAACGATTTTCTATCTCACGTTGCTGCTCTTTTCCAGAGTTCGAATTCCGGGGATGAATCTTCGCGTTACCATGAAAACAGAATTGCCCTTCGCGCCATGGATTTTTTTGGGCGCGGTGATATCGGTCTTTACCGATTTCTCACCCCTCTTAGCAATTGAGCAAGCGTTCACGATGGCATTCCCTTAATTTTGTTAGGCCAGCATGAAGTACTTCAAAACATTGCTCTATCGCCGAATGACGCTTACGAAAACAATGCGCGGCTTTTCGCTTGTTGAACTTCTGGTTGTCGTGGCAATATTTGCCATGATTTCGGGGCTTATCTTGGCAAATCATTCACGCTTCAACAGCTCTGTGCTTCTGGGGAGTCTCGCTTATAACATCGCGCTCTCTATACGAGAGGCGCAAGTCTATGGCCTTTCCGTGAAACAATTTTCTGACGAATTCCAGGTTGGCTATGGCGTACATTTTGATATCGACAATCCCGATCAATATCTACTCTTCGCTGACGTGTTTCAGGGTGGTCCCCCGAACAAAATATTTGATGCAGGTGACTCCATCATTGAGACGTTTACCGTCGGACGAGGGCACGTTATTACGAAGTTCTGTGGGGTACATTCATCTGAATCGCAGTGTTCTGATGGCTCGACGGCTACGACCATCGACCATCTTGATATTGTCTTTTTTAGGCCAGAGCCTGACGCGTTCATTTCGTCGGTGGAGCCGGGCTACTATTCGCGAGCCACGGTTGTCGTTTCTTCGCCAAACGCGAATACGCGAACCATCACGATTGAATCGACCGGACAGATAACGGTGTCCTCGACGAACTAACATGCACTACTTTTTTAACTTTGTTAAAGAATGTCGAAGAGGTTTTACTTCGCAGAGCGAGAAGGATGCGGGAGCGTTTCGCTCACGGGATCTTCGAGCGATAGCGAAGCAAACCCGCCGCGGGTTTACCCTCATAGAAATGATGGTTGCCGTTTCTATGTTTGCCATTGTCATGATGATCGGCGTTGGCGCGCTCTTGTCGCTCGTTGAGACAAACAAACGCGCGCAATCGATTCACCAGGTGATGAGTAGCTTGAGCGCGGCGCTCGAAGGTATGTCTCGCTCTATCCGCGTGGGTTCCACGTATCACTGCGAAACTTCCATTTCTCCAATGCCACAGTCGGCAGTTCTCGCCGTGACTAAAGACTGCGGAGCAAGCACCGGAGGCGTGATGCTCGCCATTGAAGCGTCCTCTGGAGATCGGACAAATCCGGACGATCAAGTAGTCTTTCGGCTGAATGAGACAAAGCTAGAACGATCGCTCGAGGGCGGGGCATTTGATTCATGGGTAGATCTCACTTCCCCAGAAGTCACTATCGACCAATTTAATTTTTATGTTATTGGGTCAGCATCGGGAGACGGCATTCAACCGCGCGTGGTCATGTCTCTGCAGGGGACCATTGATTTACCTCGTGGCGCGACGACCTTCCATGTGCAATCAACGGTGGTACAACGTCTTATAGATCTATGAACAGAAAGCAGGTTACAGATGACAGGGGACAGGGTACAGGAATCAGAAGTCGGTTCTCGTCGTTGCCGCACCCCACACCCCACACCCCACACCCTTTTCGCGGGTTTACGTTGATTGAAACATTAGTCGCCATCTCGGTACTCCTACTGTCGCTTGCAGGGCCGCTCTCAATAGCCGCAGCAGCACTGAAAAGCGCAAACTATGCGCGTGATGAAGTGACTGCATATTATCTCGCGCAAGAAGGCATAGAGTACGTGCGCGCAATACGAGATCAAAATTATCTCAGCGGCAATACCGGTTCATTGTGGCTCAATGGCATTAACGGTGTCGCCGGAGATTCATGCATCAACACGAATTGCACGGTCGACATACCTTCGTTTACCCACGAAGCGTGCGGCGGAGCATGCCTCCCGTTGAAGATAAGTGAATCGGGGAATCTCTATAACACGACAGCGGGCGATAGCTCTATTTACACGAGATCGCTGACCATGACGCGCATCGATGACCTCGATGAAGAAGCAATCGTTACCGTGACCATGACGTGGTCCTCGCACAATTTGAGCCGCTCGTTCCAGATTAGTGAGCATATCTTCAATTGGCTACAATGAAAAAACTATTTGCACACCACGCCGTT
>CAYHYY010000020.1:12384-14262 GCA_964360975.1 uncultured Candidatus Saccharibacteria bacterium | reverse complement strand
CGCTGTTGGGGCTGGTTCCCCGGGGCCTTTGGGGGGGGCCGCTTGTGCACGTCCTGAACCGGTAGAAACATTCACCTGAATCAATCTGCGGAGTCCGCGACGCATCTCACGTGCAACCTTGTCGCGAATGTAGTAGAGCTTTGCTCTCCTCACTTTCGAGCGCCGGAGGACCTCAATCTTATCTATCATTGGAGAATAGAGTGGGAAAATCTTCTCGACGCCGATACCAGAGAGCGTTGCGCGGACGGTAAATGTAGCCCCCGGCTCAGCGCCATGCTTCCTTGCGATGACGAGACCCTCAAACATCTGGATACGGGTTTTCCCCTTTTCCTGGATCTTCTGGTGTATACGAACGGTGTCACCAGGGCGAATGTCGAGCGTTTTTCGCTCTTCCACATGAATTGGCGAGAGCATGTGTGCTGGAATTGAAACAACCATAAAGGGGAAAATAGCACGACCGTACGCTTTCCGCAAACGATCAGTTTGGCGAAAAACGCTTCCCTGCCTCGATAAAATCAGCGGGCTCCACAGCCTGGAACAACTTCATCTCTCCATTCGGAAGCGTGAGTGAAAGTCGATACGCATGAAGCGCGGGACGCTCGAACCCGAGGAGCCTTTTACCCTTAGGAGCATAGAGGGCGTCACCGATGACCGAATGATGCAACGCTTTCAGGTGGACACGGATCTGATGAGTGCGACCAGTTTTAGGCGAAACAGAGAGAAGCGCCACCTGTTCGCCAGTTTCTTTATCGGTGCCGCGCTTCAGAACTTTCCACTCAGTAATTGCCGCGCGCTTCTTTGACCCGCCCGGCTCCGCAGTCCAACGCGGTGGTGTCGTTTTCGTCCGACGGATCTCCGCTTCGATGGCTCCCCCATCTTCTTTCGGATGACCGTACACATAGGCGAGGTAGGATTTCTTCACGGTACGCTTCTGGAATTGTTGCTTCAAAAACGCAAACGCTTCCGCAGTCTTCGCCAGGATGAGGACACCGGATGTGGTCCTGTCTAAGCGGTGTACGATACCCGGCCGTAGAACAACCTCACCCTGCGGCGACGTCCACGACTCCCCAACCGCACCCATATATGGGTGCGTTCGCAGAACCCAATCGGCAAGGGACGACTCTTCTGTCCTCCCGTCTGAATGCACGATGAGACCCGCAGGCTTGTCGACAACCAACACATCATCGTCTTCGTATATCACCTGAGGTTTGAGGTTTTTCATAGTGGTGATGTACACCCATATATGGGTGTACTGTTTTTATTTCTCATAGAGGATGCGGAAATCGCCAAAGTTATTTTTGGGCTCCACCCACTGGACCTTAACATTTTCAACATTGGAAAACATCGAGCCCTTTTTCAGCTCAACGAGAAATTCGTCGAGCTTGTCCTTCTCCCCTTCTGCAAATACGCGCACGGTACCATCATCGAGATTCTCTACCTCGCCAACGACGTCGAGCCTGCGCGCGTGCCGCGCTACAAAATCTCGGTACATGACCATCTGCACGCGACCGGAAACCCGTGCGCAAAAAGCATGTTGCACCGTCTAACTATACAGCTCCCTTTAGAGCGGACCGCCGAACATAAAATGTCCACCAGCACAGAAACCACATACTTTTGCCTTCGGCCCTTTCAACCTCCCACAGGGAAACCCTTCATGCCATTCATCTTGGCATTTACAGATAAATGACTCATCCGAATCAGCAGCATGTATGATTCTAAATTTTTCGTCCACGGGCTTAATGTAATCTTGCTGTATTTTTGAGTCAAGTATAAATTTGGTGGGCGCTAGAGGACTCGGTCACCACTCTCGGCTCACCTATCGTTCGCCTCGGTCGCGACCCAGACTCGTGGCCCCGACGATACGTCGGGACCGCGCTC
>CAYHYY010000020.1:0-12284 GCA_964360975.1 uncultured Candidatus Saccharibacteria bacterium | reverse complement strand
CGGCTTTCTCGTCCAGCCACTAATCATAAATGATTAGTGGGCGCTAGAGGACTCGGTCACCACTCTCGGCTCGCCGTCGCTCGCCTCGGTCGCGACCCCGCCTCGCGGTCCCGACGATACGTCGGGACATCGCTCCGGCTTTCTCGTCCAGCCACTAATCATAAATGATTAGTGGGCGCTAGAGGACTCGAACCTCTGACCTTCCCCGTGTAAAGGGGTTGCTCTACCAACTGAGCTAAGCGCCCATACCTCACCTGATGAGGGAGGCCACCACTCTCGGCTCACCTCTCGTTCGCCTCGGTCGCGACCCAGACTCGTGGCCCCGACGATACGTCGGGACATCGCTCCGCCTGCCACCCGGCACACGACGTTTCGCGCCTTAGTGACCGGGTGGCCCCGCGAGGAATCGAACCTCGATCAAGAGCTTAGAAGTCTCCTGTTTTATCCATTAAACTACGGGGCCGAGTGAGAAAGAGAATGAAAGTGATTTCATTCTTTTCGAGCGAGGCTCCGAAGGCCTTGCCTACGGGGCCAGAATTCAAGCTTACAGCCACAGACAATATCTCACAACTAAGGATCTCGCTACGACGGATCGAATAATGTCGGCACGGGGAAATTACGCTCGTTGAAATTTAATACCCGTTTCCTGTAGCTCTCGAGAACAATTTCAATTTCCCCGCGTGTCACCTGCGGCGGCGTCGGTACATCGGCAGTCGATGCCCCAACGATACTACCGGTACGAATTCCGAGAAATAAATATGCCGCGAATGAGACGACCGCAAGAAGCACGATAATCATAAACACAAATACGATAAGCCAATCTCTCCCAGGGTGCGGCTTAAGCAGGAGTGCGAAATATGAACCTATATCCTCGGTAAAAGATTTCATAAAGCTTTTTCTTTAACGAGCGACAGGGTGTAGGTTCCAAACCATAAGTTGTTTGCGGCGGTCTCCATATCCACACTGTTGAGTTTTGAGGCGATGGGAAACGTCTCAAGCGCAGTCGTAAATGCGCCAAGCGAGGCGAACGTCCCGCGCGCAGACATGGTCACCCGAACCAATTCGTGGTGCTGCATTGAGGTGATTGGCTCAATTTGCACAGAGCCAATAGCCACGAGCACCTTCTCCCTTCGGCCAGCTGCTTCAATTGTTTCTATCACATGGACAATATCGCTATCGCGCGTGACGAGCGCGCCCACTTCTTCTTGAGACGCCGCAGTATCAGCGACGAACGCTTCTTGCGCTCGCCGGATAACCTCACGCTGCCCCGCCGTGGACGCCTGATCTCTTATAGTGGCGATTGCTGCAAGGTACCCCATGACACCGTTCAGCAGATAGCCGTATAGACCCATTGCGCCAACCGCGAGCACCAAGACAATGGTCATAATAACGATATTTTTCATGGTTTCTTCGCCATAAAGTTGAACTCCAGTGAAAACAACAGATCAGAATCCCCCGCAAGCTGATTCACCGGGACTGAGACGCCAGCAAACACTGATTCTCCTTTGAGCTCTTGCGCAAACGAGAGTAGCGCAGTCCTATTCTCTGCAACTCCAGAAAGGGTGATGATCGCGCTGTGAGAATCGTCATAATCAATCTGCACCGCGTTCACCAGAACTTCTTTTGAAAGATGCGCCTCTACTGCAGCAAGCATTTTTGCAGTTACCGGTTCGTTGTCGTACCTCTTGAGGAGCGCAATTTGTTCTACGAAGCGCGCAACGGTGCGTCCAATCTGCCCACGATTCTTAATGTCGGCGGTACCCTCAAGTGCTTCGAGATATCGAGCGGAGGCATCACTCTCATTCCGTGCGAGGTAGTAGCTTGGCAACAAGAGTCCTGCGCCAATACCCACAACGAATGCGAGGCTTAAGAAAAAGGTCGCTAAAAGTCGCACATAGTACCCGTACGTGAGCTTCCTCCTGACTGGCTTGGGGAGCAGATTTACCATATTTTGTTTCCAGCACCACGTATCGCCAGACCGACCGCAGTCGCATATTCTTGGGACTCGGAAAACTGCATTGGCGGAATGTACTCATCCAAAGAAAATGCGTTCGTCCACACACTGGCGACTGAGACCGGAATATTGATCGTGCCTTCAAGATATTCCGGAAACCCGCGAAGATTTGCATTGCCACCACATATAATCACCTTCTCGATAGGCTTCCGCGGTAAATCATCAGCCGGTGGATTGTTCCAGTACGTCAAATGCTTGACGACCTCATCTTTGACCACTGAGACCGTCGTCATCAGCGCTTCAACAAGATTTTTATTCTCATTGCTCATGAGAAAACCACGATTGTTCTTGATTTCCTCTGCCTCAGGCTCCGGAACATTCAAGAGTTTCATCACCGCAGTGGTGAGTGTGTCGCCTCCAATGTCCAGCGTTGCGGTAAAAACCACGACGCCATATTCAACGACCGCGATGCGTGTCGTCTTTCTGCCGAAGTCCATCATCATAACGACGCGCGATCGATCGGATTCGCTAATAGCCGCCCGGGCGAGCGCCTGTGACTCGACCTCAAGGGATCTCAACGCAATTCCGGCGTCAGCGAAAACTTTTTGATATTGATTCACGATACGTTTCGCATACGCGGTAACTGCTACAACGGTACCCGATTCCAGTTTGCGCACCTTTTCATAGTCAAAGACTGCTTCACCGGGCGGAAGCGGTACATGCGTTTCAAAATCAAATTCGACGCCAGCGCGAAGATTGGCGTTTTCGGCGACCAGTACCTTATAGAGATACGCCTTTTTCTCAGGAAGAGACGCGTGCGCATAGTGAATACCATACCGTAGCCGAAAAGATCGCAGCACTTCAGTCAGCTTATCTGGTTGCTCGATATCGCCATCGACAATGACGCCCTCGGGGAGCGGTGTCTCCGCATACGTGCGGAGTGTGATTCCCCGCCCAAACCCTCCGAGGAGCACACACTTTACCGATCCAGACGAAATATCAACGCCACCTGCAGGTGAAGCAAGAAATTGCGGTGGTGGAAATACGGACAGAAGCGTCCCAGGTAACGCCATAGCAGTATTATACCCCGCACTGAAACTTGGTGTTGTAGCTTTGCGCTTAGAAATATTCTAAATAACTATTTTCGGACAAAACATTAAAAAAATTCGGTGGAATAACGTAATTCGCTACAGAGCGCTACGCCAAGTTCTAGTGACGGGGTTATATAGTGGAAGTTTCCACTGGCGACCTTAAAAATATCTATGCGAAGAAATCAGCGAATACCGCTTCCCGGAGAGACCGGCCGAATCGGCGAAAGCAGTGCGAATGTATCGCCCTCGCCAACCGCAAGCAACATCCCATTTGAAACAAGACCGCGTATCACGCGCGGCTCGAGGTTGGTGAGAAACGGAAATTGACGACCAATGATATCGGCAGGCTGAATATATTCTGCGATACCAGAAAGTATTTGGCGCGCACTTCCCTCTCCAAAATCAACCTCTAACCTGAGGAGTTTATCAGTTTCAGGTACGCGCACCGCTGAGCGGACGGTGCCGATCTTAATTTCCATCTTCTTAAACTCGTCGATTGAAACACTCATGACTTTTTATGTTTCTCGATGTAGCTATTAAGAATAATTGTTGCAGCTTCAGCGTCAACGGCAAATTTTCCCGTGTGCTGTCGCGCCTCAACCGTGGAATAGAACTCGGGTTCGAAGTGCACTGACACTGCCACGAGTTCCTGGAGCGCTTCCGCGAGTGCGTACGCGCCTTGCATGATCGAATTATCTTTCCCTTCAGCGTTCTTAGAATCACCGAAGATGGCGATGGTGACGTTTTCCTTGCAAATTATTTGTGCCAAAAGTGGCAACAAGGTTCTATCGTTTGCATACGTCGCATAGGGGAACGCAATCGAGCCAGACTCGTCTGAAAGCGCGACACCAACGCGTTTAGTACCGTAATCGATACCAACTAACTTTGACACATTACGAGAATTCTATCATTGTAGGCAATTTTTAGATAGCGTATGCTAGTACTATGACGCTTGACCCAAATAGCCCGTATTTCCTCATTATCGTCGTTTTTATTATTTTGTGGACGCTCCCCTGGAAGGGGTATGCACTCTGGCTTGCCGCGCGTAACAAGCACCCATGGTGGTTTGTGGTGCTCCTCGTCGTGAATACCGTTGCAATTCTTGAAATAATCTATATCTTCGGCTTTGGCCGCCCAGCGGCGAGAAAGGAAAATTGATTTGCCTTTCTCCAGGATGGGAGGCGACCGGAGCGATGTCCCGACGTTACGTCGGGACCGCGAGGTGGGGTCGCGGACATTTTCGAACGAAGGTGAGAGAATGATCTGTGACCGACCGACTGAGAAAAAAAGTTCATCAGTCGTCCGATAGACTTAGGAGGAGTGGCGGAGTGGTCTAACGCACTTGTCTTGAAAACAAGAGTCCGGGCAACTGGACCGTGAGTTCGAATCTCACCTCCTCCGCCTTCGCCTCGCAGTAGCTCGGCTTCGGCGTGACGCAGTCCGCAGAAGTCGAGCGAAGGCGGGGAATAATTTATGCACTACGTATACAGTTTGAAGTGCAAAGATGGTTTCTATATCGGTTGCGCCGATAATTTGAAAGACAGGATCGAAAGACACCAGAAAGGTCAGGTGCCGGCAACCGCAAATCGACTGCCCATTTCTTTAGAATTCTACTTTGCTATTGAAGATAAGTATAAAGCTTTTGAGTTCGAAAAATATCTCAAGTCTGGCTCTGGAAGAGCATTTCTCAATAAGCATTTCTCTAATTGAATATCTTTCCTCTGACTACCCGGGTACTCAGAATCCTTGGGGTTTGTTAGACTCACCCTATGGCAAGAACCTCTCATCCATTTTCTAATCCTTTTGGCAAGAAGGAAGGAGAAGACCGACCGCGAAAAGTACGACAAAGCCGTTTCTTTGAACATGATCGGAACGCTCCTACAGCAAAGTTTGAAAAACTGCACGAAGCCCCCCGCGAAGGAGGCGATATATTCAAAGCACCAATTGAAAGCGCCGATAATGAGCCGGATTTGAAGATTGTAGTTATTTCAAATCCCGAGGAGATTATCGAACACGAAACGAAGCGTGTTCGCTGGTATTTGAAAGAATGGCAAAGATATAAGGAATTAGGGTACGACAACGTTATTCGTTTTCCTGCCGGCATTAATCCGGAAGATGATAACGTGACTGACGATGAAATACGCTCAGCTGTTCAAAAAGAGTTTGGTGCAAATCAAACGGATTATGAATCGTATACACGAACCTTTAAGGAAACGTGGGTCGGGATGCGAGAGAGGATGCTCCCTGTCATAACGCAAGTGTATGGATTCACTCCGACAGGACACTTTAGAATCGTGCCTACTGCATACGGCACTGGCGGCGGTTCCCTAGAAAAAGGCGGCCCTGTATTTTTCAGACTCCCAAAGTTCCGGCCTCAAACGAATGGGAAACCAGTAACCGAAGCGGAAGCGATAACACATGAAATCCTGTGCCACGAAGTTACCGCGTATCTTCGCGAGGGAACGGCTCTCGACGACTCGCCGATATTCGCTACACACCAAAACCATAAAGAACGTCTCATGGACTTGCTCGGCAGAACACTTCTAGTGCGCGCCGGTTTAATGAAACGTGAAGATGTACGAATGGTTGGCGGGGGAGATTTAGCAGCTACTGATATTGACCAGCTTTACTATTCTGACCACGTCCTACCTGACGAGAATCAGCTACGTTACGAAGGCAGATTACCGGGGTTAATAAATGCAATTGTAGCTGTGCTCAAAATATAGCCACTGACCAGAGTATCTCCATTTTATCGACGCGAACGCGCTAAAATACCCTTATGCGGATTGACCCCCAAAAGGCTGAATCTCGACTAGCCGCATCTGATATGAAAAAAATCCTTTTGCCGATATTTTCTGTCGGCCTGATGATCGGGCTTATCCCGTTCATCTCAAATGACTACGTACTCAGCGGACTCTACATCGCCATAATCGGAGCCTCGCTGTATCTCACGTATGAGAAAAGAGACCTCGTACTCTTCGCACTTGGTTTCTTCGTGATGCTCTTTTCTGAGTACCTTTTCATTTCAACTGGAGTCGAAACATTCGAAAGAAACTCCCTGCTGAGTATCATGCCGCTCTGGCTCCCCTTCCTGTGGGGTTACGGATTCATTGCCATTCGTCGACTCATTCGTGTGATTGAAAAATATGGAAACTGAATACGACAAGCATATCGAGTCCGTCACGAAAAGTGTGAAACAAGCGCTTACGGAAACGGGATACGACACGCTTGTCATTCATTCGGGAACACCGACTCTGTATTACGCAGACGATCAAGAGATACCATTCCGTTCGCTCCCTTATTTTCGATGGTTTGCCCCACTCAACTCACCGCATCACGTCGTCATTATCTCGACGAAAGATGCAAAGCCGCTGGTTATCGAGTGCATGCCTGATGATTATTGGATAGAACATGACACGGCGGTGAGTGCGTGGCGAGAATCGTTTACTCATATCTCTGTAAAAACACCCATTGCAGTCTGGGCGATGATGAAAGAGCACGCAAACGGTCGTCGTTCATTTATCGGAGACACCACTTCATCGCAAGAAGCGAAAAAAAACAGCATTGCAGAAGATGCAATAAATCCTGAAGCGCTGATTCGTGCGTTAAACGATGAGCGCTCAATAAAAACGCAGTACGAAATTGACTGTCTCACGCAGGCAAATGAAATCGCTGCAAAAGGACACCTCACCGCGCGCGACGCATTCTTGTCTGGCGCTTCAGAGTTTGAAATCCATCTTGCCTATCTTGCGGCAACGTTATCGTCCGAAGGAGGGCTCCCTTACCCGACTATAACGGCACTGAATGAAAAATCCTCAACGCTACACTACCAACACAAGCGTGTTGATGTTAAAAACGGAAACACGTTTCTCCTCGACGCCGGTGTCAATCATCGAGGCTACGCATCTGACGTGACGAGAACCTACGCCAGCGATTCCGCCAACCCAATGTTCAAGAGTCTGCTCATGGACGTCATAAACCTCCAAAAAAAATTAACTGAGCTGGTGAAGCCAGCAGTTCAATATATTGAACTGCACCACAAAGCCCACCTCGGTATCGCGGAAATTCTGAAACGACACGGCATCGCAACAACTGACGGCGAGAAATCCATTGAGCGTGGCATAACGGGAGCGTTCTTCCCGCACGGTTTGGGCCATATGTTGGGTCTCCAAGTACATGACGTTGGCGGTGTCGACCCATTTGCAGAAACCCATCCCTTGAGAGCGTTCTACCCGAAAGTAAGAACGAACCGAACACTCGTTGAGGGAAACGTAACGACTATCGAGCCTGGTCTGTACTTCATCCCTATGCTCCTGAAGCCTCTCCACGAGAGCGATTCGCGGAATATGTTGAACTGGCAACTGATAGACGAGCTCACCCCGATGGGCGGTATTCGCATCGAAGATAATCTTGTGGTTACCGAATCTGGAATGAAAAATCTCACACGAGAGTTCCTTCTTTAGCGCGAGTATCGCAAGTAGATTTAATCGCATGCCGTCTTGGATACGGTATATACTAATGGTATGCAAAACGAGGTGTATCTCTCATGGCAAGGAAAGGAGCCGGAAATTACTCGGAAAGAGCAGGCGTGGTACTGGACGGTCGGGATTATCTCGGGGGGAATCGCCATAGCGTCTTTCATCGCCGCGAATTACCTCTTTGGCATTATCGCGATTCTCGCTGGATTTTCAGTCATGGTTGCTGGGACGCGAAGACCGCGAAAATTCACGTACAAAATAACGGAGCGCGGTTTTATGGTTGGGACTGACCTTATCCCCTATGCGAGCATTCGTCGGTTCGCGATTGTTGAAGAGACAGATCCGAAGCAACTTACGGTCGAAACTACTATGTTGATCGGTACGGTGACCGCATCGATGGATCGCGTGGATCACCGCGCAATCCGAACGGAACTTCTGAATAACAACATAGAGGAAGTTGAATCCCTAGACACGTTTTTTGAGAAAGCCGCGCGTTGGATGGGACTATAAAATTTGTTCACATTTAATATTATGCTTCAGGATATGCTATTCTATAAAGTGAATGGCATACCCCGCATCCGCACATAAGCAAGCGATAAACCTCAGGAAGCGCGGATTAACCTACAGTGAAATTTCACTAGCGCTTGGCGTTGCGAAGGGAACACTCTCAACGTGGATGGGAATTAATCCGAGAACGCCAAGTGACAAAAAGAAACAACGAGCACATCTTGTTCGTGCACGACTACTGGCAAGTGAAGCTAAGCGACGTATTCGACGTGAGCGGTTAGAGCGCATAGCCGTTATTGGCAAATCCGAGGCAGGCAAATTAAATCTTGCTGATAGGGTTACTGCCAAAGCTCTGCTTGCGATGCTGTATTGGGCTGAAGGGGCAAAGGGGGAGAAAGCTGGACCAGTAAAATTTGCAAATACTGACCCCGCTCTTGCGCTTCTTTTTATTTCGCTACTTCGCACCACCTACCCCTTAGATGAGAAAAAGTTTCGTATTCGATTGCATTTGCATTATTATCACGCCCACAAAACAACCATAGATTTCTGGTCAAAACTGCTTCATGTGCCGAAGTCGCAATTCGGAAAAATCTATGTTAAAAAGCGCAGTAGACGCAAGCGATTCCGTAAAAACTTTTCCGGTATCTGCTTCGTTATCTATCACGACACTAATGTACGTGATGAAATAATGGTTATTGCTCGGACTATCGGATCAAGGGCAAGCATGCTCTCGTCGTCCAGTGGATAGGACATCAGTTTGCGGAACTGAAAATTCAGGTTCGACTCCTGACGAGAGCACTTGATTAGTCTAATTCTTTAAGATACCGTGTCGGCATGACGTTTAGTGATGGAGCATATTTAACGAGACGGTCTCTTGAGTTATCAGTAGGTCAGTGCCCAGGTTGCAGTAGCGACTGCCCTTGCTCACCTGAGACCTGCATGTGCCAAAAGGGAAAGTGCGGAATGTGTAAATGTGGGGGTTAAAAAAACCGGCAATCGCCGGTTTTTTTATTTCACTGATTTTTTGAGCAGCTGCGCGAGACGAGACTTCTTGCGCGCTGCGGTATTCTTTTTGATGATGCCGCGCTTCAAGGCCTTATCTATTGCTTGGTAGGCTACCTTCAGCGTCTCCATCTGCTTCTCTCGGTCGAGCGTAACAGCTTTTTTTGTTGAAAGAATAGCGTCGTGCATCGTGCGCTTCCTGCGAATATTAAATACCCGCTTTCGTTCAGACGAGCGTATCGCCTTCTTCGCCGACTTCGTGATTGCCATTCCGGCTACTCTAGCCTAAAGCGAACGGGAGCGCAAATGCTAAAATGCGGCTATGATCGGATACCTCTCGGGAGTAGTGCGCGGCGTGGTGCGTGGGGCGCTTATTCTCGATGTCCATGATATTGGCTACCGCGTCTTTACGACGGCGACCACGCTCTCAACCGCGCACGAGGGAAACACGCTAACCCTTTGGACACATCTCGCCGTTCGAGAGCACGCGCATGAGCTTTTCGGATTTGAGACTAAAGAAGAGCTCAATTGGTTTGAACTTCTCCTCGGCGTTTCAAGCGTTGGTCCTCGCTCTGCACTCTCTGTATTAAATGCCGTTGACATCCAGACGCTTGAGAAAGCAATTACGCGTAATAATGCCGCAGCGCTCTCGCGTGCATTTGGTATCGGAAAAAAGACCGCGGATAAGATTGTATTGGAGCTCCAAGAGAAGGTTGGTTCAACCAGTGAGGAAAGCCCGGTGTCAGGATCTGATGGCGATGTGATCGATGCGCTCGAAGGGCTGGGATATTCCGTGCGTGAAGCGCGCGACGCAGTACGCGCGCTTCCAAAAGAATTGGATGGCACCGAGGCTCGCGTAAGAGAGGCCATTCGCATCGCGTCACATAGTCGATAGGCATGAAAGAAATCCTCAAAAGATTATTGGGGCACGTACTGCCACCCTCTCTCTACCATTTCCTGCTCACTGCGTACCACTACTTATTTGCGTGGCTCGCGGCGGCATTCTACGGCTTCCCTGCCCGCACGCTCCTTGTCATCGGCGTTACCGGCACGAAAGGAAAATCCTCAACGGTTGAAATGGTGAATGCGATTCTTGAAGAAGCCGGGTATCGAACGGCTGTCGCTTCAACGATTCGATTCAAACTGAATAAGGAGTCGCGGCCAAACTTATTCAAAATGACCATGCCGGGACGCGGTTTTCTCCAGCACTTCCTTCGCGAAGCCAAGAAGAACGATTGCACACACGTCATTCTAGAAATCACTTCTGAAGGAGCGCGTCAGTATCGCCATCGTGGACTATTTCTGAATGCCCTCATCTTCACGAATATCGCCCCTGAGCACATCGAGTCACACGGTTCCTATGACAAATACAAAGAAGCAAAACTCGCGATCGGGCGAGCGCTCATCGCCTCCTCAAAACGCCCCCGCATCATCGTTGCAAACGCCGATGACGAGTTGGGTAAACGATTTCTCATGCTCCCCGCCGAACGGAAGCTTCCGTTCCGACTCGAGGATGCGAAACCATATAAAGAGCTCGATGGCAGAGTATCAATGACCGTGGATGACGTTACCTTTGAAGTTCCCTTCCCGGGTACCTTCACCATCATGAATGCGCTTGCTGCCGCACACCTCGCGCGCGAACTCGGCGTGCCGCCAAAAACTATTGGGCACGCGCTGGGAAAAATGGAACCCATCCGCGGACGAGTCGAGCGTATCAACGAAGGACAAGATTTTCTTGCCATTGTTGATTACGCGCACACACCAGAGTCGCTGAAGGCACTCTACGCAGCATTCCCTAATCGGAGAAAGATTTGTGTCCTTGGCAACACGGGCGGCGGGCGCGATGTGTGGAAGCGCCCAGAGATGGGCGCCATCGCTGACAAGCAATGTGATGCCGTCATTTTAACCAACGAAGATCCGTACGATGAAAACCCGCGAGAAATTGTTGCGGCGATGGCGCGCGGCATGGCGCGCGCGCCTGAAATAATTCTTGATAGGCGCGCGGCAATTCGTACAGCACTGCATCGTGCGCGTAAAAACGATGTCGTCCTCATTACCGGGAAAGGCACTGATCCTTTCATTATGGAATCGAACGGCGGCAAAACACCGTGGAGTGATGCGGGAGTCGTCCGCGAAGAATTGCGGCAACTCGCAAAATAAGGAAACACGGTGGTACACTAGAGGTCATGAAAACAGTGCGCGGTGCTTCAGCGCTCGGCACGTTCGTGATGGTAATCGCTCTCCTCGTAGCGCTCGGCATTGTGTGGGTCTACACCGGAGGACCCTCGCGTACCATTTCACAACCAGGACTTTTCCTTTCTTCTCCTCCCATTCCCTCAATTAACTTTTCTAATTACGAATTCTCATCAGGCTCATCCAGCAGCACCGGACAAGAGGGAGCGGGAACGGAACCTGTCGATACTGATGATGAGACTACCGCTCCATCTCTATGGGATTACTTTTTCTACTACGGTGGAGGGCTCAATGTGGGCGATGCGGAAAAATCGCCGTACGCGGGGATGGTGACACTTTCAATCTCAGGCGCTCAGCAGAGCGCCCCAATAAATGAATACATAACCCTTAAAACGGCAGCCAAGCTTGAAAAGAGTCTCACGATTACCGGTTGGTCATTACAGAGCAGCGCCACCAATGTAACGGCAACCATTGGCTCTGCGGCAATGATCCCCTTCCTCGGACAAGTAAACGTTGATACACCAATCGTCATTGGTCCAAAGAGCACCGTCTACATTGTTACCGGCCGTCCTCCTAATGGCACCTCGTTCCGCGTCAATAAGTGCACGGGGTACTTCGAGCAATTCCAAACCTTCAAACCTGCGCTCAAGAAAGAATGCCCGCTTGGCGAGGACGAAATGCTCCGTTACCCAGAGCGCCTCGCCGGGAACGAAGCCTGTATCACGTACGTTGAACGCATAGCGGTCTGCGAATACAAGGTGCATGACATCCCAGGAAATATTGGCGATGCGTGCCAAGATTTCATCTTGAATGACCTTTCGTACAACGGGTGCATTACCGCGCACAAGAACGATCCCGATTTCTATAGAAACGAGTGGCGCCTGTACCTAAAGCGCGACCAGGAACTGTATAAAAACACGCACGACAACATTCGTCTTCTCGACGAAAATAAGAAATTTATTGCAGAGATCAGGTACTAGTAAACTACCCCGCAGCAGAGATGCGAGGCATTAAGAAAGCAGCTCTGCTGCGGGGACCCCGGGTAAGCAAAGCTTCCCC
>CAYHYY010000019.1:9377-14621 GCA_964360975.1 uncultured Candidatus Saccharibacteria bacterium | reverse complement strand
TTCATCGATTCGATAACGGGAATCAATGGCTTCTCAATATCGTGATAGACGGCTTCGAGCCCTTCCTTATTGATGAGCTTTAAAAGTTTTTCGTGCGCTTCAGCGAGTGTCTCTGACCTCGTATTATTCAGGACGTCGGCCATGGTTGGATTTGTAATCTCTGAGTTCGTGAGCCAGAGCATAACCGCTGCCTCCTTAAAAAGCGGCACATCTTCGTGAGGCATAGCTGTTTCGAAAAGTGACCCGCGCGAATCAACCTTTTCAACGGTGGCGCTCTCCTGCTTTAATTGCTCCTTGGTGAACAATGACTCCGCGCGTGACACCAGAGAACGAAATCCTAATTCCGTCATGAGTGCTACCACGCGCGCGGTATCAAAAGATTCGGCGAACGAGAGCTTTGGTTCGACAAATGAAATTGGTGCATCGGTTCGAATGGTGGCGAGCACTTTTGAAAACTCCGCCTCATCTTCATGCTCGCGAACCAATGTTTGCACCCGTTCTTTAAACTTCTTGTCGGTCAGCGCATTGGGATTTTTTTTAAGCGCCTTGTATATTCCCTCAACATCGCCAAATGCCTTTATGAGCTCGGTCGCGGTCTTATCGCCGATGCCGGGAATGCCAATGATGTTGTCCGAGGGGTCGCCCGCAAGCCCCTTATAATCGACAATGTTTTCTGGGGGGAAGCCAAATCGTTCAACGACTTTCGCTTCATCGTAGAGGACCGTGTCTTGTATTCCCTTCCGCAAGGTAAATACACGGACGCGCTCATCATCGACCAATTGCAATGTGTCCATATCGCCAGAGGCGATAATCACATCAAAGTTTTTCTTCGCGTTTTTTGCAATAGTTCCGATAACGTCGTCTGCTTCGAAACCAGGAGCATCGTAGATCGGGATTGAAAATGCCTCGAGCGCTTCGCGTGATTTTTGAATTTGATCAACCAAATCATCATCTATCTTTGGGCGCTTCGCCTTATATTCCTTGTATACGTCATGCCGATGCGTCGATCCCGGCAAATCGTATGCCGCAATAATGTGATCAGGTCTTAGATCTTTCACAATTTTCATGAGCATGCTCATGAGCCCGTAGACCGCCCCCACTGGTTCTCCAGACGGCGACGTTAATGGCGGGAGTGCGTGGTACGCGCGATGGATGATCGCGTGCGTATCGAGGAGTACCAGCGTTTCTCTTGGTTTTTTAGGCATGGGTAATAGCGCGGGTCTCTTCTCCCGTAACATGAAACGTCATGAGCGCCGCATCGCCTGGAAAGCTTTGCAGGTGTTCTGGCCATTCGACGAGCATGAGGTTGGTTGGTTCACGGAGGTACCCACCAAAGCCGATCGTGTCTGGATCCCCCAAAGACAGTCGATATGCATCGACATGGACGAGCTTCCGAAAAACTGGATGGGTGAGCTGGTACGACTTCGCTATAACGAAGGTTGGGCTGGTTACTGACTCAGCAATACCAAGCTCCCGGGCTACCTCTTGAACAAATGTCGTTTTCCCGGCGCCAAGCTCTCCCTTGAGGCCCACGAGGTGCGCCCGACTCCCCAGTGTCTGCGGTAGTTCCTTCACAAATTGCTTTGCAAATTCTTTGAGCTCGGAAAGCGAGAGTTCCATCTATCTATCGTACAATGGAACCTGAGGAGATGCCCCGACCTAAAAATCGTTCCAGTGTGCTTCTCTACACTACACCTGACTATGGTTTCTCTTATTTCGTTGATACCACGCGAAATACTGAAAATTGAGGTACCATTTTGGCATGGCGCAAAACGCTAACCAAGATCTTCCCGTTGAGGAACTGCGCCAGCGCGAGGAAGAAGAGCTCGCTCAAGTCTTATCGCAGAAATACGGAATTCGGTACAGGGATCTCACGCGAGAGTCCATCAATACTGATGCCTTGCGGCTCATCCCAGAAGAAACCGCGAGAATCGTTGAAGCGGCGGCGTTCGAAATAGTGGGGAAAAAACTTTCCCTGGCGGTTCGTTCGCCACAGCATAAAAATCTGCCTCAAGTTCTTGCTGACCTGGAACACAAAGGGTATATCGTCGAACAATCGATGGTTTCTAAAATTTCCCTTGAGCGCGCATGGGATCACTACAAAGATCTTTCATTCGCGACCGAATCAAAGGAAGGAGTGCTCGATGTATCAGCGAAAGCGCTGAAAGAAGCAGCGGCGAATATCCATACGATCGAGGATGTACAAAAATCTATTGAGGATGTGTCCGAAATGAAGCGCGCGTACCGTATCTCAAAAATTCTCGAGGTGGTACTCGCGGGTGCGTTTTCCATTGAAGCGTCCGACATCCACATAGAACCTGAAGAGAAAGATACGAAAATGCGGTATCGACTGGACGGCGTATTGCACGACGTCGCGCGCTTCGACACAGAAACACACGGCCTCTTGGTCTCGCGCTTAAAACTTCTTTCAGGACTTAAACTCAACATAAAAGATAGGCCGCAAGATGGCCGTTACAGTGTGACGCTCGACGAGAAACAGATTGAAATTCGCACATCAGTAATCCCGGGTGCCTATGGCGAGACCGTCGTCATGCGCCTTCTGGACCCTGCCACGATTTCAGTGCCCTTTGAGGCGCTCGGTATGGAGCCTCGCCTGAAAGAACTCATTGACCGCGAAATTCACAACCCCAATGGCATGCTCCTCAATACTGGCCCCACGGGATCAGGAAAGACGACCACGCTCTATGCCTGCTTAAAGAAACTCTATTCATCTGAAGTGAAAATCATCACGATTGAAGACCCTATTGAGTACCACGTGCAAGGTATCGTGCAGACGCAGGTTGACGATAAAAACTACACATTCCTGCAGGGGCTGCGCTCAGCGCTCCGCCAAGATCCTGACATTATTATGATTGGTGAGATTCGAGACGAGGAAGTGGCGCGTACTGCAATTGACGCCGCGCTGACGGGACACTTCGTCTTCTCAACGATTCACACGAATAATGCGGCGGGAACGTTCCCGCGTCTTGTCGATCTCGGTATCGATCCAAAAGTGTTTAGTTCCGCAATTAATATAACAATGGCGCAGCGCTTGGTGCGTCGTCTCTGCGACAAATGCAAAAAGCAGGTGCCGCTCGATGAAAAATACAAAGCGCGCGTCGAAAAAATTCTTGCGGGACTTCGTGACAAAAGCGCTCTTCCGAAAGACACTTCACACATTTACACGGCAGTGGGGTGCGCCGATTGCAATGGCACTGGCTACAAAGGCCGGATTGGTGTCTTTGAGGCAATCGTGGTCGATGAAGAAATGGATAAACTGCTTCGCACGTCACCGTCAGAGAGAGAAATACAGAACGTCCAAAGTAAACGTGATCTTCTGATGATGCCGGAAGATGGTGTCTTGAAGGCTTTCTCAGGAATGACCTCTTTGGACGAGGTCGATCGCGTAGTGTTGATAGAGCAGGACTCATAAAGATTCACTTGAATCTTTTCTGGCTTCCTCGGCTCGGTATTCCAATGGTAAAACCCTTGTAATACCCTCGCTCTACGTCGCCAGTAAAAATCCGCACCCCTCTAAGTGACGTTTTCAAGGTGGAGGATCGATGAGGGGACTTCCAGAGGTCAAGCGACAAGCGCTCGTTCCAAAAGATCCTTACGATAGTGCCACAGCGTCACTTAGATGGGTGCGGATTCTTGCTTCCCAAAAAAACACACCCGTTAAGGTGGTACAATATCCTAGCATATCTTGAACACCATGTCAACCCTGTGGTAGACGTTGGCGTATCGGGTCTTTGCGTCATACTGGAGCATGCCGCACTACGGCAGTGTAGTGTACGCTAGACGGAGTAATTTCCCCATGTAACTTAACTCATGAAGAACGCAACGCCAACATTAGGAACGGGGTCAAATCAGCCAAAGGAGCCAAATGGAGAACGAGTACTGGACGCAACGCTTCGCCCAAACGCTTGGAATGAGTATGTCGGGCAGGAAAATATCAAAGAAAACCTCCGCGTCCTCATAACGGCGGCTAAAGAGCGCGCGCACGCGCCGGAGCATACGCTCCTCTACGGTCCTCCGGGCTTGGGGAAGACAACGTTAGCGCACCTTATGGCAAAAGAGTTGAACGCGAACATGCGTGCAACCGCCGGCCCTGTTATCGAACGTGTTGGCGACCTTGCGGCAATACTCACCAACCTCGAACCCGGCGACGTTCTCTTCATCGATGAGATTCATCGCATGAACAAGAGCGTCGAAGAGCTCCTCTACCCTGCTATGGAAGCAGGCAAGCTCGATATCATCATCGGGAAAGGCCCGTCAGCGCGCACCATTGAACTCGCCTTGCCCGCGTTCACTTTGATCGGCGCGACGACACGCATCGGGCTTATCTCAGCGCCGCTCCGTTCGCGATTTTCAGGTGGCGTGTTCCAACTCGACTTCTACTCGCAAAAAGAAATTGAACAAATCCTCTCACGTTCTTCAAAAATTCTCGGTGTTGAAGTTGAGAAAGAGGCACTTGAAGAGATCGCTCGCCGCTCGCGGAAAACGCCACGAACCGCGAACTATCTTTTGAAGCGCTCCCGCGACGTTGCACAGCTCGAGCGCGCTCCTCTCTCGAAAGCAATCGCTGAAAAAGCGCTGGCCATGATTGGTATTGATGTCGCCGGACTCACGCCATCCGATAGAAAGATTCTAGAGGCGCTCATCACGAAGTTTAATGGTGGGCCGGTTGGCTTGAAGACGTTGGCCGCCGCCGCAAGCGAGGAGGAAGAAACCGTCGAAGATGTGTACGAGCCCTACCTCATGCAGGAAGGTTTTCTCGAACGCACCCCACGCGGCCGCGTCGTCACCAACCGCGCACGAGAACACATGGGAAAGAAGGGAGCGCAAAAGAGCTTAATCTAGTTGGTCTTTCTAAAGGAAACGCCTTTAGAAGCACTACTGCGTTGGTCTTTCTAAGTGCCAGTTCTGGTCGCCGTATAACAGCAGGCTCTGTATTTTTTTGCAATCTGGGCAATACATAACATGCACGTAGCCATACACTGTTGTGGTAATCAGCATGGCTCGACACTTGTTTGGGTGTGCGCAGACGGCAGCCTCCGGCGCTTTTTTAACCGCAAAATGTACCTGATGCTGACTGCCCCTGTTGTAGCGTTCATAGCTCATATGTTGAATGATTTGATGTATTGTTCGAGCGCAATATTCAGTTCTGCATTTAGGCATTCCCAGTGCCGGCGTATGGCGCGCAAAAGAGCCTACATGTCCGACTTCGTAAGTCGGACATTG
>CAYHYY010000019.1:0-9277 GCA_964360975.1 uncultured Candidatus Saccharibacteria bacterium | reverse complement strand
AGTCGGACATTGGCTATTTTTATAATGTTTCAATCTAATAATTCGCAACCGCGCGATTGCTCGTTTGTTGTAATGCGAAACGCCTGTAAAACAGATTTCTTGGAGAAGATTATTGTTTTTTAACAAAATATGTTACATTTGAAACATGAGAAGTATCCCAAATGCGGTGAAAAGCACGATCGAGACTGATGGATTCCTCCACTTCGGGCTGGCTAACCGCGTGCTCAACCTTTCAAAGACTGCGCGTTTCATAAAGCCGCTCATTGAGTCGAGAACAAAAAAACAAGTGTCCTTTTCCGCTATTACGATGGCGTTATCGCGGCTACGTCTCCACAAGCACCGTGAAAACACTCGATTGAAGTCGGTGAAATTGAATGCGATAAACGTCACCAAGAATCTGGTCGATATCACATTCGACAAATCGCGCGACAACGTCCACTCACTTGAAAAAGCAACGGCCCGCATACGTAATGCGAATGCATACATCGTTGCAACCTATGGAACCACAGAGCTCACCGTGATACTCGACCAGGAATACGAGCGCGCGTTGAAACGCTCTGTTGGGGCAAGCCCGATTGCTGAGATCCGAAACCTCGTCGCCATAGGCGTCCAGTTTGACGAGAAATACATCGAGCAGGTCGGGATGGTCTATACGCTCATCCAGCAACTCACCTTCCAGAACGTGAACGTGGTCGAATTCTCCTCAACGAATACCGAGCTCGTGTTCTACGTTCATAAGCGAGATATGAAGGTAGCTTTTGATACGCTCTACGACCAGTTCATGTAATCAACACACTGCATTACCATATGGTAATGCAGTGTGTTGATGTTGGCTCGTGAAGTCTTCGCTAGACGTTACACACTGCGCGCTGTACGCTACGCACCATGAGCGGCCACTCAAAGTGGAAACAGATAAAAGAAAAGAAGGGGAAGACGGATGCGAAGCGTTCGAAGGTGTTTTCAAAATACTCGCGCTTGATAACGGTGGAGTCGAGGGCGGCAAAAGGTGATGCGTCGAATCCCAACGTGCGTGCTGCAATCGAACGGGCTCGCGCTGCGGACATGCCAAAGGAAAATATTGATCGGGCGGTTGCGAAAGGCATCGGCGCTGGCGCAGAAACCTTAGAACAAGTGACGTATGAAACGTACGGCCCGGGTGGTGTCGCCATCCTCATTGACACCTTCACCGACAATCGCAATAGAACAAACCAGGAATTGAAATTCCTCGTGTCCGAAGCAGGGTACCAAATGGCAACGCCAGGTTCCGCATCGTGGGCGTTTACCAAATCTCATGAGGGAGAGTGGCATGCTTTGACCACCATTCCTCTGTCTGATGACGACGCACAGAAACTTGGAGCATTCCTCGAGAAGATCGAAGCACACCAAGACGTTGAGAACGTCACGACCAATGCAGAAGAATAAAGTGATTGCCGTTGACCCGGGCTATGACCGTGTAGGCATTGCGATTATGCACGGGAGTGAACTCCTTCACTCTGAGTGTTTTTCTCCAGACAAAGACGCCCACGCAATACGTTTAAAAATGGTCTTTGAGAGAGTATCTGCGCTCATAAAAAAATACGCGCCAGACGCATTAGCGATAGAAACGCTCTTTTTCAGTAAAAACCAGAAGACGGCGATCAAGGTCGCTGAGGCGCGCGGCGTCATCAGCATTGCGGCGGCGCTCGCCGACTGCCCCGTTTTTGAGTACTCCCCGCAAGAAGTGAAATTAGCCGTGACCGGTTCCGGCAACGCGGCAAAAGACGCCGTTATACGCATGGTGGAACGCCTCGTGCCACTATCGAAGAGGAAGCGCCTGGACGACGAGTACGATGCTATAGCGCTCGCCCTGGCGCACCAGGCACAATCCCGCTTCAATCCAGGGTAGTTTGGCCCGCCCGCGCGCCAGAGGCGCGGGGCATTGAAACCTAGTAACAGTGCTTTTCCTTCGGGAATCGGGGAAAATGGGTAGCAGATCTCACTTTTTCCACAGCCCAGAAAAGCGATTCTTGCTAAGTATCATTTTTTTGCTACAAATAGGGCGTGCTCGATTTAATGATTAAAAAAAGAGCCCATCAAATGCATGCACGATGATGCAACAAAAAAGAAACGGGGAGGCATAGGTGAGGTGGAAGAAGACGAGGAAGAGAAAGGCGGCGATGAAGCTGACGAGACGGAAGATGAAGACGATGATGAGGTCGTCGATTGGACAAGCGAGGAACAAGAATACTGAAACAAACAAACCCCGTTATCGACGGGGTTTTCTTTATCCAATAATTTTTACAAATCGGTGCTTCCCGATGCGGAACACGGTGCCGACTGGCGCAGGTGCGTTCGCATCAATTATTTTGATTTCAAAAGCACCACTGACTTTGTGTATAGCCTTTCCCACAGCTAAGCGTGCAAATTCTGAATTTGACGCAATAATTGCGTTTTTCACTAATGTATCTCTCAACGTTCCGAGTGATTTTACTTCCTGAATATTCTCTGGCGCCTCGTTCTTAACGAAGGCCTTGTCAAAATCAGCCTGCGCTGCATCCGCAGCTTTTTCGCCGTGGTACATACGCACAAGCTCCTTCGCAAGTGCGCCCTTCGCATCCTTGGGGTGACCGTTCACTATGCGCTCTACGTCGCCAAGTGGAAGTCGTGTCGTATGTATCAAGTAGTCGCGAATGAGCGTGTCTGGAATGCTCATGATTTTCCCAAACATTTCTTTTGGCTCCTCGGCAAGATTGATGGTATTGCCCCAACTTGAGCTCATCTTGCGTCCATCAGTGCCGGGAAGAAGCGGTCCAAGTATGAGCACGAACTGTTCCGGTTGTCCGAAATGTTTTTGAAGAACACGACCGGCAAGCATGTTGAATCGCTGGTCTGTGCCTCCAATTTCTACATCTGCTTTGATGGCAACTGAGTCATACCCCTGCATGAGGGGGTACAGCATCTCTCTGAGCGACACTCGCTTCCCTTCATCGAGACGTTTTTTGATAAGTTCGCGCGAAATGAAGTCCGCGACCGAAAACTGGTCGGCTTGTTCTCCTATCTCTCGGTAAGTAAGTTCCCCAAGCCATGTAGAGTTGTACCTGAGTTCCGCGGTCTTCGTGTTAATGACCTTGCCGGCCTGTTCAAAGTATTTAGCCTTGTTGGTTTCGATGACATCGTTCGTGAGCATCGGACGTTCAGCATCCTTGTCTGACGTGTCGCCGATAACTCCGGTAAAATCACCGACGATTGAAACAAGCTGGTGTCCAAGGTCTTGAAAGTCCTTAAGTTTCAGGAGAGCTACCGACCTGCCAATATGAATGTTCGGCGATGTAGGGTCGATCCCGAGCTTGATGCGTAGCCGCTTCCCGCTCACGAGTACCTTCTTAAGAGCGTCCTTCGATGGGATGACTTCAACAACGCTCCGAGTCAGGAGTTCTTCAATTTTCGCAGAATCCGTTGAGACTGTTGGTTTGTTCGAGAAAAACATAGCGTCAATCTACCATGTGCTACGATTCTTTGCAGACGATTTATGAAACGAGCCGCACGCATGCGAAGAGAATTGTTTCTCGTGGGGGTATCGGGAGCGCTCGTCATTATCGGCATTGTTGCCATCTGGGCGGCGTCGCTTAAGATTCCTGATATTGAGTCGCTCTACGAACGGAAGATTGAGCAGTCAACAAAAATATACGACCGCACCGGTACCATTCTCCTGGACGATTTGGCTGAGGGAGTGACGAGGACGGTGGTGCCCATCGAAGAGGTCTCCCCGTACATTCAGAAAGCGGTGGTCGCCATTGAAGATGATGAATTTTACACGCACCGCGGCGTCAAACCGACCGCGATTATCCGTGCAATGCTTTCAAATATTGCGAGCGGATCCTTCCTCGGTGGGCAAGGTGGTTCTACGATTACGCAGCAGGTGGTAAAGAATTCAATTCTCACCAAGGACAAGACCGTGACGCGTAAGGTTAAAGAGTGGGTCCTCTCGATAAAACTAGAGCAGGTCTTACCAAAAGAAAAAATTCTCGAACTGTACCTAAACGAGTCGCCGTACGGGGGTTCGCTGTATGGCATAGAAGAGGCAAGCCAGGCCTTCTTCGGCAAGCACGCGAAAGAGGTTGATCTAACAGAGGCCGCATATCTTGCGGCACTCCCCCAGGCGCCCACGTATTACTCACCGTACGGGAATCATCGTGCGGATTTGGACGCGCGCAAAAATCTCGTCTTGCGTCGCATGAATGAGCTTGGATTCATAACGAACAGTGAATACGAAGCGGCCCGTGCTGAAATAATTGAATTCGCCCCACAACCTGTTTCTGGAATTCGCTCCCCGCATTTTGTTTTCTACGTGAGAGAGCTTTTAGAAAAAGAGTACGGGCGAAGCGCGCTTGAACAATCCGGATGGCGTATTATCACCACCCTGGACGCTGACCTGCAGGCAAAAGGCGAAGTAATAGCTTCAAAGTATGCGCTTGAGAATAAAGTAAATTTCAATGCGGAGAATGCATCAATTGTTGCCATTGACCCCCACACCGGCGATATTTTAACTATGGTTGGTTCGCGTAATTACTTCGATCCGGATATCGACGGAGCCTATAACATCGCGCTCGCTAACCGCCAGCCGGGTTCCTCGTTCAAACCATTTGTCTATGCGGCGGCGTTTGACATGGGATACACGCCAGACACCGTTCTCTTCGACGTTCGCACGCAGTTTTCTACCTCATGCCCGATCGATAGCATCGAGACAGAAGCCCCTTGTTATTCACCGCAGAACTTTGATCTGGTGTTCCGCGGGCCGGTAACCATGAGAAACGCGCTGGCACAATCAATTAACATACCCGCAATCCAGACCCTCTACCTCGTTGGCATACAGAACGCGCTCCGTGTAGCCAAGTCACTCGGCATCACCACGCTCACCAACCCCGACCAGTATGGCCTCACGCTCGTTCTGGGCGGCGGCGAAGTGTCTTTGCTCGATATGGTTTCGGCATACAGTGTCTTCGCCAATGAGGGAGTTAAAAATCGCCACCGCGCTGTGGCGCGGATAGAAGACAAAGATGGCAATGTGGTAAAAATGTACCCGCTGTCACCAGAGTCGGTCATTGATAAAAATATTGCACTCATGATTTCCGACATCCTTTCGGATAATGATGCGCGTGCACCAGAATTTGGTGTAAGCTCTGCGCTCAATTTTCCCGGACTCCATGTTGCCGCAAAAACAGGGACAACGAATGATTACCGCGATGCGTGGATTCTTGGCTACACGCCCAATATTGCAATCGGCTCCTGGGCGGGCAACAACGATAATTCCGCCATGGAAAAAAAGATAGCCGGATTTATTGTCGCCCCCATGTGGCATGAATTTGTTGCCTATGCCCTTACCAAGTATCCTGATGAACCCTTTCCGGAAGCACGCAGAACGACGACGGAGAGTGACAAACCAATTCTGCGTGGCATTTGGGAAGGTGGCGATATAATCACCGTTGATGCCGCAACACTGCAACCGGTTCCCCCTCATTACGCACAGCCAACGAAAGATAAAATAGTGGTCTCGGTGCACTCAATGCTCTATTGGGTGGATAAGCGGGATCCGCGCGGGCCGCGACCAGAGACGCCAAGCGACGACCCGCAGTTCGGGCGCTGGGAATACAGTGTCAGAAAATGGGCTGAGCAGAATGGGTACGTTGACGGTTCGGTACTCTACCGATAACAGTTTTAACGGAGGTCGCGCACACTATCTCGCGCTTTCGGCAGTGTGCGATACAGCTCCTCGAGGAGATCCGCGCGTACCGCGCGGATTGCGGATTTTGCAACTGACGAGCACGTAATATAGGCAACGCCTCGACTCACGGCAACATCTTTTCTTTCAACCGGGACTCCGGCGATCCCACGAACCGCTTCAGCAACCGCTTTCCGTATAGCGTCGTTTGGCGGCGTCAGGTTTTGAAATTTGGAGAGGAAATCTTTGGCGCTCTTCATACTGCAGCATTACCGAGGGACGCGTTCGTTAACGATTCATCGGCATAACGAGATACGTAAACCCCCGATGTGGTACATCGGTCATCAACATTGGCTTCCCGTGGCCAGCAATACCGAATGAGATGCTATCGCCAGCGACGACCGAAAGCGCGTCAGTGACGTAGCGCGCATTGAAATTTATGTCGATATCTTCTCCCTCGAGTGTCGCGGGTATGTGGTCAATAGTTTCTCCGACCGACGCGTTCACCGCACGAACCGTAAATTTCTTTTCGGATGGCTTCACCGAAATATGCACCTGATTGAAAGTGTCGGTGAAAATTGAAATCTTTTTAAACGCTCGTATCGCGTCCTCCTTAAGGCACGTCGCGGTGGCGACCACATCGCGCGGAATGATTGCCTTGTAGTCAGGGAAAGCACCATCGATGGTACGCGACGTGAGAAACCCGAGGTCCGTCACAAACGTGCACTGATTTTCACCGGCGCGCATCTCAATGGTCTCGCTCGATTCGACTGCCCGCATAATGTCACTAATATTGCGCGCAGGGATCAGGAGCGGGCTCACGACACTTTTTGCTTTTACGGGAACTTTTACTTCGGCGAGACGAAATGAATCGGTGGCCGCCGCAGTGAGTTCACCCCCCTCAATAGTAATCGATACCGAGGAGAGCTCCGGCTTCACACTTGAGGTCGACGCAGAAAAAGAGACTGAACGAAACGCGGCTAAAAAATCACGAGTGGGGATAACCACTGAGGTTCCTTGCCCCTCCTTGACGTACGGGAGGTTGGGGAACTCTGCGGGATCGACCGTGGTGATAGAGGTCGTGCCGCGTTCCCCATCGATAACTAAAGCATTGCCAACAATTTTTATAGTTAATTTTTGATCAGTGAGTGCTGAGACTGTTTGCTGAAACACATGGGCAGGGACGGCCACGGTGCCGGTGGTAAATACTTTTGCCTTTAAGGTAACTTCAACACTCACATCGAGATTGGTGGCGCGGAGTACCGCTTTCCCCTCCGAAACAATAATCAAGACACATCCCAATACTGGTAGTGATAGATTTTTGTTGCTCACCCGAGCGGCGATACTGACTGCATGCTCCAGATTGTCTCGCAGTATTTCTATCTTCATAAGATTCTTTCTATATATAAGAGAACTTCTTTATTCTAATGCTTTGTGGAAAATGTGGAAGAACGATTTTCGCCTTTGTTTAAGCCATATTTACAAACCATCCTTGTGGATAGGGATGTGGGGGATTCATGCGGCAGTGGGGATAGTGTTGGTTTTGAATGACTCATAATTTTTTTTATCGATCGAGTGATTGTTTGCCCCCAGTTTTATACATGGTTATCCCGTACTCATCCACCGCGCTATTTTAATAATCCCCGTAATTCTTCAAGCTGAATCTTTAGGTCGCTGTTCGCTGCCATATCACCACGCACCTTTTCACACGCATGGATGACGGTGGTGTGATCTCTCCCGCCAAACACGGTGCCAATTGCTGGATACGAAAGATGGAAGTCTTCACGCAGGATGTACATGATAATTTGACGCGGCCTCACAATTTCTCGGCGTCTCGTCTTTGCGTACATACTCGATTCATCAATGCCGTAAAATTCAGCAATCTTTGCGATGACATGTTTCACCGAGACCGTTCGCTTGGGACGGAGCGTTGTCTTGATAAGGTCGCGAATGCTCTCTTCAGAGAGCGCGCCCTTCAATTGAATTTGGCAGAGTATGGTATTCAGCATGCCCTCAATTTCTCGGATATTCCCGGGGAGCGCAAGCGACAGGTTCTCGATAGCAGCATCAGAGAGCGTGAGTCCGACCGTTTCCGCCTTGGTCTTAATAATCGCCATACGCGACTCATGGTCAGGCTCATTGATTGCGACCGCCATACCGGCCACAAAGCGCGATTTGAGGCGGTCGGTGATGTCTTGTATGACGTTTGGGTGTTTGTCAGACGAGAGGACGATTTGCTTGTTGGCATCGTGCAGGGTATTGAAGAGATGGAAAAACTCTTCTTGGATGGTCCCCTTTTTTGAGAAGAATTGGATATCGTCCATGATGAGGACATCGTACGAGCGAAATTTTTCCTTAAAGGATGGAATGGAGCGATTGTTAATCGCGTTCATAAACTCGAACCCGAAGCGCTCTGCGGTTAGGTAGTACACTTTTTTTGACTGGTTCGATTTCTTGACATGATTGCCCACTGCTTGCGCAAGGTGCGTTTTCCCTCGGCCGGTTTCACCATAGACGAAGAGTGGGTTGTAGGCGATGCCGGGATTTTTGACGACGACCTGAGCGGCTGTGAAGGCAAGCTCATTAAATGGTCCCACGACGAAGCTATCGAAGGTGTAGCGTGGGTTTAAGTTGTCCGAACGGTTGATGTAGTAGTCAGACAGTGGCAGCTCGGACTCGGTGTGAGGCTCGATGATCACCTTATCGGGCGTCCTCTTAGGGCTTTCTTTGGATACGACATACTCAATGCCGCGAACCGTGTCAACGAATCCCCGTATCGTTTTGAGTACGAGCTTTCCGAAGCGCTCTGAGAGCCACTCGCGGGTCAATTGATTCGGAACGCCGACATGCACCACACTGTCATCAATGCGGACGATGTGCGTCTCGCCAAACCACATCTTAAAACTAGCGGGTGAGATGGAGAGCTCAATTGAGGTCAGCGTGTTCTCCCATAGTTGTTTCGTGTCGAGTTCCATGGCGAGTCAGGTCATTATACCTGTGTGGAAAAGAACGCATACTTGCGGAAAACTCCACAACATGTTAATAAACTGTGAGTTACCTGTGCATAAAGAAATTTCATGAAAAGAACGTACCAACCAAAAAAACGAAAGCGGAAAACAACACACGGCTTTCTGGTTCGCTCCGGGTCGGCAAATGGCAGAAACGTACTACGCCGTCGTCGCAGAAAAGGACGAGCGAAACTCACTGTTTAGGATGCCCAAAAGAGTACCGCGATTACCAAAAGCGGCTTTTGCTAAGCCGCCGATTCGCAGATCCCGTTTCCCTTTTGGGACGGTCGCCTATTTTTCATATGTGCCGCCAGGCCTTTCTGTGGTGGTGTCTAAAAAGACGGCACGGCGTGCCGTTGATCGGAACAGAATCAAGCGGCGCGTCTACAGTGCCGCAGAGGGCGCGCTTGAAGGCAGGGATCTTCCTCACAGCACCGTGTTCTATCCGACAAAAGATGTCCTCACTGCAGACTTTTCACAGTTAAGAGATTCGCTGCAAAGCGTGTTGAGGGCAAGGTAGAAGCGTCGCGTACCGAATCTGCGTGGAACGGGGTACAATGCCGCAATGATT
>CAYHYY010000018.1:0-15335 GCA_964360975.1 uncultured Candidatus Saccharibacteria bacterium | reverse complement strand
CTCGCAGGTCGGCAGTCAAAGAGTCGCTACAGGCACAGGGATTCGGCGCGAAAGGCTTCTTTAAAGATGCACTTTTCGTGCTTCCTGCCTACGCGCTTGGCTTTGGAGCGCTCACTAAGATGGCCGCAGTATCAGCGGCCACCGCAGAGGTTGGTGCAGTTTTGAGTTTCCTCGGGGTCGAAGCCATCACCGTAACGGCACTGCTTGGACTCGCGCTTATTCCGGGCGTAGGAGGCGCTGCATATTGGGCACTGAATAAATTGATTAAGGGTCTGCCAGGTCGTATCGCGGCAAAAGCTTTCCCGGTATGGACTAAACGAGTTACCGACTCTATAGCAGCGTCCTGGCTCTTCTTGGACAAGCTTGCATACCAGACCGCTCAATCAGGCGTACATGACAAGGGATGGAAAAAGCACGTCAAAGGTATTATAGCTATTCCAGCAATTGCTTATATGGCCTATAGATTTGCTAACACTACAGTGAGTGGCATATTGGACGTAGCATTCTCGTTGCTTACGGACGGCGAAGGTTGGACGAAGATGTATCGCGGAGCGGCTGGCCTTGGAAACATGGCACTCGGCATCGTGAGGAAGGGTCAACCAGAAGTTCACTTCAATGCACTGATTCGCGAGGACGAAAATGATATCAACCCCACAAACATCCCGCTTCGCATTGGCAATGCGGTAATCAAGGGGACTCGCGACCCGAGACTTGATGTGGACGAGCTTGATCGCGACGGTGAAATTGGGGAACCGGATGGAGCAGCGCCGCAAGCTGCATAACGTCTAAAAGGACGCGACTGAAAAAACTGACGTCGTAGTCGTTAGACCGAAAGCGAAATCTTTGCGACGCTCCCGAGAAGCTTGATCGGTACTTCATAGGTGCCTTTTTGCTTTATGGGATGGTCGAGCTCGAGCGCTGATTCAGGTAGCTCTATTCCCCATTGCGTCTTCATTTCAGCCGCTATGTCCGACGTATGGAATGATTTAAAGAGCGTTCCCGTATCGCTCGTTTTAACTGTAACCGAAAGCGTCTTGCCATCTATCTCCGACAAAATTCTTTTTGCCTGCTCGGCGCTGTGATCAGCTTTTTGTTTCGCAGCCTCGACACCCCGCTCGTACCTCTTGAGATTTTCTGCTATAGCGGGAGCTGCTTTTTTCTGCGGGATTAAGACATTCATCGCGTAGCCGTCCGCAACCGTAACCAGCGTGCCGCGCTGACCTACCTTAGGGACGTCTTTGAGGAGTATTACCTTCATACCTAGATGATAGCTGCGCAAACGATACCAATCAAGACGAGCAATATGCCGACGTACTGCTGCTTTGAAAGGCGCTCTCCGTAAATAAAATGCGCAAAAACACCAGCAACCACGATCTGCGCGCCAGCGATAGCCGAGACGATGGCTATTTCCCCCGTCGCGTATCCGAAATTTATAAACATAGTTCCAAAACCTGCACCGATTCCTGAAACAAAAACAAACGGAATTGATTTTTTCAGTAGTCGCTTTTCTTCTACGCCTTGGATGAGACGCTCACGCTTTACGATAAGGTGCAGGAACGCAGTGATAAAGACGACCCCTTCCACCATGAGCGCAAAGAAGACTCCGCCCAATGCTTCGGCGGGGTAGATGAAAAAGGCAAATACGACTCCCCAGAGAATCGCGGAGACAAGCGCGTACGGCACGCCGCTCTTCATTGAGAAGAGGTCTGATTTTTTGAGTTCCGTGAAATGAACGGCAGAAACGAGGACTCCAATGATAATCAGCGCGAGTGACGCTGCTTTCAGCATCGTCAATGTGTCGCCAAGAAACAGGATGCCGATGAGCGCGGCCAAAATCACCCACCCCGCTGAAATGGGGTACACCACGCCAACTTTGCCTTTCTCTAATCCCTTCAGAAAGAAAATAAACGGGAAGTACCCTATGAAAGAAAGCGCGATGCCAAACGCGAGCATCCTCACCGTGAACGTGTCGGGAATTCCCACGGCAAGGGAGGCTACCGCCAGGATGCTGACGGCTATGAAATTTCTAAAGACAATCGCGCGAACCGGACCAAAACGCTCCACCATACGTTTTGCGGACGCATTCGAAAGACCCCAGCCGATGGTGCCGATTATCGCGAAAAAGGCCGCCAACGAAAGCATTGCTATTCGGTTTCGGCGACCTCGATGGACTGACCGCTCAGGAATTTTACCGCGGCATCAAGTTGCGGGTCTACTCCTTTATTTCGGTCTTCCTCTGTTCTTTCTATGGTGTAATCAGGGACTATTCCCTCATGCGAAATCGATACGCCGTTTGGCGTGAGCCATTGCGCGATGGTGATTTTCAGCGCCCCATTGTCGGGGAGATCGAACAACTGTTGCACCGAACCCTTCCCGAAAGTCTTCGTGCCGATCAAGGTCGCCTTCCCGTGGTCACGGAGCGCGCCGGCGAGAATTTCCGAGGCAGAGGCGGACCCCTCGTCGACCAGTACGACAGTTTGGACATTGGAACCAAAGTAGTTATAGCCGCGTGAACGGTGTACTTGCTCCGTTTCGACATTTGAGAAGTCTTCAATGACGACAGGCTTCCCGACGGGGAGAAACCAGCTCGCTACTTCGACGGACACCTCAAGATATCCGCCAGGATTTCCTCGGAGATCCAGGATAAGTTTTCGGGAGCCAGTACCAGCGAATTCGGAAACCGCATCCCGAAACATCTGCGGCACTTGCGCATTAAAGTTGTATAGCGAAATGACAAAGATGCCCGAATCGGCGCGCATCTGCGTGTCGATGGTCGGGAGCAGTATGGTCTCTCTCGTGACCGTTACCTCAAATGGCTTTTTGCCCTCGCGCGACAGCGTCAGAACTACCGAGGTGCCTCCTTCGCCGCGAATCAGCGAGACGGCTTTCTCTACCGTGATGCGCGCAGTGTCAGCACCGTCAATCTTTAGAATGTGATCGCCACTCTGAATTCCTGCCCGAAAAGCGGGTGTGTTTTTTAACGGGGCGACGACGACGAGCATGTTGTCTCTCACCGCAATTTCCATTCCCACGCCTTCAAAATTGCCGCGCACTTCCGTTTCAAATTCTTCAAGTCTTACTGGAGGGAAAAACACCGTGTGTTGGTCGCCATACGATGCGGTCAATCCGGAAATTGCTCCCCAGATTTTTTCTTGTTTGGTTGTACCTTCAGTGGTCGTCCCCGACGCAAAATTGGCATCAAGCGTTTGCCACGCCTGAATGAGCGGCGTCAAGTCATCTGGCGAAATATAAGCGCCGCTTGTGGTTGCATTCGCCGCCCATGGCTGCCCAGGTTTCGCGATAGTACCTATAAAAAAACCGACGCCAACAAGAAGCACCGCGCCAAAGACTGCTGTACGCAACCCGATACGGGGACGATCATCCATTTGGCTATAGTATCGCATGAGCCAAGCAATCCGGAAAGCGAGATGACATGGGAAAACAGAGGTTTTCCTCAACGACACTTCATCCTCCGAATATCACAAGGGTATACTGTCCCTAATGATTAATCGGTACTCGCTCGAAAATGTGGTGTGGGTGGATTTGGAATCCCCCACCGTTGAGGAGATAACTGAAATGAACGCGGAGTTTTCACTCGGTCCCCTCCTGTCGGAGGAACTTTTGCGTCCGACCCTGAAGCCGCACGTCGACTTATACCCTGAGTTTGCCTACGCGGTTCTGCACTTCCCTGCCATGCGCCATACGCATGGCGTCACGGTGGCGCAAGAAATTGACATCATCATCGGCAAAAAATTTATTATGAGCATCCACTATGAGCCGGTGACGGCACTCATCGATTACGCTCGCTCATTTGAGGCGACGACGCTCATGAGGCGCGTCAGTGGTAAATTTCACAGCGGGCATGTCCTCTTTGAAATAGTTGAGCGCCTGTACGAAGGTGTCGAAAATGAGCTTGAATCGGTAGAAGACAATGTCACCGCAATTGAGAACGCGATATTTTCGGGACGCGAGCGCGATATGGTGCAGACAATTTCTGACGTGAGCCGTGAACTGCTCATTCACAAGCGCACGCTCGGTACGCACCGAGAAACGCTTGACTCACTGGAACAGGCTGGCACGACCATATTTGGCGAGAGTTTTCGAAACTACCTCCGTGGCATGACCGCGCTTCACTACCGTATCTACAACAAAGCGCTCTCATTTATCGACACGGTGAACGAGCTCAGGAATACCAACGATTCATTGCTCTCAACGCGTCAAAACGAGGTGATGACGCTCCTCACCATCATGGCCTTCCTCACCTTTCCTTTGTCGCTCCTCGCTGGCGTCTTTGGCATGAATACGGTAGACACCCCCATTCTCGGAAGCCCGAATGACTTTTGGATTATTACTGGCGCGATGCTCATGCTGACGGTCGCCTTCCTCCTCTACTTTAAGCTGAAGCGGTGGTTCTGAAGCTCGGATGACTCCGGTGCATAACTCAGTGTAAAAACCTCTGTACAACTCCGCCTCTCTCGGATTCCGTTTTCGAGGCGAGTGGTACTATAGCCGCATGGCATCAGGCGCGCGAATTCCTCCACAATCAATAGAAGCCGAGCGCGCGCTCTTGGGTTCAATTATGTTGAAACCGGACGGCATCCACGAGGTGACCGACCTGATTTCTGCTGACTCTTTCTACGTCGAAAAACACCGCACCATCTATCGGGCGATGCTGGACTTGGTTAACGCCGGCAATCCAATCGACCTTTTGTCGACTGCAAATACGCTCAAAGAACATAACGAATTAGAGCGCGCGGGCGGTAACAGTTACCTTGGAGAATTAGTCGCCTCAACGCCAACGTCAGCAAATCTTAAATACTATGCGGAAATCGTTCAGAAAAAAGCGATGATGCGCGCGCTCATTGAGGCATCATCCTCTATCGGCGAGCTGGGTTACGATGAGTCGAAGGACATTGAGCAACTTCTCGACACGGCGGAGAAGAGAATCTACGAGGTTACCAGTTCACCAACGCTCCGAAAATTCACCGCCATTCGAGAAGCTTTGGGCGAAGCGTGGGAGCGGTTCGATTCGCTGCATAAGGGTGAGCACGAGCTCCGCGGCGTACCGACCGGCTTTGCGTCCCTCGATAATATTCTTGCTGGCTTTCAGCGTTCGGACCTCATCATTCTTGCCGCGCGCCCTTCTATGGGAAAGACGGCGCTTGCCTTGGACATCGCCAGGCAAACGGCGATTAAATATGGAACACCGGTGGGTATTTTTTCTCTTGAAATGAGTTCACAGCAGTTAGTCGACCGCATGCTTTCTGCTGAAGCGCGGGTGAACGCGTGGAAATTGCGAACTGGAAAGATTGATACTGACGAGGAATTTGATCGTATTCGCGATGCCATGGAGCGCCTCTCGAAAGCGCCAATTTATATTGACGACCAGCCGGCAACGAATGCGCTCGGCATGCGCTCGGTCGCGCGCCGCCTGAAAAGAGAAAGTGGCATTGGCCTGCTTATTGTCGACTATCTCCAGCTCATGACATCGCCCAATGCACGTACTTCCGACTCACTGACCCAGCAAGTTACCGAAATATCGCGTTCGCTGAAGATTCTTGCGCGTGAACTCGATGTCCCTGTTTTGGCGCTCTCACAGCTCTCACGCGCCATTGAAACCAGACGCGGCAGGCCACGACTTTCAGATCTTCGCGATAGCGGGTCGATAGAGCAAGATGCGGATGTCGTGATGTTCATTCACAATGAAGATCGTTATAAAGACAACACCGAAGAAAAATCGAATGTCGCCGAAATTCTCATAGAGAAGCACCGAAACGGACCGACGGGCAAAGTCGAGCTCTATTTCGACGCAAAGCGCGCAACCTTCCTGCCAATCGAGAAATCAGACTTTGGTGGCAGCCCAACGCCCGCTCTGTCGGCGTCTGATGATGATTCATTCTAGGCAACGGTACACATGAAAGGCGTCAGCAAGCTCGTCGATCTCATTGCAGAATTTCCCGGCATCGGGCCTCGTCAAGCTCGACGCATCGTGCAATTTTTGTTATCTCGCCCACAGTCGTTGAGAGTAGCGTTAGCGAGAGCAATAACTTCGTTGGGAGACGAAGTGTCGCCATGTTCTCAGTGTTACCGCTTTGATGAGATTGGAGCGCAAGGAGCGTGCGCGCTGTGCGCCGACACGAAGCGTGACGCGTCTGCCCTCATGGTGGTCGAACGGGATGTCGATATTGATGCCGTCGAATCATCGAGTGCCTATAAAGGCCGGTACTTCGTTTTGGGAGGCTTGATGCCCATGGCGCGACAGAAGCGCGCAGGGAAGGAACCTCGCACCGCAGAGCTTCTCGTACGTATTAAAAAGAATGGGGTCACTGAGGTAATTTTTGCTCTCTCAACGACCCCTGAGGGCGACTACACAGCGCGAGAACTTGCGAAACAACTATCCGCCATTGACCCGGTGCTCAAAACGACGCTCCTAGGCCGTGGCTTATCGGTTGGCGCTGAGATTGAGTATGCTGATTCCGAGACTTTGAGAAATGCCCTCCAGAATCGAAATTAAGTCCTACTGACCGTTCTTAGGAGGCGTCGCCGAAGGTTTTGTGCCTGGTTGTGAGACCTGATGTTCCGGCGTTCGATTCCGATTCTGTTCGAGTATCCATCTGAACAACTCGCCCCGCAGGAACTGCCCCCACAGCGTCTCCCCAGAATCTTCCGCCAGAAGTTCCCGTCGAGAATCCGGTCGCATCAGAGTTTTCCTATCTTCACCCTGTGGTAGGGCTGGCGGTGACCGCGTTTCTTGTGGTAGCGGCTCTTTGCTTTGTACTTCACGACAATCTTCTTGTCGTCTCTTCCTTCCTCGACAATCTCGCCATCAATTTTCTGCGGAAGAACCGGGGTACCTACTGTCGTATCCGAGCCGTCATCCGTGAGGAGTACGTCGAACGACACGGTATCATTCGTCCCCTTTCCGGATATCTTCTCGACATAGAGCGTCTGCCCTTCCGAAACCACGTACTGCTTTCCGCCAGTTTTTATAACCGCTAGTTTCATGAAAGTCTAATTTTTAGGCATGTGCTTGCATCGGTGGGTACGCCTGAAAGTAGCACAGCTGCACCAAAAGCTACTATCATCGTTATCTGGAAGCTCAGTCTCCGCCAAAATAATTCGAGAATGCAAGATTGGCGCGCCTTCAATGTGATTTGACATATTTATTTTTGATTTCAGAATTTACTTATTATCGAACAATACCATAAATGATTAGCCGCTACAAATATATTGTTTTACCTTAAACTTTGTGGGGTTTTCGCTCATAGTTCGGCCGGAAGTGTGATGTCAATTAACGACATCGGATGTCGTTATACTCGGCACCGAGAATTAACGACATCCGATGTCGTTAATCGGAGGATACCTTAGCCGTGAATGCACTGGTAAACCAGTTTTCCGCAGTCGGCACAATAATGAGGATATTCATTGTCTGGAATATCAGTGGCGAGTATTTTCTTTTCTTCAAAAAAATTAAGCATTTCCTTAGTCTATTCTACGGTCACGCTCTTTGCAAGATTGCGAGGTCTATCGACATTCAATCCCTTCTCCGCCGCGAAGTGATACGCGAACAGCTGGAGCGCTATGGCGGAGAGAACGGGCGTCAGCAACTCCTCAACTTTCGGAATAGAGATGACGTCTTGTGCAACCTCCTTAACGCGCTGGTCGCCTTCGGTCGCCAAGGCAATGATTGGGCCTTTGCGCGCGCGAATCTCAATCATATTCGAGAGCGTCTTTTCATAGACCGAATCCTCGGGAACGATGACCATCGTTGGGAACTTATCGTCGATCATCGCGATGGGGCCGTGCTTCATTTCCCCAGCGCCAAATCCCTCCGCGTGAACGTAGGAAATTTCTTTCAATTTCAGTGCTCCTTCCATAGCCATTGGGTAGCTGTACCGTCTCCCCATGTAGAGGAAGTCACGTGCATAGAGATACTTATGCGCTATTGCTTTGATAGCATCGGATTGCGCAAGAACCTTGTTCGCCAAATCTGGCAACTTTTGGAGTGAGGCGATGAATTTCTTGCCTTCCGCATCGGACATCGTGCGGTTACGTCCAAAGAAGAGTCCGATCAAGGCAAGCACCGCAATTTGTGAAAGAAATGCTTTCGTTGAAGCAACACCCATCTCAGGACCGGCGTGGTTGTAGACGCCCGCGTCGGTCTCTCTCGCAATCGTTGAGCCGACGGTATTGACGATACCGAGCGTTATGGCGCCACGACGCTTTGCCTCACGAACCGCTTCCAACGTGTCCAATGTTTCCCCCGACTGGGATATGGCGATGATCGCCGTATTTTTTCCGATGATCGGTTTTCGATAGCGAAATTCAGACGCGAGCTCGACCTCGACCGGAATCCCCGCCAAGTCTTCAATGAGGTACTCGCCAACGAGCCCCGCGTAGTAAGCAGTACCGCACGCAACAATGATGAGCCGGTCGACATTCATGAGCTCGCTTTTGACCGACTCAAGTCCTCCGAGCTTCGCCCTCCCCTCACCCAGAATTAATCGGCCACGCATCGCATTTTCCAAAACTTCAGGCGCTTCAAAGATTTCCTTGAGCATGAAGTGCGGATAGCCGCCGCGCGTTGCTTCCGCAATGTCCCAATCAATGGTCTCCTCGGCGCGATCAACCTTCGTGGAGTGAAGCGTGCGTACTCTGTGCGACGTTGGCGTCACGATAGCAACGTCACCGTCTGAGAGAAACACGACCTGCTTTGTGTGCCTTAAGATTGGCGTTGCATCAGAGGCAATGAAATTTTCACCGTCGCCCAAACCGAGAACAACTGGCGATCCCATGCGCGCCGTAATGATGGTCCCAGGCTCATCCGCGTATGAAATAAGCAAGCCATACGTGCCGCGCACTTTTCCGAGTGTATTCACGACTGCATCTTCAAAACTATGTCCTGAGGTTATCGCTTCCTCAATGAGGTGCGACAGGACTTCCGTGTCTGTCTCAGATTTAAATGTGTGCCCGCGCTCGGTGAGCCCCTCGCGCAGTTCCTTGAAATTCTCAATAATGCCGTTATGCGCAACGTAGACCATGCCATTGCAGGATTGGTGCGGGTGCGCATTTACTTCCGTCGGCTCTCCGTGTGTCGCCCAGCGAAGGTGCGCGATTCCTGCTTTCGCCGTCGAATCTTTTGTCGCCTTTGCGCGGAGCTCCGCGACGGCCCCTGGCGTCTTGACGAGTCCGAAGTCCTTCATGTAGATGCCTGCCGAATCGTAGCCTCGGTATTCCAAAAGAGAAAGACCATCAAGGAGTATTTCCTTTGCTTCTCTACCGCCCGTATACGCGAAGATACCACACATAAAAAAATAGCTAGGACTAAGGATAATACCAGAAAACGCTTGTTTTGGTAACCTCCGCATTCCTCAAGGCGACGCCTTGAGGAATGTTCTCAGAAATCAGATGCGAAATTCCTCCTACAACTGATACAGCTTTTTGGACTTGAACATTTCCGAAAACGATCTTGAACGGTAAACATCAAAAACTTCTTTGCCCAAAATTGACTGCTCAAGACTATGACTCCTACTGAAAATCCCGAAACTTGAATACGGATATTGCCTTAACTTTCTTTCGGACTGCACATGTCCCTCATCACTTGGATTAAGGTGAATGTAATCAATAACATGTTGAAAATATCTGTCGTGGGAAACATGACGAGATCGAAATGGTCTCGTAAATAATCCTCCAGAACGCTTGTACTTAATATTGAAATACATGGTGTAGGCTGTACCCAATTTTTGCATAAACGCGGATATTCCACCCTCATTAATTTCTTGTATCAGTAGGTGAAAATGATTCGACATCAAACAAAAAGCGCCAATTGATACAAGAGGCGCTCCCCTTGCAAGAACATAAAAATCCTTCGACGTTATTCTCGATGGTAGGTCAGCGTGTCGTATCGGTAGCTTTTGATTTGCCAAATACAGGAGTTGCATAAACCTGCGATAATCTGAATCAACCGCAAAAACTGTGCGTTTATCTATGCCGCGACTATAGCAGTGATACCACTCACCTGACACTATAGGTGCTCTCATACTCATATCGTAATACTACACCATTCCCCAAGGCGACGCCTTGAGGAATACGGGAGAAACGGCATAGTGAAACTTAATCCTAATCGTTATCCGCTTCCCTCCATGTTCTCCCACTATCAAAGCTAATTTCAGCGTAGCGACAACGGCAGTAACGATACCAGGTGTGGCTATTAGGATCGCGGGGAGGGCCTTCTGCTACCCACTGATGTTTTTTCCTTTTTCGGGACAACCCCAGCCACTTGACTCACCGAACAAAAGTGATCTGTTGACATATTGAAATGTTCCATCAATGTTTTGTTTCACGGAAACTAGAGACAATGATACTCATCATTTTTCACGATGCCAACTTAGCCTAGTCCCTTGCCGGCCCCTCGACGAGCGCCGTCTCGACATCTAGCCCGCTCCCCGAAATTTTCATGACATCTCTATCAATCTTCTTAAACTCCTTTTCGGTCGCGTTGTAATGATTAACCACCGTCCCCAAGGCATTGCCGAGCTTCAATTGGTAATCCCTGTACGCGCCCAAGTGCTTGCCAAGCTCGCCCACGTTCTTAATGACGTCATGTACCTTTTCTTCTATTTGGAGCGACTTCAAGCCTTGGAGGACTGTTTGGAGGTACGCGAGGAATGAGGTAGGAGAAACGATGATGACCTTCTTTCCAAATGCATATTCAATCAAATCACGCGTATTCGTTTTCACCGTTCCAACCTGATTGATGAGGAGGTCGTAGTAGATGCCCTCTGACGGGATGAACATAAACGCGAAGTCCATAGTCCCCTCTTCGGGTCGAACGTACTTTGCGGTCTCGTCGATGCGCAATTTCAAATCCTGCTTGAAAAGTTTCTCAAGTCGCTCCTTTTCGGTCGTATCGTTCGTCCCGAGAATACGATTGTAGTTATCGAGCGAGAATTTTGAGTCTATCGGTACGATGCGGTCTTTAATAAAGACGACGGCGTCAACTATCTCACCGTTTTCGAAGGTGTACTGCATCTGGAACGAGCCAGGTGGCATAACGTTCTGGAGGACCGTCTCAAGATAGTACTCGCCTAAAATCCCGCGCTGCTTTGGATTTTTTAGTATGTCCTGCAAGTTCTGGAGCTGATCGGCAAACGACACGACCTGCTTATTGGTCTCATCGAGTTTCGTCAATCCCTCGGTCACATCCTTAATGAGCCTGAATGATTCCTTCATCTGAGTCTGCAGTGAGTCCTGCATAGAGCGCGAACTCTTGTCGAGACGCTCATCCATGACGCGCTGTAGCTCGGAAATTCTCTCGTTCATGAGAGATACCCCTTCACTGCTTCCTGACTTTGGGCGCAAATAAAACAACGCGACCGCTCCCGCGTTGATAAGAATCAGCACCACGATGCCAGCTATAAGAAGCACATCCATCCATACAGTTTAGCATTGTGTTACAATCGCCCTATGTTGCAGCAAAAAATTAAGGCGGACTCCGCAGTAGCCATGAAGGCGCGCGACCAATTGAAGCTGGATACCCTCCGAGGGCTTTCCGCAGGGTTCACCAATGAGCTCGTTTCAAAAAAAATGAAGCCAACCGATGAGCTTCCAGACTCCGACGCTCTGAATGTCATTCGCCGCGAAGTAAAAAAACGCAAAGAAGCGGCAGATGCATTCAGGAAGGGTGGTCGTGAGGAATCCGCCTTGAAAGAAGAAGCCGAGAGAGCAATTCTTGAGACCTATCTCCCCGCCACAATGAGTCAGGATGATATTCGAAAGATCGCCGCGGCAAAGAAGGATGAACTAGGCATTACTGACAAAAAGGAGGCTGGAAAACTTATGGGGCTCATCATGAAAGAGCTCCAAGGTCGCGCTAACGGAGAGGACGTTAAGAAGGCAGTGGATAGCCTATTCAGCTAGGAGAAATCCTAGACGCCTGCCCCGTACGAGGTGATGAGTGTGGCTGATTCCTTACTTTAGATGTTCAGTCATTTTTCTCAAAAATTTTGGTGATATGATATATCATATCACTTGAGCCCATGGTGGATTCGCTATTTTCGTAGCGTAGCCGTAAGTACGGCATCCTTCGCACCGAAGAACTCCTTGGCAAAATCTGCAGCCGCCTGCGGGTCGTAGAATTTGCAGGAGAAGATGTCGAGGTAAGTGGTGTTCGTCGCGTTCGCGAAGTGAGCCGAGATGAGCGAGGTCTCGATGAGCTGGGTCATAGAGAACCCGGCGACTCGCTCGTCCTCCCCGAAATTGACGACCTGGCACTCGCCGAAGCGTTTCATGCCTATCCTGTCGCAGAGCTCGACCACGAACCGCTTGATAGCGTCTGCATCACGGATGGTCTCGGGCTTACAGCCGTGGAGGTCTATAGAAGTGACGAGGCCCCAGGCATCTGTTGCTGTGTAATCTGATTTCAACTTCTGTACGTCGAGCATATGTTCTTATGTGTTATTGGAAGCACTATAGCACTCGAAAAAACGCGTGACGCCGTCGGGCGTTAGGGATTCGGGGACGGTGGGGGTGGGGGGGCTATAACTGCAGGTGGATGAGAACCGTTTAGTGACCATAACGATAAAAGATTTTAAACCCATTATCCAGCGTTTGCGAAATATTGATTGATTTCAGCAGAATTTACGTCTTTAGGGAAGAGCGTAAAATACAAAGATGGCAGATCACTGGGTACCTCAGTGTTATTTACGGAACTTCGAAATCTCGGAGGGTAGTGAGCAGGTGTATACATATGAACGAGGCAGACCTACCTTCCCGGCTGGTATCAAGAACGTTGCTGCTGAGAACAATCGCCACACATTCGTCAACAAAGAAACGGGTGAAGAATCTCGGGAAGTGGAAGACATGTTCACCCTGTTGGAGGGAGCTGCAGCTCCAGCTTTACAGAAGATTGCTCAAGAAAGGGTACTTCGGAACTTAAACGGTGATGAATATGGAGCACTCCTGCAATTTGTTGCTTTTCTTGCCACTCGAGGACCAACTTTTGAGCAAATTTCTAGGAATTTCTATAAAGAAGCATTTAAACTGGAAATGGAAACACGTGCGCAACATCCTGAAATTCTCCGTAAGGATTTTGAAAAAGCAGGCGTGACATTTGGTAGCGAAGAAGAATTTGAAGAGGCAAGAAAGTCTCTACTAGATTTGGACAAGCTTAACTTCCAGATTACTGGCGGCAAAGGACATTTCTTCAAGCATGCTGCAGAAACCGCTATGGATATAACGGATATTTTCCTTAAAGAAAAGGGATTGTTTTTGCTGGTTTCGCGTGACTCACGTGTATTTATTACTTCTGATAACCCAGTATTACTCCAAGTACCCCCCGACGTTCCGTATCATCTCGCTGGTGGATATAAGTACGGCACAATTCTTCTAACCATTTCTCCCCAGGTCTGCCTCATTTTTAGGAGCAGACCACTAAAAAAAGAAATTGTAGAAGTCGACGCTCCTCAAGTTGATTACATCAACAACTCCATAATGAAAAGTGCCAAGCGTCAGATTTATTCCAACCTTTCTTCAAAAGGCATTAAGCAACGCTATGATTTAACTACCTCAGGAGAAGACAGCAAAGTCACTTCTCATAAAATGAGACACACTCCATATGTGTTCACGCAAGGACCAACGAAGGATAAAGAACTACCTGTTATTGACCGCTATTCCATGAGATGGGAAGAGATAGAGGCGGAGATAGAGAGAAATATGGCAAAACAAGGAACAGAGTAAATAGGGTTCAATACATCATTAGGAAATGGACATTAGGAAATGGAAATGGGGACAGTCACGATTTTATATAATAACCGAATACGATGTCGCTCTGAGCCTACAAGACTACGGTTAGTCTTCTATCGGCACCTTCTGTTCAAGTCGTTGGATTTGACCTTCAATGCGTTGACGCTTCCTCCAGTTCTGCCAGTGAAGAGTTTCGAGTGCCCTTCGAAGACTGGCGATATAGTCTGCCAACCCACTCCTGTCTTTATTACCCGCCTCAATGATTCGAGATACAGTCATGATATGCGAATATATCAGAAGCAATATGTTTCTGCAATTTCGTAGTATGACCCCATCGGCTGTTGGAAATGCCACAGGAGTACTTCAGAAAATATGCTCACCTGCGTTCGCTATTTTCTTGGTCGCCCTCGGTTTAGCCAACGGCTTCGCCTTTCAGCCTCGCGGTCCCGACGTATCGTCGAGACATCGCTGCGGTCGTCACAAATCTTAAATGCAATCGCGTTGTGTGAACGTGTCACTCGTCCGAGTCTGCTGACTCGGCTCGTGATCCCGGGGCTCGCGCACCTTCGTGCGCTCCGCCCGTCATGTCACTCGCGGCGCAAAGCGCCCGTATACCTCGTGCCATGACCCCACCGGGAATCGCCCGCAGCTTAAAACGCTTCGCGTTTTAGCTTGGGCACCGACTCGGCGTCCCTGCTACGCGGGAACCTGCGCCTCCGTCGTTCGATTCTCCGTCTGGACCCTGTGGGTACTAAAAAACCAGAGACATGCTCTGGTTTTAAAGTACCCATGACCCCACGGGGGATCGAACCCCGATTCCATCCTTGAGAAGGATGTGTCCTAACCGTTAGACGATAGGGCCTCGTATCTCAGCGCAACCCGCTTGCAAGGAAAATCCGCTAGTGGATAGGGCCGCGTTTCTGAACTCTGCCCCTTTTTAATGGGAAATTCGTTGGGGATAGAGCCTCGTTGCAAAGGAATTTGCAGCGTCCTGTTAAAATACATGAGAATAGATTATTTCTCAACCATACGCAGGACGAAGACGTGTTGCAGGTACATTAAATGAATTCGCGTTTCGCGGTTCGTAAGGACGAATTCTGATTATGGAGGCATCTGCATTCCATCCGATAACTTCATACGTCTTTTGGTCGACATCGTATATAACTGCCATGCCTTCGTAGATCCTCTGGGTCCAGCCTTCGTGTCCCATACGCTACAGCCCTGCCCTGTCCGGAGGGATTTCGTAATAGTTGATAAGGAAGCGGACGGTCTCGATGAACGGGTCGGTCCAGGTTTCTGACGCGTACTGTGCGCCCTGCGGCTCGACGGCGAAGAAAAATACGAGAAACTTCGGTTCGTATGCGGGGAAGTAGCCAAAGAACGAGTGCAGGTAGCGGTCTTCATAGTACCCCCCGCCATTTGGATTTGCTATTTGCGCAGTACCCGTTTTTGCCGCTATTGAATATTCGGGAATTTTCGCTTTACCGTCCTTCAGTGCCGTATCAACCACCTCGACCAGCATCCGCGTCACCGTCTCTGTTGATTCTTCTGAAATTGCGCGCCGTTCTGGACTCCACCCTAAGCTCTTTTTT
>CAYHYY010000017.1:13166-15704 GCA_964360975.1 uncultured Candidatus Saccharibacteria bacterium | reverse complement strand
TTTCCTCTGTCGCAAATAATATCTGAAAAGATCCACGTTCGTGCATGGCTTAGCATGGTACTCAAATTCGTCACCGTAGCAAGCAACACTCAAGAGGCGAGGCCTCTTATAAACTCATAGAGGCCTCGCCTCTATGATTGCCATGCGGAGGGTGAAGCACAAAAAATCGGAACAAAAATACGGGTAGCAATGGTTAATAATTCTAGTGTTTGAGAGACATATTCCGTGGGGTACCATACCCGGAAATGACTGAACGGAGAACAGAGAACATTTCGCATATGCGCGCGGGACGCATCGAAATTACACTAAATGCCGATGCTGCTTTTCGCATCGGAACATGGGCAGAGGAGGCGGTAGGGGAGGTCTGCCTATCGTGCTTTACGATAAAGAAAAATCTTGCGCTCTTTTGCATAGTACAGGGGTACAACGACCGCCGAGGCTATTACAAGCGTGTAAGTTCTCAATGGCGATGCAGACTCTGTATTGCACGGAGAGGCTACGGTCCTCTCGGGTGATACTTTCAACTTACCGCAAAGAATTTTTGAGCGCATCGATTCCCGGCAAAGTCCCATTCGCCAGAAAGTCGAGCATCGCGCCTCCTGCGGTTGAAACGAACGAAAACTTGTCAGTAAGATTGAGACTCTGTATCGATGCGAGCGTATCGCCGCCGCCGACGATTGAATGTGCGCTGGTTTCTGAGATCATTTTCGCAAGATCATCGGTTCCTTTTTTGAAACCTCGTTCGAAATTTCCCATCGGCCCGTTCCAAAGAATGGTGCGCGCCTTCTGTATCGTCGGTCGGAGTGACTCAATGGATTTTGGGCCAATGTCAAGAATCATATCGTTCTCTTCTACCTCATGAGCCATTTTTTCCTCACGACCTGCTGGGTTTTCTACCGTCACATCAATCGGAAGGACAATTTTAGAGTTTTCTAAGAGCGGCTTCACATGATCAGTGTGCGAAACGAGCGACTTTCCCACTTCATACCCCCTCGCGAGAAAAAAATCGTTGACGATTGCGCCACCGATAAACAGCTTGTCGTATTTTTTGAGAAGCTCATGAATGAGCTTCTCTTTCGTGACGAATTTTGCACCACCGACAATCGCCAATGACGGGCTTTCCGGCGTGAGCGCGGGAGTGAGCCCTTCAAGTTCTGCCATAAACCGAACTCCTGCATACGATGGAAGAAATTTGGGTACACCAACGACGCCCGCGTGTTTCCGATGAGCCACCGTAAAGTCGTCAGCGACATAGATATCGGCGAGTGACGCCAGTTCTCGTGCAAACTGTTCTTCATTTGCTTCTTCTCCCGGATTCCATCGAAGATTTTCGAGCATCAAGACTTCCCCATTTTTCAATGCGTGCGCCGCGGCGCGCGCTTTTGCGCCTGCAACATCGTCTACATAGGTGATAGGCAGTTTCCCCTTGAGGTATTCATACACCGGCTTCAAGCTGCCTTTTGCGTCACTCATGTGGCCGATGAGTATAACTTTCGCACCCTTGGTAATAAGGAAACTGATAGTGGGGAGCGCATGCTCCAGCCGAAATCCATCGGTGACCACACCGTTTTCAAGGGGAACATTCAGTGCGGCGCGTACCATGACCACCATGCCGACAAGATCCTGGACGTCCTGAATCGAACGAACTTCCATAATTATTGAGAAAATGCCTTTACGACGGCGGTAAATTCTTCTGCATTCACTGAAGCGCGCCCGAGAAGGACCCCTTGTATGCCGCGGTGCGCCGCAAACTTTGGAGCCGAAATAGAATCAACAGCGCCGCCGTAAATTATTCTCACCTTGAGCGCGCGCTCTCTCCCCCAAAGATCAGCAAGCGTTTTTCGAATATAGACAATTGCCTCTTCAGCAATACGCGGCGCAGGCGCTTCGGGCGCGCCGATTGCCCAGACTGGCTCATACGCAATGGTGAGTCGCGATGCCGATGATGCATCGAGGCGCGCCACTGACTGCGTCACCTCTTTTGCAAGCTCAGTAAAGTGACCACCATCTTCGTCGCGCTCTTTCTCACCAACACAGAGAATGGGATGCAGTCCTGCTTCATATGCTGCGGCAAGCTTCTTTGCAACCACCTCATTTGAATCGCCAAACTCCCTCCTTTCGGCATGTCCCACCATGACATAGGTGAGCCCTGACGATGCAAGACTTTTTGGAGAAACCATTCCGGTGAATGCCCCCTCCTTTTCCCAGAACACGTCCTGCCCGCCAAATGCAATTCGTTTCCCTCCGTACCCAGCGCGAAGCGCCACGGCAAGCGCGTTCGGTGGACATATAACGACATCGTTTTTAACGCCGCGCGGAAACTTTTTATCTATTTCCTTGAGAATCTTTTTCCCCTCAGCGAGGGTATTGACATACATCTTCCAATTGCCAACGACCATTTTTCGCATGACCAAATCGTACCACGCGACCTAAGAGCGAGGCATGAGGCACGAGCTAACTTCCAACCCTCGCTACTCATGCTGTTCTATTCACCTATGCCCTGCAGCAAAGCTGCATCGGGCATTCTCGCAAGGCGAG
>CAYHYY010000017.1:0-13066 GCA_964360975.1 uncultured Candidatus Saccharibacteria bacterium | reverse complement strand
TTCGCAAAGCTCACATCGGCGGTTGCCGTCTGCGCGGCACCGGAGAGAAATCAATATAATTTCTATTCACCTATGCCCTGCAGCAAAGCTGCATCGGGCATTCTCGCAAGGCGAGACCAGAATAAACACAAAGCAGTTTGTGTTTATTCCACCTACCGCCTGTTCGCAAAGCTCACATCGGCGGTTGCCGTCTGCGCGGCACCGGAGAGAAATCAATCAATTGATTTCTCTCCAATCAACAAATTTGTAATCGTCGGAAATTGCTGGCGTAAACGGTGGCGGGCTCTTGGCGAGCTCTGCATCGTAGGAATCATTTCGCTGGTTATACCCCGAGATAAAGGTACCGCCGGATGACCATTTCGTCCCGAACCTTCCGTTAGAGACGATCGTCCCATTGGTGCTCAAGGTTGAGCGGTAGACGTACTGGTCGAGATTCGAGGGCAAACCTTGGTTTCCCGACGTCGAAGTACAATCATTTTGGCAGTAGTGATTTCTCCCAAAGTGGCCTTTCTGCGCAATAAACACGCCATTAATAGTCATGGTGTCGGGTGTTTGGAGCCCAACCAAAACGTCTTGTTCGCCAATGACGGTCAATCCGCTATTCGTATTGGCGTACGTAATGTTGTTATGGAGGACCACCGAACGATCAATGTTCGATGTGCTGACGTCTGCCGCAACGAGCGTCACCTTCCCCGACACCACACCCCCAAGCCAAGCGTTGTCCTCTATAAAAATGACAGGGCACCCAGCGGGAATGGTGTACGTTGTGCCACCTTGTACGTTCGACATCACGGTGCGCTCTTGTCGCCATCCATTTTCAGTTGAATAGCCCCATACTTGCGTCGTACCAACAACTTTATGTATCTGAGCGGTTCCGTTTGCATTGAAGACGACATTCCATCCATAGCCGCCAGAAGGTCCTATGTATATGCCCGACGAAGTCGCATACGCTTTGAGCGCCACTAAGTCGGCGGAAATACCATTGAAATCAATCGTAGGCTCGGGAAATTTCCATAATGACTGGGGACCGCCATTCCCAAAGACACCATTCACCGTCTGACTTGGGCTACATCCAAAACTAGAATTGCACAGCCACGTCGCCACCCCGGAAGTTACGTCTGCGTTATGCGTCCCATCCATACGCACACCACTATTCGAGTGGTATGGCCCAGAAATAATGCGATCGGCTCCCGCCCAGACGTTTGAATTGACGATAGCAGAAAATTCAGCAACAGTCGGCCTCGTGTAGCGTGCGTAAAGCTTTCGCTCCATGGTTGGATCGGCATTGGCCCACCCCGTCGACGTAATGGCAACGGACGTAATGGAGCCGCATGCCTGGTCTCCTGCTATGTCGAGCGAATATGTCCCCAGGGTTCCCCCCTCAGGATCGGGGACGGCGTGTACGTATGGGCCTGCGGTACCGGTGCCGTCCTGCAAATCATTTGGCCAGTGCGCCAAGTGCCATCGGTAGTATTCAAGTCCTGCTTCTGCAATGTTCAATGCCTGCTCTCTATTCTCCTGCGCCAACTGTGAACGCTTTTCAACAAAAATGTATCCAGCGAGCGCCGAGAGGAGTGTAAAAAAAACGGTTGAGAAGACGAGGACGAGAAGGGTGAAGTACGCGCGCGACGCGCGCGAACGAGTATTGAAAAAAGATAAATAAAAAATGAGCCTTTGCGAAACATTTTCAATTTTCATTTTTCTTTTTGATTCTTTTATTGCGCGCGTAGGTTACGAAGTGTCGCACTTGACCTCAGTGTAAACTCTCCAGGCAATCTGTACGGACTAATGTTCACAATAATCGAGACGGTCACCGAAACGACCGAGGCGATTGCATTAGGATTAACAACTTCGGTCGTACTCGCATTGAAATACTGAAATACCGCAATGTTCTGGCCAAGGTTGCGCGCGTGGTCAGACACTACCGAGGTCTCTCCAGATCCAACGTACTGTGCAGGATTGCCCGTTGGCTCTATGACGGTCCGCGAGAGCGACGTACCAGAAAGCGTGTAACGAATTTTTTCCACGGCGGCGTCTCGATCAGTATCGGCATAGAACGTGATGGACGTCGATGCCATTTCGGCCAAAGGGTACGAGCCATCAGCGCCGTACGTTGCTTCCCGTATGTCGCGAACCAGAAGCTGCACGCCACGCCGGGCGCTCTCGACTTGATACGCCTGCTGAATGGATGACGTATTTGCGCGGTAGAAAAAGAGAATCGAATTAACGAGCGCAATCATAACAATGGCAAAGATAGAAAGGGTGACCATCATCTCGATAAACGTTAACCCTAGAGTGACGCGCGCACCTCTCTTTCGCTCTGTGAAATGAAGGCGGGTGAACATTTCGATGAAGGTAGGGCCTCGGTACATACGTTTAGTTTGGCACGAGCACAACGGTGGCAACCGTTGTCCCGTTTACCGCGACATTTTCAACATATGGTACGTACCCAGGCGCGGTAACCGTTACGGTATAGGTGTTCGAGGCGATGCCGCCAAGAAAGATCTGTCCGCACGCGCTTGTTGGCTGAACAGTATTCACTGCCCCACCGACAACCGACACGGACGCCCCCGCCACGAGGCTGCCGTTACCAGTAACATACACGCGCAAAGAATTTGTCGTGTGGTCAGCAATGGTGATGGAAACCTGCTTATTTTCAGCTGGCGACAACGACACATAGTTCGGACATTGCTCAACGATGTCGTAGCCAGAACCCGAAAGAGAAATCGTATATAAATCCCACTCCAAAGCACTCATGAGCCACTGTCCACTACTATCGGTGGTGTACGCCTCATCCACTTTATATAAAGGAACACCGGTCGGAGATGATCCTATTGTTTTTGCTCCTTCAATAGAAAAATCGACATTTGCATGCGGCGTCGGGCCTGCAACGTACGACACGTGCCAATCATTAAGTTCTGGCGTATAGAGTGGATCTCCTGACGATAAAGCGGTGCCAAGAACTATTGACGGATAGGAAGCGGCCGACAGTGCGGAAAGATCGATAGGAGAACTCGCGTACCCCACAGCGTTCCCCGGAAGATCAGCGTCGGAAATGAGCGCGTACTGCGCGCCATCCCACGCGTACACCTGCATCGCCACCGCTACCGGTCCCGTCGTTGATGCCATCCACGACACATGAGCCCACTGTGAAAGATACGATGGTGCAATGTTTATAGACCGAGCAGTGCCGAGGGCTGCGTATGATCCAGTAGCGCCGGAAAGAACGAGCGCGCCATTGGTAACTTCCGAGCTCGAGGTAGCCATGAGCAATGCTTCATTTGAAAACGTATCGTCGAATGTCCCCGTGCCCGGCGGATCCAATGTTATAACCTGTAGCGACCCAAGGAGATCGATGGCGAGCGATAGTGTGGTCGTTTGTTGATTCGAAACCGCCGCATGCCCTGGATTTGGACTAGGATTCCCAACAGTGGCGTCGTATGTTTGCGCCGTTGAGTACCCTGACTTTGTTGCGGTTATCTTGTACCCCGCTGACGCCGGAGCACCGGGGAATGCGACAGAACCACTCACATCCGTTGACACTGTTATGTCTATAAGAGGGTTCGTCGTACTGTTTTGAATGCGCACGCTCGCACCAACAAGAGGAGCGGCGACTGCATCAAAAACATTGACACGCAGTGTCCCGCCACTGGTCAACGATTCAATCCCGTGCGGCGACACTCTCGTAACGGCTAAGGTCGAACGAGATTGACCGCGTATGATCCAAAGCGTTTCAATTTTTACTGATTTGTAGTCTGCCGTGATGCCGTTGGTATCGCTGCCACCGAGCCCATCTTCAGGGGCATCGACGTACTGTATAAGTGTGCGCACGGTATACGTAATGCCATTCAACGTCTGTTGCTCGAGTTGCTCCAGGGGTCCTGCCGGAATTCCCCCCACGGTGCCAACATTTTCATACGGGAGTCCCCGCACATATTCCATTTTTGCGGTCATCAGGGCAATGGCGCCTGCTTTCGCTTTTGTGTTATGCACGAGATCAATGGAGAGTTTGAACGCGGCAAAGAGCGAGAGAAAAACCATGAGCATCAGCGCAACGCCAACAATGACATCAATGAGCGTCATGCCGCGCATAGCGCGGCATGACGTAGGTTGTAGGTGATAGGTGGCAGGTGACAGTGCGTTCGCTACTGCTTCCTGTACCCTGTTCCCTGTTCCCTGTTCCCTCATTTAGATGCTTCCTGAGAGCGAGTATATCGGCGCGATCATTGAGAGCGCAAAAAAACCGACGAATGCCCCAATGACAACCATGAGTACAGGTTCAACGATCGTTGAAAGATCTTTTGTCTGTCGATCGACGGACTCCTCGTAAAATCGCGCCGTCTCCTTCAAGAGGTCGGTGAGCCGACCGGTTTCTTCACCAACGGCTATCATTTCGGAAACGAGTGGCGGGTACAAATGAGGGTAGCGCGCGAAGGCAACTGAGAGCTGCCCCCCCTTGGTGACTAATGACTCTGCTTCAGTGAGTACTTTTTGATAGAACGTATTCATGACCACATCGCGCGTAATGGAAATTGCCCGTATCACATCGACGCCAGAGGCGAGCAGTGACGCCAGCGTCCTGGTCGTACGCGCTGAATATGTTTCCAAGGCGATGGTGCGAATAATAGGGAGCGTAATGACCAACCAATCAATGACGCGCTTCCCTTCTTTCGTGCGTACCCCCGTCATCATGAGCATGATGAATACGAAGAAACCCCCAAGGGCGAGCGCGGTGTGCTGAACCAAAAAATTCGAAACAATAATAATTGCTTGAGTCGTCGGCGGTAGCGCGGTTCCCAACTCATTAAACGTCTGCGTCAAAGTCGGGACGACATACATGAGCATGAGGACGCCTATCGCAACCATGGCAATAAGCACGATAGAGGGGTAAATAAGCGCGCCGCGAATTTTCTTCGTTAGGTTTGAGGAGTTTTCCATCTGCGTGGAGACGACTCGCAGTGAATCGGCAAGTTTACCTGACTCTTCGCCAGCTCTCACCATCGCGACCAAAAGAGGTGGAAATACATTTGGAAAACGAGCGAAGCCTGAGGAGAGTGTTGCGCCGCGTTTCACGTCAGCACTGACGGCATTCATAACCGACTTAAGTCGAGGGTTCTTACTTTGCCTATCAATAACGCCGAGCGCGCGCGACGTCGTGAGTCCGGCTTCAAGCATCGCCGCAAGATTTCTGGTCAAGACCACCTTCTCATCGAGCGAAACGGAGTGCAATAAATTATTGAGAAATGAGAGCGACAAAACCGAAGCAAACGTTTCTTCTTTAAGATCGACCACTCGATCACCGCGCGCGCGGACATCGCGATACACGGCAAACCTATCGGCAGCCTCTATCGTTTCAGAGTACGTATCCCCATCTTTTCCGAGTGCGGTGAGAAGAAATTTCATGCGCTTTATTCGTTAACGACGCGGAGCACCTCGGCAATAGTCGTTACGCCGAGTGCAGCTTTATAGATGCCGTCTTCGAGCATCGTGAGCATACCTTCCTTTTTTGCCTGAGTTTCTATCTGATCCGCAGCGACTCCTTTTAGGATAAGATCACGAATGGCAGGCGATACCTGCAAGATTTCATGGATGCCAATGCGGCCAGAGTATCCTTCTTCGCATACACCGCCCGGGTTAGGCTCAAAGAAAGGCATTTGAGTAACGGTCGTCTTTGCGGGCAGCTTATTGTCTTCCTTGAGCGCCTTGAGTACGCGCTCCATATCGACGGATTTTTCTAACTGTTTGATTTCGTCTGCCGTCAATGTATGTTCTTTTCGGTCCTTGCAGAGCCTCCGTACAAGGCGCTGACCAATAATTACTTTCAAGGTTGAAACCAGAAGAAACGGCTCTGCTCCCATATCGACTAATCGCGGGATCGTCGCGGACGCGGAGTTTGTATGCAATGTTGAGAGGACTAAGTGTCCGGTCAAGGCCGCATTGACGGCGAGCGCCGCCGTTTCAGTATCACGAATCTCGCCAACCATGATGATGTCGGGATCCTGTCGAACAAGCGCACGGAGACCATTTGCAAACGTAAAGCCAATGTCGGGGCGAACTTGTGTTTGGTTCACGCGTGGCATCTGATACTCAATAGGATCTTCAATGGTTGAAATATTGACGTCATGAGTGTTCACGATATCCAGAATGGTGTACAAGGAGGTCGTCTTTCCTGAGCCCGTCGGCCCCGTGACCAAAATCATGCCCGTCGTTTGCCGCGTCGCCTGATGAATGCGCTCAAGCCCCGTGCCATGGAATCCAAGTGAATCGAGCGTGTACCCGCCACCGCCTTCTCTTAAGAGGCGCATAACGGTTTTTTCCCCGTAGTACGTCGGTAATACTGAAACGCGGAATGAAACACGTTCACCGTCTGCCTCCATTTTGAAGCGCCCGTCTTGCGGCAAACGTTTTTCGTCGAGCTTGAGCCCAGCCAGTACTTTTATTCGAGCAGTAATACCGGCAACCGCGCTCGATGGTAATTCCATCGCGTCATGGAGGATCCCGTCGATGCGATATCGGATAAGTAATTTGTCTTCCATCGGCTCTACATGAATATCTGATGCGTCTTGAATGACCGCGTGCCGGAGAAGTGTATCCACAATCTTCACGACCGGAATGTCTTCGGCGAGTTTCTGCAGGCCTTTCTCATCAAGATTCTGCGTATCGCCCATGGCGAGCGATGCGGTTTTGATGATGTCCCCAAACTCCTCTTTTAACGTTTTCTGGTACTGCAGCAGTGCGGTCTTCATGGAGGCAGTATCCGTCAGACGCGGCAGAATCTTCAGACCAACTTTTTTCTTAATGAAGTTCAGTGCCTCAAGATCGTTCGTATCGAGCATCGCGATTTCAAGGTTGTCTTCTCCCTTTTTAAACGCGACGACATTGTGCGTTCGCGCGATGGGTTCCGGAATTAAGGAGAGTACTGAAAAATCAATCTTTAATCCCTGAAGAGAAATATAGGGGATACCGAGAATATGAGCCTGCAGGCGACGAAGGTCGTCATCGCTTATGGTCCCCTGAGATACCAGAAGCTCTGAGAGCTTTTTCCCTTTTTCTTTCGCTGCTTTTTCAGCAGCCTCGACGTCTTTCCGAGACACGAGTCCGGAATCCACCACAAAAGCCTTTAGCTGAGCATCGGGGACATTCATTTATTTAAAGTCTACAACGAAAAAACGCTGCTGCCGCTTCATTTTTCTGCTTTCGGGGACAGCGTGCCATGCCTGGGTGCCCGCTCTCCGCTTTGACAAAATCATGAGATCAGTGATATTATCGACAAGTCAGTCTTCCTCTCTGGGTCCGCGCATCGCGGGCCGTTTTTATTAAAAATGAAAACTGAACAATGAAAATAAAGCAGTAAGAGTAACCAAAATTCCATTTTCATTTCTCATTTTTCTTTCTTCATTCCACCATGTTCGATCTAAAAACAATCAACCTCGTCATCGACCAACTTTCTGAAGAGCGCGGCATTCCTCGCGAGAAGATGCTCGAAGCGATCGAAGGGGCGCTGGCGACCGCCTACAACCGCGAATACGGTAAGCGCGGACAAATTGTGCGTGCGCAATTCAATGCAGAAACGGGTGACGTCGACTTTTCGAAGATAAAAATTGTTGTTGACCCTGAAGAAGTACGCATCGAGGAGCATGACGAATCAATCCATGCCCCCGCGCCTCAAGATGATGGTGATGAACGAGTCCGCTACAACGAAGAAAAACACCTCTTCCTCGAAGATGCGAAGCGCATTAAGCGCGACGCAAAGGTCGGCGATGAAATAGTCTTTCCGCTCGAGAAGAAAACTGATTTTGGACGCATCGCCGCACAGACTGCAAAACAGGTCATTATGCAGAAGATCCGCGAAGCGGAACGCCAGTCGGTCGTCAAAGAGTACGGGGGCAAGGAGGGTGACATCATCCACGGTGTCGTTCAACGTATTGAGCGCGGCAATTTGTATGTCGATTTGGGGCGAGCGACCGGCATCATGCCGTACCACGAGCAGATCCCTGGAGAACGCTACCGCCCCGGCGAAAGAATCCGCGCATACTTGTTCTCGGTTGAGGAAGGCGCGCGCGGTGTGTTTTTGCGCCTCTCCCGCTCTCACCCAAAGTTCCTGGAAAAACTCTTTGAATTAGAAGTGCCTGAGATCGCAAGCGGTACCGTCGTCATGAAAGCTATTGCGCGAGAAGCCGGCGGGCGCTCTAAAATCGCCGTACACGCTGAAGACTCGCGGATCGATCCCGTTGGCGCCCTCGTGGGCCAGCGCGGCGTGCGAGTGTCGACGGTGATGTCAGAACTTGGCGGCGAACGCATCGATATCATCGAGTGGTCAAAAGAACCAGCGCAGTTTATTGAAGACGCGCTCTCTCCGGCACACGTACTCTCGGTCACGCTCGACGACAAAGAACATCGAGCATCGGTCGAAGTTTCTGAAGATCAGCAATCTCTCGCTATCGGTCGCGGCGGACAAAATGTTCGCCTCGCCGCGAAGCTTACCGGCTGGTCAATCGATATCAGGCCAAGTGGTGGGAAAGTAGAGGAAAAGCCGATGACCACTGAGGAGAATGAGGACGAAGCAGTTGGTCTACCTACAGAAGATGGCAAACCTGCCGAGAGCGCAATAGAAACTGAAAGCGCTGCCGTCCAACCACCTCCAGAAGCCGTTGAATCGGAAGAAGAACTTAAAACTGGCAAAGACGAAGCAATCGCTATTGAAGAGGCTCCCGACGAGATGGATACTGCGGACGAAGTCGAAGGCGCTGGAGAGGAGAAATAATTTGATGTTGACCCCTGTAACCTGTAACCTGTAACCTATTCATGACCAATTTGTGGCACGACATCGAGCCGGGAACCGAAGACGAGATGAATGTCATCGTCGAAATTCCGCGTGGCTCAAAAAATAAATACGAGATAGACAAGAAAACTGGAATGATCGCGCTGGATCGCGTGATGCACTCGGCGCAAGACTATCCGTTCGACTACGGCTTCGTGCCGCGAACGTACTGGAAAGATGGCGATGCACTCGATGTCCTCCTCCTCACCACGTACCCACTCTTTCCCGGCATTTTGGTCCGCGTGCGCCCTGTTGCGCTTTTGGACATGGTTGATTCGGGCGATGAAGACCAGAAAATTATTGCGGTTCCCACCGATGACCCCCGATGGGACACCACGAAAGATTTGAAGGATATCAATCCGCACTCGCTGAAAGAGATCGAGCATTTTTTCGCCACGTATAAAAAGGTCCAAAACAAGGTAATCGAGATCCGTGGCTTCAAAGACAAGAAAGCTGCACAGGATGTCTTCAGAGAATCCCTCACCCTCTATACAAAGGAGATGAAGAAATAGGCTCCCCACGGGTTTAATAAATCGACGTATACTATGGGGAGCAATGCCTCATGAATAAAACACTCCACTATCCTCTGTACCTCCTGCTCCTTACCGTCCTGCTTTTCGGGGCATTTGTTGCGTACGCGGAAGATACCGCAAACAATGTTGCGTCTGGGGGCGAAACCGTTGTCGAAGAAATAGCAAGCCCCGGTGTTGACGTAACCCCTCCGGTGCGAGGCCCCGTACGAACTGCGTGCCCCATGGTGTACGCACCCGTGTGTGGTGAGAACGGAAAGATTTATGGAAATTCTTGTCTTGCAAAATCATATGGCATTGAAAACTTCACGAAAGGACCCTGCGCGAACACTGACGTATCGCCACGAGGGCTCGAACCAGTTAAGCCGCGCGTTGGTACATCGGCCGAAGGTAAACCCGCGACATCGTCGCAAGGATTTCTTGGAAATTTTCGACGCGATAACACATCGACGAGTGACATCAAGCAAAAAACCCGCGAGCGCGCTGAAGAACGGGTAAAGCAGCAAGTGAAACGATTTGTCTCCCTAGTACTCGCCGCGATTGAGCGCATGGAACACCTCATGGCGCGTATTGAATCCCGCGCTGACAAGCTCGATGAAGCAGGCATGGACACATCAAGCGCGCGTGAAGATTTGGCTGCGGCAAAAAGAGAAATTGATGCGGCAAAATCTGACCTTCAAACAATTGGGGATTATTCAGTGAGCTTTCTCGCATCGAGAAGTCTCGCTGCCGTAGCAACATCGCTGTCCCCAGCCAGATCTGCTCTCCAGAGCGCGCGAGAACACATTCATGCCGCGGAATTGTATATACGCAGTGCCATAAAGAAGCTTAAAGAGGTGACCGCAAGCAACGACTCACCTTTGCAAGAGGAAACTGAATAACTATGGAAACTAACGACAACCAACACATGCCCCCACATCAAACTGTACAGGAACCGCCAGTAGTATCAGGTGATAAACCGACTGTTTCGCATGCGCCAATTATTAAGTCCTCACTTGAAGCAAAAAAGAAACCGGTCGGCGTAGGAGCCGCGCTCGCCATCGTCGTTATTATTGGTCTCGCGGTACTCGGTCTGTACTACCTTGCCGAAAGCTACCAAGGGCTTACGTATACCCCAGACGTTCTCCCTACCATAACTGAAGTACAAAATTCTGATGACCCGACGATCCAAGCGTACTTGGCTCAGAGTACTGATGATGACCTGCTATCCATTGAGAGCGATGGAGGAACGACTGACTTTTCTGAAATAGATGCGGCTCTCAGAGACCTCGATGCGTCATTAGTGCAGTAAAAACGCGGCCCACAAAGATTTGCTCCAAGCGCTAGTTTCCCGGCCAGCGCTTTTTTGTTTTTGCATAAACTCATGTAGGATAGCGAGATGCAGATTTATCCCGTTAGAAATGACACCGCAAACGAAGATGGTCATTGGAATGAACTACGGGTCTGACTTCACCCACATGCAACAATAGCTCTATGACAAACATTTCTACTGGGACGAAGAAAGAAGTGCGAAAAAATGCTGAAGTTTCTATTACGGGCTCACTTTCAAAAGAGCGCGTTGCCAAGGAGTTTGAAAGAACTTTAGGACGCATTCAGAAAGAAATGGAGCTCCCCGGCTTCAGAAAAGGGAAAGCTCCTGTAGAGAAAGTGCGCGAGTACGTTGGTGAAAAGTCGCTGTGGCACGAGTCCGCTGAATCGGCGCTCAAGAAAGATGTTGAAGTCATTCTCAAAGAGCACGAAGTCCTCCCCATCATGCCCGTTGGCGCCTCTTTGAAAGCGTCCGAAATGGATACCGATGTACCGTTCGAAATAATCGCCATTGTCGCTCCTACCTGCTCAATAGATGGGTACAAGGAAGTCGCTGAAAAGGCGGTGAAGAAATTGGAGCCGCTTGATGTGGTAAAAGAAACGGGTGAGGCGATCAAGGCGTTCCGCCAGCAGTCTCGCACGATGACCCAATCAACTGGTGAAGGACCGCTGACAGACGAGGAAGCGAAGAAGCTCGGCATGGAGAACGCAAAAGCTGCTGAGTTTTTTATCGCACACGAAGCAGAGCATGCAGTCGACAATCGAGAGCTCCAGAGGAAGCGCGGTGCAATCGCGGAAGCCTTGATAGAGAAAGGTTCGTGTGACATCCCCCGCATACTCGTGACAGAAGAAGCGGCTCAGCTTCTTGAAGCGACGAAGAAAGACATCGCCTCGCGTGGTCTCCCCTTCAATGAATACGTGAAACAAACCGGCAAGACCGAGGAAGCGATGCGAGATGAGCTCGCCGCTCCCGCAGAGAAACGCGTTGCCCTCGATATAATCTTCGGGGAGATAGCACGCAAGGAAAAAATCGTTCCGGATGAGAAAGAAGAGGAACGACTCTCTCATGCGCTCCAAAGCCAAGGGGTAGACCCTGAAACCGCCCACCGCTACGTCCGCGCCACCATAGTCCGCGAGAAGGCCTGGGAAATCCTCGGCGCAAAAACGATTTCACACACGCACGACCACTCCGATGCTAATTCAGTGTCAACTGAGACAAGTATCTAGACCTAACTTGTTCGTCCTTTGAGAAGCGGTGAAATCGCACCGAGTAATATAGGTATCGCAAAAAGTATTCCCATAGTAATTGTGCCGAGGCCAGGAGCCACAACTTCGAGTGCGTAACGCGCCATAAATGCAGACCCGACTTGATAGAGAAAAAGGGCCATCCTTTCTGCAGAAAATCCGCGAAGATAGAACCCGGCTCTTACAAATCTTCCGCTACTGACACAGGCAAAGAAAAAAGCAAGTGGAACAGAAACTGAAACGAGTGACGGAATGAGAAGACTTACTGCTAATAGGCAGACTGCGGTCGCTGTCCAAGTGAAGCCTGCAATTGTATACCTATCGCTTTTTTCGGGATCAAAATGATCGTCCGGTTTCTTAGGACGAAGATTATGCCACTTCCCAGGACGCCTCGTAACGACCTTCCATTCGTCGCGCCAATTCGGTCCGTCGGACGCATGCGTATATTCAGCACTCTCCCTGGAGATAGTAGCAGGCTGCTCGACCAAAAAAACTTGCTCACTTTTTTGCAAGCTTTTACGTTTATCGAAAGAAATCTCATGCAGAGTCGAAGGTAAATTAAATCTCTCCATTTCCAGAAATTAGCACATAATTTATATTTTGTCAATGCATTCCGTCAAAGTCATTCCAAAAAAGATATATTTTTAAGCCTAATATGGAAATATAAAATTTCTGTGGATTTCTATTGACACAATTCTGACATTAATATACACTATATTTATGGCAAAAAAAGACGAAGCAGTAACGAGAACATTAATCTCATTTGGGCTCTCGAAAAAGGAGGCGGATGTATATTTGGCTCTCCTTGAACTAGGCAGATCAACGGTTTCGTACATTTCTCGAAGCGCGGGTATCAACCGCACGACTGGGTATGACATTTTGAATTCCCTAGAGTCCCAAGGACTCGTTAGAATCTCTGGGAAGGAACCAAAACAGGAGTATGTTGCCGAGTCTCCAGATAATCTCTTAAAGCTATTGGGCAAACGCCTTCGTGATACCGAAGACAACATCGCACTCGCCAAAGACTTCATTCCTAAATTGAAGTCGGTGCACAAAGTTGAAGATAGGCCGCAAGTAAAATTCTATGAAGGCACTGAAGGAATGGAGCAGGTCTATGAAGACACACTGACGTCGTCGGAATTAATTCGCGCGTATGGAAACT
>CAYHYY010000016.1:0-17002 GCA_964360975.1 uncultured Candidatus Saccharibacteria bacterium | reverse complement strand
CAAGGCTCGCTGGAATAGTGTACGACGAACCGTGTATCTCCTTCTCCGGTCCCAAAACGTAGATATGGTAAGAGTTTCGTGTGTACCCCTCAAGAACTCCGCTGGTGCTCTGCTCAAGTGCGAGCGCTGCGTAAATGAGAGCAGTACCGACGATGACTGCTCCCAAAACCCCGTACACCACTTTTCTCATACTGAAACTATACCCCCTCCACATGGTCGTGGGTTACAAATCCCGCCTTGTATATTTGGTCAACAAAAACTGCATTCTCGTTATCGTTATGCTTAAGTTCTTGAGAACATTAGCATAAGCCACGTTGGTCAGAGGTGATTATTTTTGATGTCTTCTTCCCCTCGCAGTAGTTCTTGGGTAAGTGGTGATTGACCCCATTTCCGTTTCTCATTTCTTGACGAAATTATTTCCAAAGGTTTGGATTGGGTTCGTAAGGGTGCGGATAGAGTTCTGCAATGACGTATTTTTCAAGAGACTCGACTGGAAAATTCCAGCTCAACTTCCCTCCTTCGTTTTGCTGAATGTACTGCCCGAGAATCACAGACGTCCCAGGTGTACTAAATTGCCAGATGAGGTGCCGGCACGTACCACAGGGAGGCGTAGACCTTGACTGAACGTTCGGCACAGGATCAAGAACCACAATGCTTTTGATCTTCGCATTGTTGCCCTCGCGCATCGTCATGTTGGACATGGCAACGCGCTCGCCGCAGACAGTGGCCTGTGCGATGTTCGGTTCAAACACGCCGCCGTCATAAAAGTTACCGTCCTCGGTTTGAATAAAGGAATAGAGCGTGTCGATAAATCCCTTCTCGTGCCGCAACGTATTGTACTCAACAACTTTTTTCACTGCGTACTCAAAGAGCTTCTTTTCGGCGTCCGCAAATTCCACCTTCATGCCGTCAGTATAGCGAATCCCTGAACTAATCCTGGGATTTTTTATTCGTTCGATTTATACACACCCCTCTCCTTGCCATTAGAACGTTCGTTCTAATACAATGGCTGAATGGCCATTTCACCCGCAAAGATACGACTGTTCTACAGAACGAATCGCCGGATGCCGACGTACTCGGAGATGATGAAGATCTTCGGATACAAGTCGAAGGCGGCGGTCTTCTACGCGATACAAAAGCTGATCGCTGACGGCACCATTGAAAAAGACAAACACGGCCGACTCCTCCCAAAAAATCTGTACGGCAACATTGGGCTTTTGGGATACGTCGAGGCAGGATTCCCCTCTCCCGCTGAAGAAGAACTCATCGACACCATGAACCTCGACGAGTTTTTGATCGCCAATAAAGAAGCGACGTTCATGTTGAAGGTCAAAGGCGACTCAATGATAGACGCTGGCATCATGGAGGGCGACATGGTCCTCGTTGAGCGCGGAAAAGCACCAAAGGTCGGCCAGATCGTCATCGCGCAGGTTGATGGCGACTACACCATGAAGTACTACCGCATAAAAGACGGCAAAGCATACCTTGAGCCGGCGAATGCGAATTACAGAAATATTTATCCCGAGAACGATTTGCGCGTCGAAGCCATCGTGAGTGCGGTCATTCGAAGGTACTAGGTGACAGGGGGTAGGTAACAGGTGACAGAAAGTAACTAAAGAAAATGCAAAAAGAATTTGATAAATGGAACGTTCAGAAAAAATCTATTGACGACCGCGGGAACGCACCGTACTACCATGAACGGGACATTTGGTGGTGTTCGCTCGGCGTTAATGTCGGGTTTGAGCAAGACGGTTCTGGTGATGAGTTTCGGCGTCCCGTGCTCGTCATGAAAGGATTGAGTCAGCACACATGTCTGGTAGTTCCACTCACCGCCTCAGCACAAATGCATCCGCTCCGATTCCCAATTGGATCCGTTGATGGAAAAGATGCGCATGCACTGCTCTCACAGATGCGCGTCGTGGATACGAAACGCTTAGTGAGAAAGATCAGCCGTTTAAACAACGAGACCTTTGATTCCATGAAAAAAGCCGTCCAAGAATTTATCTCGACGGCCTGACTGTTTGCCCCCTTATGGAGGCGAGCCCGAAGGCACTTGTGAGAGAAGTGTACACCGAGAGCAAATGAAAATCAAGTGAACTGTTAACAACCCTAACTACAAAAATGCCCCTATCTATTCACAGTTTTCCGAAAGCCATTCTCCACATCGACGGCGACGCATTCTTTGCCTCGTGCGAGATGGCAATGAATCCAAGCCTTCGCGGGAAGCCGCTTGTAACCGGAAAGGAGCGCGGCATTGTTTCTTCCCTGTCGCGTGAAGCAAAGGCTCTCGGCGTTACGCGTGGCATGCCAATACGCGAAGTTGAACGCATGTTCCCTACCGTCATGACAATGAATTCAGACTACGAGTCGTACAGCCTCTTTTCAAAACGGATGTTTGAGATAGTGCGCCGCTACACGCCCGCAGTCGAGGAATATTCAATAGATGAGTGCTTCGCTGATCTCACCGGGCTTCGCCGTTCTCTCAACATGTCGTATGAGCGCATGGCACAGAAGATCAAGAACGACTTAGAAAGCGAGCTTGGTATGACCTTTTCAATAGGCTTGGGGCCGAACAAATCGATTGCAAAAATCGGTTCACGCATGAAGACCGGCATCGTCATTATTCCCGGATACTCTATTCACCACATCCTCCGCGGCTTGCCCGTTCAAAAGATATGGGGCATAGGCCCACAGACGACCTCATTCCTAGAAAAGCAGGGCATCACGACAGCGCTCCAATTTGCTGAAAAAAGACGCGAGTGGGTGTACGCCAAGATGACCAAACCGCACCAAGAGATATGGGAAGAGCTCCATGGCACCTTTGTGTTTCCGCTCACTCTCGACGCAAAACACGAGTACCAGTCAATCTCAAAGACAAAGACCTTTACTCCCCCATCCTCCGACCGCGATTTCGTATTCTCCCAGCTCTCCAAAAACATTGAGAATGCATGCATCAAGGCGAGGCGGCACGGCCTTGCAACGAAACGCATCTTCTTTTACCTGAAGACGCAAGAGTTCTCGCACCGTGGCCTCGAGATTACGCTCACCAACCCGACCGCGTCACCGAACGAGCTCGTGAAACTTGTCTCCGAGGTATTTGATGAAGTGTACCGACCACATATTCAGTACCGCGCGACGGGTATGGTACTTTTAGAGCTTGAAGCAGACGCTGGTCTTCAGCCCGATTTGTTCGGCTCAACGCTCGCTTTGGAAAAGTGGCGTCGCGTCTACGCAACAGTGGACGCGTTAGATTCCAAGTACGGCAAACACACGGTATTCCTCTCGACAACCTTGAACGCCTTGAAACGCAAAGTGAAGGTGGGAGAGCGCGGCGATACGCCGCACACCGCGCGCGAACTCTTTAAAGGAGAGAACGAACGCCAACGCCTCGGCGTTCCTGTGCTCGGACAGGTGGTATAGTGAAAAAAATAAATACCCTTTTATGACGCAGGTCGGATACACCATGACGCGCCACGTACTCGTACTCGACAATCCGGAACGGAGATATATTCTCAAAGTACGGGATCTGCCCGATGAAGATAAACCGCGCGAGCGGGTGCTCAAAAACGGTCCAACCGCGCTCTCGGTGCCGGAACTACTCGCGGTCATACTCACCACGGGAACAAAGAAAGAGGAGGTGCTTTCTATGGCGAACCGCATCATACAAGAATATGGCGAACGGAGCATCATGAGCCAAAAAGATCCTAACGTGCTTTCAAGCGAACTCAACATTCCCATAGGGAAAGCGACACAAATTGTCGCGGCAGCGGAACTTGGCCGACGATTTTACTCAAAAAACGACAACGGTGCTCCGACGATCCGAACCGCTCGGGACGTCTTCGAGTACGCGCAGGACATGAAATCGCTTTCGAAAGAGCACCTACGCGGCATCTACCTGAATACCCACTACAAGCTCATTCATGACGAAGTAATTTCTATCGGAACTTTGGACGCGAACATCGTCCACCCGCGCGACGTATTCAGACCTGCTTTGGAGCGCGCGGCAGCGGCGGTCATTCTGGTCCACAATCACCCTTCCGGAGTGGTGAAGCCGTCCGGAGAGGACGTGCGCGTCACTGAGCAAATAATCAAAGCTGGCATGATCATCGGGATAGATGTGGTTGACCACGTCATCGTTACCCGAAACTCGTTTATGAGTATTCCTGCCCCATACCGTTGATATGTACGCCCATTATCCGACATTGGCTCCGCACTATTTCGTCCTTCGCGACGCAAAGAATGACGAGGAGCGACTCAAACGCCTCGTGTTTCATCTTAAGACCGACGACTACTTCGCATCAATTGCGACGATTATGGGATTTCTCAAAGAAACTATTCAAGAGTGCTCGCAAACCGGCACACCGATGCGCGATGTGCAGATCAGAACTCTCGATGATCTTAGAAAAGATCTCCTCTACCTTCATGCGAACTACCACATTATGCCGAAGAAGGGCTGAGAGGATGCGCGCCGTTCAAGAGCGCGCAGAGCGTTAGGATAATCAGATGCGATACACGGAGGCGGAGTGGTTAGGGCTCTATGTCAACGCAATCGCCAATGCGCCGCTCTTCGTCGGTGTGGCGCTTGTATTCTCATTCGCGCTCTCCGTGAACGGAGAGACCACGAATGCAATTCTATTTCTAGGAAGTAACATCGTACTCATGCTCATCGTGGGGGCACTGAAAATTACGACTCATGTGGGGCGCCCACAAAACAGGTTGATTGATGCGCCGCTTCAGGCATTTCCAAGCGGCCATGCCGCCGCCTCTATGTTTCTCACCTTCACCATTCCCTACTTCACATTTCCAAAAAGTATTTCTATAGCGCTCACGCTTTTGGTTATTGGCATTATCGCCACATTCTTGGTCGCTATGAGCCGCTTAGTCTTAAACGTCCACACGAGACTCCAAGTCATGGCGGGGCTCTTGCTTGGCGTACTGGTGCCAGCCATCATGGTTCTCTACCACGATGAACTTACGCAAATGCTCCACTTCAGTCAAAAAGCATTTCTGGGTTATTGAATCTCACATCCGCTCATGATGAGCCACCCCTTTGTGTAGCCAGCAACGCTCCCTGAGAAGTTCGCCGTCAGTCCCGAGCTTGCATACCCCCGCAAAGCGTTTTCGTACTGCGGAACAAAGTGACATTCAAATTCAGCAAAGTCACCGCGCCCCGTGTCACCGCGCATCGCAGCCCACATGTTTCCACTACCCAAAGTCCCCACGCGCACGACCGTGCCACTGGTGATAAATTTTCTTCCCACAAAGTGGGACACGAGTTCAGCGCGCGCCGCGTTTCGATTCAGATTCAGTACTTGCCACGCGAGCTCAAAGGGGGTATCTATCTTTGATTCATCCACTATAAATTCGTTCACTTCCGGTACGACGCCGAGCACCTGCCCTATGAGCAAAGCGCCCAAGCCAACGGCCAAGACCAAAGAAACAACGCCTCCCCAAAAACGAATTGGATAATGCTTCCGATATATTTCCATGTCTGCCCTCAATCCCATATCGACCAGTACCTTATCATTGGATTGCTTTTAAGTCACGCCACAAAATTTCAATTTGTCAGTTCGATATATCAATCCGATTGTTTCACCGATACGCCGCTACCTTAGTGATAGAATGTCTTTGTTATCACATTAAATTAATGTATGGCAGATGAACAAAACACGAGTACTAGCTCCAGCAATCCTGGAGAAAATAGAGGAGACAAAACCCCGACGCAACCACAACCGGTGTCACCAAACACGGTTATGGCAGTCCTTGCATACATAGGACCGCTGGTCATCATTTCGTATATGGTCGCCAAAGATGAGGCTTTTGTGAAATTTCATATTAAGCAGGGCCTCGTCCTTCTGGTGGGTGAAGTAATCCTCTGGATTCTCGGCGGTATGTTCTGGCAATTCTGGTTTGTCCTCCAATTGGCCAACCTTGCCATCCTTATCTTTACCGTAATCGGCATCGTGAATGCGGTCAATGGCAAGGAAAAGGAACTACCGTTCATCGGAGCGTTTGCCAAGTTCTTCAATTTCTAGCGGAAGGACGCCGTTCTTGAGTACACTGACAGATAGATCGAGCGGTATACTTTTTTGCTTCACGGAAATTGATATGATTTGAGTCTTCGTGAATGGTCTCTCAATATGATATGAACGATCCGCTCATCATATTCGGCTTGCTCTGGATTGGACTCGCTATGCTTGGCGTGTTCGTACTCTCGTCCATACTCGACGTATTTTCCCGGCGCGCTGACAGAGAATCAGGTGGAGCGGCAGTGCTCACGCGCGCGAAAGGAAACCCAATCTTGCAGCCCATACTTGGTCGCGGATGGGACGATAGAGCCGTTTTTAATCCCGGTGCGGTGGACATTAACGGAATTGTACGACTCTTGTTTCGCGCAGTAGGCGGGGACGGCGTCTCGCGTCTTGGATACGCTGAGAGTGAAAATGGCATTACGATTTCTGAACGCTTCTCGTATCCCGTATTTACTACCGTTGACCCGCGCGGGGTCCACCAAGAGGCAAGATATGATCGGATAATCTATGCCTCGGGCGGCGGCTGGGGTGGAACAGAAGATCCACGTATAACAAAAATTGGAGACACCCTCTACGTGACCTTTAATATGTTTGATGGTTGGGATTTCATTCGAGTTGCCTCGACGACCATCAAAGAGAAAGACTTGCTCAGTAAACGATGGCATTTTACGAAGCCGCTTTTTCTTTCTCCGCATGGCGAAGTTCACAAAAACTGGGTCCTCTTCCCTGAAAAGTTTGAGGGGAAATTTGCGATACTTCACAGTCTATCGCCAAGAATTCAAATTGATTTTGTCGATGCTTTGGAGGACTTGCATACGGGAAAGATTAAGATTGCAAGCCGCTATGGGCAGAGCGGTCCTCGTGAGGGATGGGACACCTGGGTGAGGAGCGCAGGACCACCTCCAATTAAAACAGAACGCGGTTGGCTCCTGATGTATCATGCGACGGAAGCAAATGATATGTCGCGATACAAAATCGGTGCGATGCTCCTCGATAGCACGAACCCCGAGCGCGTCATCGCTCGATCATCCCGCCCAATTCTTGAGCCATCTCTGTGGTACGAAAACGAGTGGAAGCCCGGCATTATATATGCCTGTGGCGCCGTTGTCCGTAATGGAATTCTTTTCGTGTATTATGGCGGAGGAGATCAATCAGTAAACGTTGCAAGTGTGGCACTCAAAAAACTTCTCGATTCCATGGATATGGAAAAGAGTGCCACGTGAGGGCGTTTTTGATACACCAAGCGCGCTTGATTCTAAAGGAGGGAGAAAAAAATAAAGCCCGCATCGCAGAGGTATAATGGCTGCATGTATATTGTCAGACGCTCAACGCATAATCCACTTATCGCGCCAAACCTTGACCACCCTTTCGAGGCACGCGCAACATTCAATCCGAGTCCCGTGCAGATAGGGGCCATGACGCACATACTGTACCGGGCCATAGGAAATCCTGATGCGCTGCAAGGTCAAGCAGGCATGTCGACAATCGGAAAAGGAATAATGATTGACGACAAACACGTTCGGGATAGACGTCCCTTCATCGCACCTGAAGAGCCGTGGGAAAAATTTGGCTGTGAAGACCCTCGGGTAACTAAATTCGAGGGTCGCTACTATATTTTCTATACCGCGCTCTCCGAGTTTCCTTTTAAAGCGTCCGGCATCAAGGTCGCCGTCGCCATATCGAAAGATCTAGAAACCATAGAAAGCCGCCACCTCGTGACGCCCTTTAATGCGAAGGCGTTTTCTTTGTTCCCGAAACGCGTGAACGGAAAAATCGTTGGCATGCTCACTGCGCATACGGACGAACCACCGGCAAAAATTGCCCTGGTCGAATGCGATGCCATAGAGGATTTATGGGATGAGAAATTCTGGAAGGCGTGGCATGAACGCATCGATGAATATCGCATCAACCCTCTACGAGAATCCCATGACCATGTGGAGACTGGCCCCCCTCCCATAGAAACCAAAGCAGGCTGGCTCGTCATGTATTCATACATTCAGTATTATTTCGGCGGTGGCAAACGTGTCTTTGGCGTCGAAGCATTGCTGCTCGATAAGAAAAATCCTCTAAAAATTATCGGAAAGACGAAAGGTCCGATGTTGGTGCCGGAAGAAATTTATGAACGGTATGGCGTCGTTTCTGATGTGGTGTTCCCCACCGGAACGCTTCTTCATAAGAATGGTCGGCTTGATATTTTTTATGGCGCCGCTGACACGGTCGTGGCGCGCGCGTCAGTAAACATCAACGACCTCTTGACATCTCTCGTGCCCAAAAAGAGACTCACCTTAGTAAAGCGCTATGCAAAAAATCCCATCATCGAGCCGGTGGCGAATCACCCGTGGGAAGAGAAGGCTACCTTCAATGCGGGGGCCATCGATATAGGTGGAACTATCCGCATCTTGTACCGAGCGATGTCACTCGATAACACTTCGGTAATTGGCTACGCGGAAACAACGAATGGGCGCACCGTTACGAAGCGGCTCCCCAACCCCATCTACCAACCTCGCGCCGATTTTGAAATTAAAAAAGGATCGCCGAACGGCAATTCAGGCTGCGAGGACGCGCGATTGTCACGCATCGGTGACACCATATATATGACCTATACCGCATTCGACGGAGTGAATGCGACGCGCATTGCGCTCTCGACCATACCGGTGAAGGACTTCCAAGGCGGACGCTTCGATAAATTTTCTATGCCCATATTGTTGTCTCCTCCTGGAATTGATGATAAAAATATGTGCATTTTGCCAAAAAAAATTGGCGGTTCATACATACTCTTCCATCGAATTGGCAAGCAAATCTGCGCTGACTACTTACCTGACCTCGATTTCTCGGTTACACGCATCAATCGATGCATAGAAATTATTGGACCGCGTGATGGCATGTGGGATTCCCAGAAGGTAGGCATTACCGGGCCTCCTATCGAGACAGAGAAAGGGTGGCTCCTCATTTACCATGGTGTTTCTAAATCTATGACGTATCGGTTTGGCGCTTTGCTTCTCGAACGTTCTAACGCAACGACGGTCATAGCTCGTACGGTGGACCCCATCTTCGAGCCAACAGAGAAATATGAGAAAGAAGGCCAGGTCTCAAATGTCGTCTTCTCCTGCGGCGTCGTGCGTCGGAGCGACACACTCTTCATCTACTATGGTGGCGCGGATACAGTACTTGGAGTCGCTACTGCTTCCGTGAATGAGATACTGAGGATACTCCTTCCAAAAAACCTGCCATGAGTGACGATGCGACGCCTCGTGCGATTATCTTCGATTTGGACAAAACGCTCGCTGAAAGCAAAGCGGCGATGACGCCAGCGATGGGGGCCCTGCTCGCGAAACTCTTAGCACGCATGCCTGTTGCAATAATCTCGGGGGCGAAATTTTCTCAATTTCAAGAACAGGTTTTGCCGTTCATCCCGGTTCATCTCTACACGCAACTCTATCTCATCCCCACGAGCGGTGCGGCACTCTATCACTTCGAAAACGGCTCCTGGAAAACACTGTATGAAGAAACGATCGAACATTCAGAAGCGGATCGTATCAGCTCCCTTCTCGAAGAGACTGCGCGAAGTACCAAAATTTTGACCGGCAACGAGCCGTCGTGGGGACCGCGAATTGAATTCAGAGGAAGCCAAGTTACCTTCTCCGCACTCGGCCAGTCGGCGCCGCTCTTGGAAAAAGAGCAATGGGATCCTGATAAGTCGAAGCGATTACAATTGAGGAGCGCCCTGATACCTCTTTTGCCAGACTACGAAATCGCTCTCGGTGGTTCAACGTCAATCGATGTGGTGCGGCGGGGAATAAACAAGGCGTACGGGGTAAAGAAACTTGAAACGTTCCTGGGTATTCCAGTCACGCATATGCTCTACGTAGGAGACGATTTGCAGGAAGGCGGTAATGACGCAATCGTTAAGACGACCGGCATTCGAACATATGATGTCAATAATCCTACTGATACCGCGCAGCTTATAGAACGTATGGTGAGCGATTTTTAACGTCTGCCGAAATCATCGGCGAGACGAACGATGTCATCTTCGACGACTCTGTCGCCAAATGCTACTTCGACAATCATGCCGCCTTTTTTTGATGAGAGCCTGTGCGTCTCACCCTTTTTTGAGATAAGAACATCACCAATGCCGATTGTTTGCTTTTTTCCTGCCAGTTCCGCGGTGAGCTCGCCCTGCACGCACACCCATACCTCGCTACGGTGAAAGTGTTTTTGGAGGCTTAAACGCTTTCCTGGTTTAACCGTCAGTGTCTTAACCCAGTACTGCGGCTCAGATTTTAGTACCTCTTCACTTCCCCATGGCCTCGTATCGATGACTCCCTTGCCAATAATCTGACCAGTGAGCCATGAACTCGACTGAATTTTCCCGCCCGCTCCGACGCCAAACATCATTTTGATACCATATTTTGTACATGTTTCGGCTTCAGGAATGTGTGCCATGGTTTTCCGATCTCCTCCATTTGCAAAAATATCCGGCTTCAGTCGTGCCAAGTACTTCGAAACACTCTTATCCGCATCTCCTTTAGCGTGTCGCGTGATAATCACTCGGTCAACGACTCGTAACCCGCGCAAAACCTCCGCGCGCTCCTTCTCCTTCATAAAAACAAAACCTTTCTTGTCAGTGAGCCAGTGGTCTCCATTGAGAATGACGACCAGCTCGTCGCCAAGTTTCTTAGCCGCGCTGAAGAGCCGAATATGCCCCACGTGAATCGGGTCAAACCCACCGGAAACTGCGACGATCGTTTTTTTCTTCATACAGGTCGTAAAAACGCTGTGGTATATCTGAGGGTACCATGAGGTCTGTGAAGCACATACTCCCTCTCTCACACCCAGAGTTACATCTCCTCCGTCCACTCACCAGCCCCATAAAAATTCAAAATTTCCTCGACGCGCTTCCGATGAACCACGAAAAGGACGGGGAAACGCATCGATCGGTGCGCCAGGCGCTCAAACAGAAGAAGGCACACTGCATTGAAGGCGCGCTCATTGCAGCTGCCGCACTGTGGAGTCATGGCGAGAAGCCGCTCATTATGGACCTGATGTCTCTCGCCGGCGACGACGACCATGTTATTGCGCTCTACAAAATAAACGGCCATTGGGGAGCACTTTCGAAGTCCAACCACGCAACCATCCGATATCGCGACCCTGTGTATAAAACATTGAGAGAGCTCGCGCTGTCCTACTTCCATGAGTGGTTCATGAACACTGATGGGAAGAGGACGCTCCGTAGCTACTCAACGCCACTCGATCTCAGAAAATTTGGTACACAATGGCTCACGTCTGAAAAGGACCTGTGGTTTCTGGACCGTGAGCTCAATGCGCTTCGCCACTACCCTATCGCTCCGGTTAAAAACACGCGACTCCTCCGCAAAGCCGACCCCATGGAGCTCAAGGCCGGTAGGCTGACAGAATGGTCCGAACGCGACAGGCGTACCTAACAAGCGATATACTAGGGACGCATGGAGTTCAAAAAAATACGCCTGGCTTGGCATGGTCATTGGCCCATTCATTGGCAGATACGTGCTGCTTCGGTGAGGCGGAAGTGTCATTTCGTTCGTGTCGATCCTCTTCGGCGCTATTGGTGCGATAACAGGAATGTGGCTCATGTATAAACTCACACACTGATATATATGACAGAAACTTCATTCATGAAAAAATTGGATGCGCAGTGGATTAACAGGAAATTTCTGTGCATCGGCCTTGATCCGGATTTTAAACGTCTCCCTCCTTCTGTTACCGAGGGCGTATCGGTGAGTGATGCCATCTTCAATTTCAATAGGGCAATCATAGACGCGACGCATGACCTGGTTCTTGGCTACAAGGCGCAGAACGCATTCTACGAGGCTGAAGGCGAAGAGGGTCACCGTGCGCTCAAGCGAACCGCGGAATACCTTCGCACCACCTATCCTGACCTTGTCACTATTCTCGATGCGAAACGCGCCGACGTCGCTCACACCAATGAAGGGTATGCGAGATCAGCATTCGAGGAACTGGGGTACGACGCGATCACTATCCATCCTTATCTTGGCAAAGAAGCGGTGATGCCTTTTTTGAATCGAGCTGATAAAGGAATTTTTGTCTTAGTACGCACCTCGAATGCGGGAGCTTCAGAATTTCAAGATCTTATAGTGGACGGAGAGCCTCTGTATATGCGTGTCGCAAAGAACGTGGCAACGGCATGGAATATGAACGGCAATTGCGGTGTCGTTGTTGGCGCAACATATCCGGGAGAGTTAGCTGAAATTCGCTCGATAATCGGCGATATGCCGATACTCATACCCGGCGTCGGCGCGCAAGGCGGCGACCCCAGGGAGGCGTTTAATCTTGGCAAAAATGCCCGTGGTGGCGGGGTCATTATTTCCTCCGCGCGCTCGATAATTTTCGCTTCAAGCGGTGAAGACTACGCAGATGCAGCGAGGAATTCTGCGAAAAAACTTGTTGATGAAATCGGCTAAATAACACTAGCGAATGTCACGATAGCTCTGTATAATCGGTCTGCTGAAAAGCCAAATAGCGAGAAAATTGAGCGCGTAGACTGCAGTCGCCTTAAGTACGCCTTCCGCATTGAATCGCCTTGCAGAAGTCTCTACGACTAGATTTCTTGTATACCTAACCTCTCCTATCGCCGCCAACCGCTTTGCAAGCTCTACGTCCTCACCATAAAATGCAATGCTGGTGTCGAAGCCACCCACCGCATCAATCGCTTCCTTTCGTACGGCAAAATTCGCTCCGGCAACAAAATGGCCAGTTAACAAGTGTGCGGTTCTACTCACAACTCGCTCATAAACCCACGCAATTTTTCTCCATAAGAACGGGAGGTCATAAAAAATGCACGGACCTGATATGCACAGAGCATTTGGGTGCTGCTCGAATTCCTGAAGTGTCGCACTAACCCATCCCGGCGGAATTCTATTATCTGCATCGAGGAAAATAACGATTTTCCCCTGCGCCACCAACAGTCCTTTTTGCCGAGCGTGCGCTGGTCCCTTTCTCATTTCATTTAGCACCTGCACTTCAGGAAATTGTCTAGCGATGTACTCAGTTTCATCTGTGGAAGCGTTGTTAACGACGATGACTTCTGAGCTATTTATTAAATTTGCAGATCTAATGTCCCAAATGAGCGTCGAGAGACAGGTTCCAAGGTAATCCTTTTCGTTGTATGCGGGGATAATGAAGCTCAGGGCAATGCTCATATGTTGATAACTGATAGGAAGTGTACCTCGGTTTAGCTGAAGGGCTTGAGTTACACTGTGATTTATCATAATGCTTGCATACATTGTCATCATTTTTTCATCGTTGAAATATGTCCTGATATTTCTCGCCACGCCGATCGGTGGCCCTACCCTCATTCTTGGAGCTGGTGTGCTACTCCATGAAGGCCTCCTCTCGCTGCCGCCGCTTTTTGCTGCAATAGCGCTCGGTGAATTGACTCAGGATATACTGTGGTATTTTCTGGGGTATCGCTATGGCGATCGTTTCGTCGAGAAAGTGGGCAAATTTTTCAGCGTCTCTTCTGAAAAATTCGAAAATATCAAATCTCTTTTTTTGCGGCACGGTATCGGACTGGTACTCGGTGCAAAATTAACGATGGGGTTTTTTACCGCACCATTTTTCGTGTTGTCGCTTGCCGGTGCGGCGCGTATGCATTTCGGGAAATACATTGCGCTCAACCTTCTTGGGGAGCTTCTATGGCTCACCAGTATGCTTGCTATTGGCTATAATCTTGGCGGACTTTCGCAGTATGTCGCACAAGGATTTCGCGTCGCGTTCATGGTCGGAGGAGTGATATTCGTGAGCCTTCTTCTCATTGGCTTCTCCACATACATGAGAAAACGCTAAGATACCATTTCAGATTGCAAGATTACTTGACGTTCAGTACGCCGAAAATTGATGGGTCTCCGTTCAGGTTGTAGAAATTCCAGACTCCCGGATCGATGAGCGGAACTTGGTACGTACCATTCTGCCCGACCGATGAATCCTGACTTATACCAAGAAGATTCCCCTGTTCGCCGGGATTTATGAATACGACGCGCATGGTGAGTGTCGTCGTGTTAATAAAGCGAATTTCTTCACCTGCATTGATGTTTACTACCGACGGATCAAAGCCCGAACGCGAGTATGTAATGACCGTAACCCATCGTCCATTTTCAAACACGCGCGGTAACGCTTTTTGCGTAGGGGCTTTAGATGAAGTTTTAGAAACGGGAAAAAAGTCGCTCCCGAGCGTTGGTGCCACGGTGGTCACTCGCGCCGTATCGAGTGATTGGTCCGGTTGAGTCCCTGCATTCAAAAAATACGTGACGCCAAGTGCGACCGCAACGAAAAGAAACGCGACCGGAAGGATTTTAGTGGACATGAAAAGCCTGCGTGCCTCCCAAAATCAGTATACCCCGCAGCACTTTCTATGAAAGTGCTGCGGGGTATACGTCTGAGAGCCGCAGAACGCGAGAATCCCGAGCATAAAAAATTGTAAGTCGTCAACCTCTCGTGTATTATTAATCAGTGGAAGACCTCAACGAAAAATGCGCGGTCTTTGGCGTCTTTGGGCGTGACTTAGACGTCTCAAGACTCGCCTTTTTCGGACTCTACGCGCTCCAGCACCGGGGACAGGAATCGTCAGGCATCAGCACCACCGATGGTGAGTCGCTCTTCTCCCATCGGGCGATGGGATTGGTTGCACAGGTGTTCGCTGAAAAAGATATAAAAAAATTGCCCGGGCACATTGCGCTCGGGCATAATCGTTACTCGACCTCAAAGGGCTCGCACGTAAAACATGCACAGCCAGTCGTTATTGAGGATGTGGGCATCGCGCTCGCGCACAACGGAAATCTCCCCTCTACAACCGCGATAGTTCAATTTCTCAAGTCAAAAGGCACTCCCCACAATGCGCTCTCTGATTCAGAAATGATTGCTGAATCTATTGCGCACTACAAGCGCGAAGGACTCTCCCTCGAAGATTCCATACAAAAAGTTTTCCCTCTCATGACGGGTGCTTTTTCAATTCTCATCATGGACAAAGAACATCTGATTGCTATTCGTGACACGTACGGAGTCCGCCCACTCTCATTTGGTTCCCTCAATGGAGGATACGTATTTTCTTCAGAAACGTGCGCATTCCATACCATAGGCGCTACCTACATTCGTGATGTGTTGCCTGGCGAAATGGTGATCATCGACAAACATGGGGAGCATTCGATATCGCTTGCCAAAGGAACGCAAAAACTCGACATATTTGAATTTGTGTATTTCGCGAGACCAGACTCGATGCTCCTCGGCAAATCTGTGTATCATGTGCGAAGAAATTTTGGCATTGAGCTCGCCAATGAATGCCCCATTGATGCAGATGTCGTCATCCCTGTCCCAGAAACGGCGATTCCTGTAGCAATTGGCTACTCTGCAAAATCAGGCATCCCTTTCGAAATGGGGCTCATCAAGAACCGCTACATCCACCGCACGTTCATACAACCTGAACAACATATTCGTGAGCAGGGGGTTAAATTAAAATTGACACCATTACCAGAAGTCATTCGGGGGAAACGCATTGTGGTCATTGATGATTCTATTGTGCGCGGCACAACATCAAAACAAATAGTGAAGATGCTGTTTGATGCCGGGGCGAAAGAAGTGAACTTTTTGGTCTCATCGCCGCCAGTGACCTACCCAGACTTTTATGGTATCGATACACCCAGCCAGAAAGATCTCATCGCTGCTGAAAAATCGCCGGACGAGATCCGCCAGTATTTGGGCGCCACCCTACTCCACTTCCTGTCGTACGACGGGATGATACGTGCCACAGAACTCTCTGAGGACCTATTTTCCACGTCATGCTTTACGGGGAAGTATCCGATTGATATTCTTGAGCGGGGTGCTGAGGTGCGATCAGTGCCCGCGCGCAATTTATTTACGTAGTATATAATTTGTCGTCATGAACCAAAACACACTCATCACCGTCGGGATCATTGCAATATTAATTATTGGTGGTGGAATCAGCTATTTCACGTATATCGACGAAAGCGGTGGGGTCACACCGGGGACCTATGATGAATTCGCAACGTGCCTCAAAGACTCGGGCGCACTCTTTTATGGAGCATTTTGGTGCCCCCATTGCCAGAATCAGAAAAAAGCATTCGGGTCATCTCAGAAGCTTCTTCCATACGTAGAGTGTTCGACACCCGATGGTCAGGGACAACTGCAAATCTGCAAAGATGAAGAAATTAAATCATACCCGACGTGGAAATTTGCAGACGGTACAGTGGCGAACGGTGTGCTTTCGCATGATGAGCTCTCTGAAAAGACGGGGTGCGTGCTCCCTGGTGGAGTCATCGAATCGGTAACGAGCACTGGGGGCGAGGGCGAAACGTCACCCGCATTGTAGATATGCTCCCTATTGTAGCCGCATTGAATTTCTGGATGTCGCTCGGCATCATTGCCATGCAGGGAGCGATAGTGCTTATCGCGATTGCGCTTTTCTTTCCAACGAACAGTATTGCCGTGTCGACACGTAATCTGCTGAAACGGTTTGCCATCCCGCTGGGATTTTTCGTTGCGCTTGCAGGTACATTCCTGACACTTCTCTACTCCGACTATTTTGGATTTATCCCGTGTGGTTTGTGCTGGCTCGAGCGCATTGCGCTGTACCCTCAGGTCGTGCTCCTCGGCATCGCGTGGTTCAAGAAAGATAATGCTGTGTGGAAATACGTTCTCGCCCTTTCACTCGCCGGACTTATCGTTGCCTTGTACCACCACTACATACAAATAGGAGGCGCAGATTTGATTCCCTGCCCCGCGAGCGGGAATGGCGACTGCGGCAAGCGTATCATTTATGAATTTGGCTACATGACGTTCCCCCTGATGGCCGCGACCTTATTCGCCTGGCAAGCACTGCTTTCATTCGTCGCCACGCGGAGATAGTTAGAGCATGTCCGGAAACCTCCCCCTACCTGGAAACCGCTCATTTCCTACTCAAC
>CAYHYY010000015.1:0-17282 GCA_964360975.1 uncultured Candidatus Saccharibacteria bacterium | reverse complement strand
AATCCTAAGTTTCCGGCGACTTCAACGAGGAAGATAGAGATTCCTGGATTCACAAATGTGTGGCTCAAGGATGAAAGCGAAAATCCTACAGGCACGCACAAAGACCGCATGGCGTGGGAAATTGTTGTTACTTATCGAGACTTTTTGCTCGCAAAGCAGAGGGGGCAGATTACCGGCGACTTACCGACTATGTCGGTCATATCATCTGGCTCTGCTGCGCTTGCGATCCAGACACAGCTTCGCAAATACCAGCTTCCGAATCTTAAAGTCCTTGTTGACGCGCACCTCGACGCGACAATCGTATCTGCTCTCAAGGCAGCGGGGTGTGAGATATATCAAACAGACCTAAGCAAACGCCCGCTTCAGTTCAGGGACATTCTTGCACTCACGAATAATCCGAGCGGCTTCGACATAACCTCGAACGTCGCGCTTGACCCGACGACAAGATTTTACGACTGGCTTTCCTACGAAATCATCAATAACTCTCCCGAGTACTGTTTCATTCCGTTCGGAACAGGTAATCTCTACGAAAATATTCTCAACATCAATAAAAAGGAAGTATCTACAGACGATCACGATCCGCGATTTCAGGGAGATGTGGAAACCCTAAGGCGATGTAATTTCATAGGAGCGACTACCAACAACCCCCGCTCGAAAGCCGAAAAGCTTTACTCACCACACCTACCGTTCGTCCACTTTGATGAGCAGTGGATTCAGTTTTATCGATACGCAGGTTTCTGCGGGGAGAAATCCGGCGTGTATCTTCTTGAAGAAGATTATCTTGAGCAGGCGCACGTATTGGCAGAGGCGCAGGGAATTAAGTGCGAATACTCTGGCATCGCGGGGCTCGCCATGCTTCTCCAGACGCGAAGCCATATCCCGAAGGACGCCAGAATCCTTATCGTGAACACTGGCAAGACGAAATACGAACTTGCCTATAAGTCATCCGAAACCTCTTCCGCGCGCTCTACAGCAGAGGCAAAATAGCCCGCTTCCTTTGCGTGGGCGGAGGGTATAGGATTTCATTAAGATGCCTTGAGAGCAAAAAATGGACAATCCTATTCAAGCCTTTTTTGAAAAGCAGAAAGATGAAAGGTACAAAGATGATGTACTGACTGCCTTAAATCACACGTATACAAGCATTCAAGGTTTAAGCAGAAAACTTAACGAACTAAATACAACTATCTCTAATGGGTCCAACGACTCAAAAAGAAACGCGAGACTGATGCTATTAGTCTCATTAGCAAGTGCGTGCGTTGCATTAGTGTCAGCCTGTTTTTTGTACTTTCAAGTTTCAATTGCAAAGGATTCAAATGAGCTAGCAATAGCCTTATTTGAATCTGAAAAATCGCCACTAGTATCAATCTCAGTTCGAGATTTTGTGTTTGACTCTGAAAGTGGACATCTGGGCTTCAATGTAATGGTTACCAATGAGGGATCAGTACCAGTCGAAACAAATGCTCCTGTCGTCCAATTGTCCTTTGAAGCTCTCGATTCTATGATGATTGAGAAGCAAGCTCGTAGCAATTCAGGAATTCTTTTTCCAAAAGACAGCATTCGGCTTTGGGAAGAAAGCTCGTATGGGTGGACTATCAATGCTGGTGTAAATCCAATAATTATAGTCAATGTAAATTTTTCTAGTATTTATGATTCCAATAGCATGTTCTGTTTCCAACGCATTTTCGAGTACAATTTGACCTCAAGAGAGCTTCTCCCCCGCATTCTCACACCTGAGTGTAATGAACACCTTCGATAAGTTATTCTCAAGTAGCTCTAGAAGTATTGCGCGTGAGCTTCTCGGAAAATTTCTTGTTCGTCGAGTCAACAGTAGAACAAAGGCGTACATGATTGTTGAGACGGAGGCGTATGTGGGGCCGCACGATAAGGCATCACATTCCTACGGAGGAAGACGCACAAAACGGAACGAGGTGATGTGGGGCCCGCCGGGGCATTGGTACGTATATTTCACGTATGGCATGCACCACATGCTCAATTTGGTTGTCGGGAAGGATGGATATCCAGCGGCGGTTCTCATCCGCGGCATTGTTCCCGTCGGAAATCTCCCCACCCCTGACTCACAAATTCCTTATGCTAATGTTCTCAAGAACATTAGCATAAGGAAAAGTGCTAAAAAGACACCAAATCTAATCGGGCCGGGGCGGGTGACGAGGGCGCTCAAGATTGATAAACGGCTGAATGGAAAGCCCGCGAGCAAAGCGAGCGGTCTCTGGATCGAAGATCGAGGTAAGAAAATATTACCATATATGGTAATCCGTACCCCACGCATCGGTATCGGCTACGCGGAAGAATGGAAAGACAAACCCCTTCGCTTCGTTCTTAAATCAGCAATCATTCCAAGGAGGTCATACACCCACAAATCGGTATGATATATCAAACCGCGGTTTGATATATCATACCGGACGCTCTCTTCGGCATACCCGTGTATAGTAGGCGTATGCCGGATGCCGAGAGTCGTGACAGAAATGAGCGCGAACCAAAGGTCTCGCGCCTCACCGATACATATTTCAGAAAAACGTTTCCCGCGTTCGCTCAAGCAGTCAAGGGAAGCGAAAAGGATGGAAGAGGACCGCTTGCTGAAACAGTCGAGCGCAATATCCGTAAGCAGGAGGACAAGTATGAGGACGTCTACAAGCGCCATGCGAAGAAGTACGGCACTTCAATCGATGAGTACAAACGGCGTCTCCAGAAGAAAGTCGAGGAGATAGTTGCGGAGTCCGAATTCTTCCAGCGAATCACCGTCGATGCGCTCAAGGATGTTGTCGGTGGAAGCGGGTGGATCAAGTCACAAGTTGAAACAGGCACCGCCGGGCCAGGCAGTTACCACGGCCCCGGAGTGAAGCGTTCGGCAGACGAAGCCCTCTTCGGGTATCCGATGGATGGCGACGCGTCAAAGCGCCCAGTCTTCGGCTACATCTCAAGAGACCCGAACGGGCAGGTGCACGGGAGCGATATGAGCGGATACGGGCCTGTCATGGTGAAGTACAAACGTTCGCGTATTATCAATAGAACGACCGTCACCTTCGGCGACTCGTATAACGGCGCAGGGATGATGACAGGCAGTAGTTCAAGCTTCGTGCCGACTCCTGCTTCGCATCCGCACTTCACGAGTGCATTTCCCGGCTCGTTTTCTAAGCCGGAAAGAGGGGAGAATATAAAGGATTGGGATCCCTTGACCGACCTGACGCCATCCGACCGACCGGCACGGCGAGGTGCGTCGGGCGAACCATATTACGAAGCGCAGTACCACGGCGGGGTTGGTATCGCAGACGTCGAATCAATTCACGTGAAGCAAAGCGATTTAGATTCGAATCCCACACTCAAGAACATCATCGATTCGCTCTCGAAAGGTTCGAGCAGGGGCATCAAGGTTGTCATATACTGACCGACATGGCGCAGGAGATTCAGGGCACGCACTATGTTGGCGAGGTGGCGCAGAAGGCATTCATCGTGGAAGACGGGAAGGTCCTTATGTGCAGAGCCTTCGGATTCACGCGTTGGGATTTTCCTGGCGGAAGGATTCATAGAGAAGAAAACCCACACGAGGGGCTCCTCCGTGAAGTGAAAGAAGAACTCGGGGTAGAAATAGAAATCAAAAGACCTTTTTCTGTCTCGGTGACGGACGACACACCGAACGGCATGCCGCGTTACTTCATACTCTTTGAAGCCTTTCTCAAAGATCCAGGAGCAGAATTTGTCCTCGCTCCGGACGAGATTGAGGAGATTCGATGGGTCTCGCTCGAAGACGTCAGCACTATCGAGACGTGGAAGGACTGGAAAGTTATACTTGAAGACTACTACCATGAGCATCCCTAAACTTTTAATTTTTGCGTCAGGCACGAAGGATGGAGGTGGCACTGCTTTCGAAAATCTCGTGCAGCAAACACGGATGAAACGTGTCTTACATGCAGACATTGTTGGTGTGGTATTGAACCACGAACTCGGCGGTGTGCGCATTAAGGCGGATAGCCTTGGGGTGAAATTCTTTTACTTTCCCGAGCCGTGGGATGCAGCAGGGTATCAAAAGATAGCAAAGGAATCAGGCGCAGAATGGTTTGCACTCGCTGGCTGGCTCAAGATGGTGAAGGGGCTCGATCCGAAACGGACGTTTAATTTGCATCCAGCCCCACTGACGATGCTTGGAGGCAGGTTTGGGGGAGCGAAGATGTATCAGCATCATGTGCACGACGCGATTCACTCTGCATACTCGGCAGGTGAGATTTCAGAGTCCGGCGCATCAATGCATTTTGTGACGGAAGAGTATGACCGAGGACCAGTGTTCTTTGAATACCGCGTGCCCCTCGCGCCCGGTATGACCGCAAAAGAAATTGCGGAGAAAGTGCACGCAGTAGAAAAGGAGTGGCATCCAAAGATAACCCACATGGTCATTCACGAAAAAATTAGCTGGGATGGCAAGGACCCGAAATCGCTCAAGGTTCCTCCTGGTTATGAATATTTACCCAAGAACTAGACTTATATAACTTATTAAGGTACAATAAACAGACTATGAACGAAAGAGAATTGCATATGGCAGGCGCGGACAATGAATTGCCCAAAGTTTCGAAAACTTCTGCAGAAGGGGACTTTGTGATTTCTACTCTGGGAGTTCGTTGCAAGGTGTCGGATGTTAAAGATATTGGCGGGGGCTTTCGCCGGGTCTATATGATTCCTCTCGGAGAAGACAAGAAAAGCGAATTTTTCGAAAATTTTAGAATCTAATATCGTCCTTGCACGTCGTCAGGCGCCCTCGCCTCAAAGGCGGGGTCAAGCGAACTCCTATCAGTACCATATATGGTACTGTCGAAACCGTTGATAAGTGATGCTTGAGCAAGTGGTAATTGACCTCAAGGGCCGCGGGGAGTATTTTCCAAGGTACATGTTGGCAGTACGGCGTATCGAGGCTGCATATAACGTTGCCGAGTTCACGAATGGCTACAATGCGGGAGCAATGGACCGGTTAATGAAGACACCGTATTACCATCTTTTCGAGGGCGCGATCGACGAGTTTGTCGATGGCTCCTATGACGGATCCGAAGAGAAGAGAAGAAAGTACTACCCTTAGGCTAGGGATGCGCTTCTAGATCTAGAAGTATCAGGTATGCGCTGGCCTGTTAAAGCCGTTAGTTTGAAAAAAATTAGCTGGGATGGCAAGGACCCGAAATCGCTCAAGGTTCCTCCTGAATACGAGTTTCTTCCGAAGCAGTCGTAGTCTTCGGACGCGTTCCAGTCATTGAAATAACAATTGCCCTACACCCATATATGGGTGTAGGGCAACAGCGTTCACCCGAATGAGCGGGAATAGTTTCTATTCCCCGACATCACGCATCGGCTGGTCAAGGTGCCCTTCGCGGAGAACCTCATACGCGCCTGTTTTTTCGTTTAGTTCGTAGATATTAAAATTGTCGTCGATGTTGAAACCATCAAAGTGTCGAGCGAAATTCATGGAGACCGAACCGTTCGGCGACTGAACGCGATGAAAGACGTGCGTACCCCAGCCGAGGATGGTCGGTCCCTCGGCCACGATCTTCCCACCGTGCTTGATGTACTGCGGTGTTGCTTCAAAGTGCTCAACCTTGCCGTGCTTTACTGTGTAGAGGCCAATGTGACGCGCTCCTTCAAGAACTAATAGATTGTCTTCCTGGTGTGGATGCATATACCACGCCCGCATTTCGGGCATATTGGCCGCAACAGGGCTATAGGCACCGGTTCCATGCTCGACACGGTCGACTGCGGCGACTTCTTTTATAAGCTCGTTCGGCAATTCATGGAAAAATACACGGGGAGTTTGCCGGAGCTCGTTCAATGAAATCATAAAGGCGACTCCTGGGATTATGTCGATTTTCTTCATTGATGCCATACTACTGATGTATACCCCGTGAGATAATTTTTTTTGGAATATCCTGTTGAATTTTGAGGACTTTCAATGCACATACCACACTGTAATCTTTTCTCATTCATAACTCATGGGGTATAGTACCAAGGTCATGCGTATACAAGCAACACGACGCTCTCAACATCAGAATTCCTGGCGAACATTCTTGCAGTATGGATAAAAAAAAATTCCTTTTCGTTACTATAGATGCCTTGATTGCGGATATTGCGTGGCAGGTGATGAAAGAGGGGCACGAAGTTAAGTTCTATACGGAGAACCCGGAGGATAAGGAAGTTGCAGATGGCTTCGTACCCAAAGTTGATGACTGGAAGAAGGAAGTAGATTGGGCTGACGTTATCGTATTCGATGACGTCTTGGGTCAAGGGAAAAAAGCAGAAGCGCTTCGAAAAGCGGGGAAGCTTGTTATTGGAGGAACGGCATATACCGATCGACTGGAGGACGACCGCGCGTTTGGTCAGGAGGAATTGAAAAATCTGGGAGTCCCTATTATCTCGCACGAGAACTTCACGTCATTCGATGATGCGATTGCCTATGTGCAGGCGAATCCAGGAAGGTATGTCGTGAAGTCGTCAGGTCAAGCGCAGAACATGAAGACACTTCTTTTTGTCGGAGAAGAGGAATCCGGGAAAGATGTCATCTATATTCTCGACGCGTATAAAAAAGGGTGGGTAAAGGAGATTCAATCTTTTCAACTTCAGAAGCGCATCATCGGTGTCGAGGTCGCCGTCGGTGCGTTTTTCAACGGCAAGGAATTTGTGTATCCGATAAACGTCAACTTTGAACATAAGAAGCTTTTTCCGGGGGATCTCGGTCCGCAGACCGGAGAGATGGGGACGCTCATGTTTTGGAGCGGTGCGAACAAGATGTTCAATACGACACTCCGCAAGATGGAGCCGAAGCTTGCCTCGGAAGGATACGTCGGCTACGTCGATTTGAATTGCATCGTGAACGGGAACGGCATCTATCCGCTTGAATTTACAGCGCGCTTTGGCTACCCGACCATATCAATTCAACAGGAGGGTATCTTGATGCCGATAAGCGAATTTCTTCTCGGTCTTGCTGATGGGAGCCTTCAGAAATTCAAAACGCGGACTGGTTTCCAGATGGGAGTGCGTATCGTCGTTCCACCATTCCCATTCAAAGACAAAAAAACATTTGAAGTGAATTCAAAAGATGCCGTCGTCATGTTCAAAAAGCCTTCGACAGAGGGTATTCACATCGAGGATGTGAAACTGGTGAATGGCGAGTGGGTCATCACGGGAACGTCGGGTGTCATTCTTATCGTCATCGGTACAGGGCCAACTGTCAGGCAGACTCAGAAATCGGTTTACAACAAAGTGGAAAATATCATGATTCCGAATATGTATTACCGAACTGATATTGGCGACAAGTGGGCAGAGGACTCGGATAAGTTGCACAACTGGGGTTACCTTAGAGAGGTATAGAAATAGTGAACAGCGTAGAGTCGAGCTTAAAGTGTGGGGGCGCAGTTCAGAAGGAATAATCTGTAATTATCATTTGGTATACGCACATGGTCGCAGTAATGCTATACTGCCACTATGAGGCCAGGCCCAAAGCCGAAAGGCCAAGTCATGATTAAGTGGTCGTCTGATTTTGCTTACGCTATTGGCTTGTTCACTGCGGACGGATGTCTTCAAAAAAACGGTCGCCATCTCGATTTCACCTCTGCTGATAGGAGCCAGATTGAGACATTTAAGCGTTGCCTTGGTTTATGTACGAAAATCGGCATCAAGTACTCAAGCAATGGCGATCCTGCGTTTCGTGTCCAGTTCGGCGATGTCCTCTTTCATCAGTATCTACAAAGCATCGGATTACATCCCGCAAAATCGAAAACAATCACTCACGTAAACGTACCCGAAAGATTCTTCAGAGATTTCTTAAGAGGCCTGTTTGACGGGGACGGCAGTAGCTATGATTACTATGATTCAACGTATAAGAATAGTTTTCGTTTCTATGTTTCCTATGCGTCTGCCAGTCCAACCTTTGCAAAATGGTTGCAAGGTAAGGTTAGAAATTTTCTCCCGGTAACTGGCTATATCAGCCGAACTTATAAGTCAGATTATTATCAACTCAAGTTTTCAAAGCGCGATGCCCAATTAGTAGCAAAGTTTATGTATTGGAAACCTAGTGTACCCTACCTAAGACGCAAGTATTTGAAGATTCAGCGCGCTAGGCGCATAATCAAGAGAGGCCGGAGTGGTGAAATTGGTAAACACGCTACGTTCAGGTCGTAGTGCTCGTAAGGGCGTGGAGGTTCAAATCCTCTCTCCGGCACAATAGATTCTAACTATTGGCGCGCTCTCTTTTCCCTACACCACAATGCTTCGCATTGGCTACTGCCAAGCGAAGCGAGGGAATAGAAAATTTTCTTTCTATTCCGAGAGAGTGCATGGAGAAAGCATCGTTTATGGGGCAGGCAGGTCGTAGTTCCCGCAAGGGAAGAAACAGAAACTGCTTTCTGTTTCTTCTGGTTTTGCGAAGACGGAAATGCCCGATGCCGTAGGCAGGGCATAGGTGGACTGAGGCTCAAGCCCCCCTCGCCCACATTAGGATTTCGAATAGACTTCGAGCCGCGTTCTGGTAACCTTACCCATGGAACGAAGTTAGCTCTGAGGTCTCAAAATGCATGGATAGTACACGAAAGGTTAAAGCTCTTACAATAGATTTAGAAAAAGATGGTTGGGACAAGAGCCGCGGCTTCGTGATGCGTGATGTTCCCATGCCCGTACTCGATGAGAAAGTGAACCCAGACGACGCGATGTCGGTCATACTGAAGATGCGTTTCGCGGGAGTGTGTGGTTCTGACAGGGGTATGTGGTACAGAACGGCATTCAAGGACATGGTTCATGATTCTCTCAAAAAAGAGGGGAAGACTACGCGCATCAACGGGCATGAATTTTTGGGAGAGATCGTCGAGGCCGGCTCAATGGTAAAGCGCTTGTATTACGATCCCGACCCACAAAACAAAGCGAAAGTGGAAGTGGGCGCGCTGGTTTCTGGCGACTCGCACGTTACCTGCGGGAGGTGCTTTCAATGCAGGATAGGTGAAGGGCACGTGTGCATTAACGAAGCCATTCTCGGTATTTCCATAGACGGTATTTTTGCAGAGTACGTAAAGATACCTGCGAAAAATCTATGGCCGGTTGATGACACAAAAATTCTGCCTGAGATTGCCGCGATCTACGACCCGTTCGGGAATGCGGTTCACGCGACCACGTCCGTTGATTTGCGCGGACAGCGCGTCGCCATCTTCGGATGCGGACCGGTTGGGCTATTCTCTATACTTCTCGCTCGAAATTTTGGCGCGGCAAAAGTCATTGCCGTTGACGTGAACCCAGCAAACTTGGCGATGGCAAAGGAACTCGGCGCACATGAAACCATACAGATTGGACAACCCCGACGTTCCGACAGCACGTCGGAAGTCGGGGCCCCGACCGAAGCGTCGGGGAAGAAGCACGACTACGACATCGACCCGGATGTCATTGAGCGCATCATGGAACTCACCTATGGCAAAGGTGTAGACGTCTCGGTGGAGATGGCCGGACCATTTTCATCCGTAAATAACTGTATCGACTCAACGAGGCGCGGCGGGCACGTGATACTTTTCGGTATCAAAGACGGCGACCTTACTATTCCAAAATTCTCACGCGTCATAGTTCGCGGGCTGACTATTCACCACATCATTGGGAGGCAGATTTTTCGCACCTGGCAGATTGCGCAGCGCGTGCTCCAGGACAAATCAAACGGAGTCCAGGATGCTATTTGGAATACCATCCTCAAAAAAGGAGTCGGCACTGTCATATCGTTCAAAGATTTCACTCCTGAGAGTTTTGAAAAATCAATGAACGAAAATCCGAAGCTGGTGTTTAAAATCGGAGGGTAGCGTATTCAAATGCATATATGGTTCATTCATATCTAGAAAATCCAAAACGCGAGTTGCAATTTGCTTCGTCCAAAAGGCCACGTTCAACTGAACACGCAAGGTGGGAGCATATTGGCGAACATGGCTTTACCATTGGGTGCATCATTCAGAATAATCATTTTAGAAGGCTGTATAAAATTACAGATATCAGAGATGACGGAAAGGTAAAAATCAGACTTTGCGATTCTTCCGGCAACTATACGAGTAATTTTTCTGTGGTAGGAAATCCAATTGACTTCACGCTGTATAGTGCAGCTTAGCGACTCTATGTACGACGATTTAAAACCGCTTGTTGACGCCGATACGCAGGCGATGAAGGATGCCGGCACCTTCAAGACGGAGCGTGTCATCGAATCCAAGCAGGGACGGGAGATCACGGTAAGCGTCCCTAATGCGCAGGGCGCACGGGCAAGCAAGAAAGTACTAAACTTCTGCGCAAATAACTACCTCGGTCTTTCAGGGGCCGAGCTTCTCGAAAAAGCCTCAGACGAAGCGCTCAAAAAATGGGGTTATGGATTGGCTTCAGTTCGTTTCATCTGTGGCACGCAGACCGTGCACAAGGACCTTGAGGCGGCCGTCGCGAAGTTCATCGGCACGGAGGATGCGGTCTTGTACTCGTCGTGCTTCATGGCGAACGTAGGATTATTCCAGACGTTCTTTACAGACCAGGACGCAATAATCTCAGATGAACTCAATCATGCGTCCATCATCGACGCTGTCCGACTTACGAAGTCGGACAGGCATATTTTCAAGCACATGGACATGGCAGATCTTGAGGAGAAACTCATCGCGACCAAGGATAAGCGGCTCAAAGTTATTGCGGTCGATGGTGTGTTCTCTATGGATGGCCACATTGCTCCTTTAAAAGACATTTGCGACCTTGCGGACAAATACCGTGCACTTGTGTTCGTTGATGATGCACACGGAGTAGGAGTCATGGGTGAAAACGGAAGAGGCACGCACGAGGCGGCGGGGGTCATGGGGCGGGTGGATTTCGTCACAGGTACTTTTGGTAAGGCATTGGGAGGAGCTGGCGGAGCGTATACGGCATGCAACAAAGATGTTGCGACGTACCTTAGAAATAAGTCCCGTACCTACCTCTTTTCAAACTCCTTGGATACCGTTATCACCGGCGTATCGTTGTTTGTTATTGACCATATTCAGAAACATCCGGAATTGAGGCGGAAACTCTGGGACAACACGAATCTCCTAAGGAAGCGCATGAAGGAGAATGGCTTCAACGTCTCGGACGCGCCGCACCCGATAACCCCCATCATGTTTACCGACGACAAGATGGCAGGCGAAATGGCAGCGGCACTTCTCGAGGAAGGTATTTATGTTACCGGGTTCTCATTTCCGGTCGTTCCAAAAGGAAAGGCTCGAATACGGGTGCAAGTATCGGCGGCACACACAACCGAGGATATTGAGTTTGCGGTCAAGAAGTTCACCGAAGTAGGCAAGAAGTTCGGGGCAATAAAATGAGGCTCAGGCTTCGTGTATTGCTTCCTTGAGGGGGTGGGAAGTACCGAGTATAATCGGCTCTTAGAGGCTAATTTTTTCATATGCAACTATCTGATTCCGCATTCAGGAAGCTCCTCATAGCTTTAGCGGTTTACCTGACCTCGCTATTCGCTGCTAATACCTTAGGGCTTAAGATAATGCCATTTCTTTTCGGAACGCATCTCTCGGTGGCGGTTTTTTCGTTTCCAGTCGTATTTCTCATGACCGATGTCATTGGTGAGATTTACGGGAAGAAAATTGCAAAGTATTTCGTGCTTGCTGGTTTTGTATCGGTTTCTATGTTCATCGGCTATTCGCTCATCTCTCTTGCCATGCCGTGGGCTGAAGCGGGAATGTGGGTCCATGATTCGTACAATCAAGTGTTCGGCGTCACCGTACGAATTGCGGTCGCGTCACTCTTAGCATTTGCTATTGCCCAGTATCAGGACGTTCTTTCATTCTTCTTTTTTAAGGCGAAATTTGGGCAGGCAAATTTCTGGCTCCGCTCCAACCTCTCGAACTTGTGGTCGCAATTCTTGGACACAACCATCTTTATGGTCGTCGCGTTTCTTCCAGTTCCTTTCATCCCGTTTCTTGCTGATGGCTATCCGGTGCCGGTCCTTGTTTCCATTATCTTTACTTGGTGGCTTTACAAGGTTGCGATGGGCTTCTTGTACACACCGCTCTCGTATCTTGGCCTCAGGCTTCTGAAAGATGATTCATTTGTGAAACCGACGCAATAATGAAAGTAACGCCTGTAAAAACGAGAATTTTTAAGGAAGGCGATGACCTTGTTTGTTTTATTGAAGAATTTATTCCAAGACTCAAGGAGCGTTCTATTCTTGTAGTCACGTCAAAAATAGTGGCACTCGCAGAGGGCAGAACTGCCCCTCTTTCAAAAAAGGAGAAAATTATTCGAAAGGAAAGTGACCAAGCGCTTAGAACGAAGTACGTGTGGTTGACGATAAAGAAAGGGGATGTGTTGGCGAACGCGGGAGTAGATGAATCGAATGCGATGGGAAAGTTGGTGCTTCTTCCCAAGGACAGTTTCAGAGCCGCAGCCCTTATTCGCAAGGAAATCATGAAGCTCTACAAAGTAAAAAAACTCGGCATTGTCCTTTCCGACAGCCGTGTTGCACCGCTACGAGCCGGCGTTACGGGGATTGCGCTTGGGTATGCCGGCTTCAAGGGGCTTCGTGATTATCGAGGGAAACCGGATCTTTTTGGTAGGAAGATGCGCTATGCGAAAACTAATGTAGCGGACAGTATTGCGACCGCGGCAGCTCTCGTCATGGGGGAAGGCGCAGAGCAACAACCTTTAGCAGTTATTGAAGACGCGCCAGTCGTTTTTTCGAGTATTGTCCACCCAGGCGAGACTCGTGTACCGATAAAAGACGACATGTATCAGCCGCTTTTTGCGCGCTTTTTCAAGAAATCTAAATAGAACAGAAATATCTGTGTCGCGGTAGAATACCCCCATGAAAGACTGGAAGCAGTACTTTAAAGACAAGAAGGTCACCGTACTCGGGCTTGGACTTCTTGGAAGAGCGGTGAACGATGCAAAGTTTCTCGCCGCAATGGGGGCAGAGCTTATCGTGACTGATCTTAAAGATAATGAGGCGCTTCGTTCTTCTCTTGAGATACTGAAGCCATTTCCTCATGTGAGCTATCGCTTGGGTGGCCATGACCTGAAGGATTTTCGTGGTCGAGATTATGTGTTGAAGGCGGCAGGCATTCCTCTCGATTCCCCACACGTTGCCGAAGCACGAAAAAACGGCATCCTAATAAAAATGAGCGCCTCATGGTTTGCCGAATTGTCTGAAATTCCGATCGTTGGCGTTACTGGCACGCGTGGAAAGTCGACGACCACGTATCTCTTGCATGACATTATGCGCGCGGCAGGCATGCAGGTGCTCTTGGGCGGCAATGTTCGAGGCGTCTCAACGCTTGCGCTTCTCCCCACGGTTGGAAAAGATTCAATTGCAGTTATGGAACTTGATTCGTGGCAATGCAGGGGATTTGGCGATGACTCTATGAGTCCAACGCTTTCGATCTTTACCACTTTCTATCCCGATCACCTCAACTATTACAAAAATAGTCTTGACCTGTACCTCGCCGACAAGGCAGAGATTTTTCTTCATCAGAAGCCGGATGACACGCTCGTCGTTGGTTCCCAAGCGGCTCTTATTATTAAAGAAAAGTATGGCTCCAAGATTCGATCGAAGGTTATCGTTGCGGAGCCGTCAAAGTTTCCGAAAGGGTGGACGCTCGCCATTCCTGGGTATCATAATTTTGAGAACGCAGTGTGTGCAATCGAAGCAGCGCGCGCACTCGGCATTGACGACCTGGTCATTAAAAAAACAGTCGCAGAATTCTCTGGTGTGCCCGGCAGGCTTGAATTTCTTCGCGAAGCGCGTGGCGTAAAGATATACAACGACAACAGCTCAACAACGCCGGAAGCGACGATTGCGGCGCTTCGCGCTCTGGGTAACAAAGCAGAGCGTTCCGTGGTGCTCATTATGGGAGGCGATGAAAAGAATCTGGATATGAACGAACTCATCCGAGAGATACCAAAATACTGCACCGCCGTCATTCTCTTCAAAGAGCGCGGCACTGACCGTATTCGAGACAAGGTGTTTGCGCTTGAAAGAGAGGGAATAAAAGTCTATGAGGAGGAAGGACTTGAGGCGACCGTCGAGAAAGCATTTGCGGTCGCCGAGCCTGGGCAAACATTGCTCTATAGTCCCGCTTTTTCTTCGTTTGGGAAGTATTTCGCCAATGAATTTGAAAGAGGAGACCAGTTCATACGGCTTGTAGAGAAGATCTTTGCATGACCAAACGCACAAAAACGATAGGAGTCTTTGATTCCGGATTTGGCGGTTTAGCGATACTCAAAGATATCGTGAAGCAGTTGCCGCAGTATCACTACCGCTACCTTGGGGATACCGCGCGTTCTCCCTACGGGTCACGGCCATCTGAAACGGTACTGAAATTTACAAAGCAGGCGATCGATTTTCTATTTAAAGAAGACTGTGAGCTCATTATTGTGGCGTGTAATACGGCGTCAGCTGAAGCGCTGTCTGAAATTCAGCAGCACTATTTACCGAAAAAGCATCCCAATGGAAAGCGTGTTCTTGGGGTAATCGTGCCGACCATTGAGCATGTTGCTGAGCTGCCCGGGGTTGAGCGCATAGGTCTTTTGGCTACCGAAGCCACCGTAGCTTCAAACGCTTTCGGTCGGGAGCTTAAGAAAATTGCACTGCACGGCCGACTCTATAGCGTGGCAGCGCCGCTCCTTGTACCGCTGGTAGAAGCAGGTGAGCGGGATGCGTTCGTGCGCGATACCATATTGCGCCGGTATCTTGCGCCACTTCTGAAGAAACGGATCGATACGCTTATTCTCGGCTGCACACACTACGGACACCTTGAGAAACCGATACGAAAGATTCTTGGCAACAAGATCCGCATCACGAATGAAGGCCCTGTGGTGGCAAAAAAACTTGAAGAGTATCTTTTTCGTCATCCAGAAATCGAGTCGCGACTCTCGAAAACGCGCCGGGCCGATTTTTTCACTACCGACAAGTCAGAACGTTTCGATCGTTTGGGGAAAATATTTTATGGAAAAAAGATTTTGTCGAAAATTGCACATTTGGAATGATCTCTTGGATATTCTATTCATAACTTTATGAAGAAAATACTCCTCTTTCAGCATGTCTCTTGTGAACACCCTAGTCGCATTCACCCCTATGCGCGCGAGCTTGTCGGAATACATATGGATCTCATACCTCGTTGTTGCGAACTTCGTGCTATTTCTTGGTATTTACAGAAAGAACCCTCTGCATAAGCTCATGGTTGAGTTTAATCTTCGCCAATTGTAGGAATTGTAGTCTCACTATAGTCTGTAAGCTATGAAGGTCTACATGGTAGGAATAGGTGGTATAGGAATGTCCGCGCTGGCGCAGCTGTACCTATCTGAAGGCAACGCAGTCACGGGCTCAGATAGAGAAAAGTCCCTAACGACAGAGCTATTGGAGAGCAAGGGCATACGCGTGCTCCTTACGCAGAACGCTGAAAACGTACCACAGGATGCCGAGCTGGTGGTGTATTCGGACGCGGTGTGGGAGGACAATCCGGAGCGCAGGCGCGCGAAAGAGCTCGGCCTTCGGCAGGTCTCCTATTTTGAAGCTCTTGGGGAGGTCTCCAAGGGGAGGCTCACCATCGCGGTCACCGGTACGCATGGAAAAACCACGACAACCGCGATGCTTGCTGACATATTGAAAGACTCAGGAAAGGAACCCACCGCGATTATCGGCTCTATTGTACGTGAGTTCGGGAGTAATTATTTGGAAGGGAAAAAGGATCTTTTGGTCGTTGAAGCGTGCGAATACAAAGATCATGTACTAAAACTCTCGCCGCATATTCTTGTTTTGACGAATCTCGAATGGGATCACACGGATTGGTTTCCATCATTAGAGGTGATGCTCGAGATGTTTGCGAAAGCAGTTGAGAAAGTTCCCAAAGACGGTGTGATCATCGCGAATCTCAAAGCGCCACATGTATCGGTGGTCTTGAAAGGGACGAAAGCGCGCCTCGTCGACTACAGCGAAGAAACAGTGCCGAAGCTACATTTGATTGGAGAATTCAATAGGATGAACGCGCGCGCCGCAAAAGCCGCAGCGCGCGCATACGCACCGGATCTTGCAGACGATGCGATGGATACATCACTTTCAACATTTCAGGGGACGTGGCGAAGGTTTGAATACAAAGGTGAGACACCTGAGGGTGCTTTCGTCTTCGATGACTATGCACATCATCCGACTGCAATCAGGGAAACTTTAAAATCTGCTTACGATATCATGCTCTCGGGAAGGAAACTTATTGTAGCCTTTCATCCGCACCTCTATTCCCGCACTCGCGACTTGATGGATGAATTCGCAGGTGCATTTGAGGGTGCCGACGAAGTAGTCTTAGCGCCTATCTATCCTGCGCGGGAAGACCCCATTCCAGGCATCACGAGTGAAGCACTTGCGAAGAGAATCGAAAAACACGGCGTTGTAGCGAAAGCGTTTCAGTCCCTTGAGGCGGTCGAGGCATACTTGCGAACAGTCAGCGACAAGAAAACCAACATTCTGACCATGGGCGCAGGTGACATATATAAAGTTGCCGATAACCTCGTTAAATGAAGTTCTACATCTGTAGAGTAGTCCAATACTCGTATTCAATTCCTGGGTCTCTATTCCAATATTCTCAAGAACACTAGAATAGATTGAAGGTGTGTGGTATAGTATGTAGGTGAGTACGCGCGGTATAGGAAAATTTTCCTTTCGAGAACTTGAGCGACTTGTACGCGGTTATGCGAATCATCGGAGAATTCAAATGATTAATCTCCTGAACAGTAAATCAGAACTCTCTGTCGAGGATATAGCTGAAGCATTGAGTATCAATTTCAAGACGGCCTCCGATCATCTCCGTCGCCTTGCTATAGCGGGCCTCGTATTGAAGAGGAACCAGGGGAACGCCGTGCGTCACAAGTTAACAAGGCGCGCTGAAGTCATTCTGAAATTCTTGAGAACATTAGAATAACTATGGGGACACTCTATATTGTAGCGACCCCGATAGGAAATCTTGGCGATATCACGTACCGCGCCGTTGAGACGTTACAGCAGGTTGATGTGATTGTCGCGGAAGATACACGGGTCTCCAGAAAATTGCTGGAGCGATACAACATCGATAAGCCGCTCCGTTCTTTGCGCGAGCGGTCACCGAGAGCTGAGTTTGAGCGCATTGCAAAAAGAATCGAAAACGGTGAGTCAGTAGCTTACATTACGGACGCCGGGACGCCGGGTATTTCTGATCCCGGGAATCTACTGGTCTCGCTGACCAGAGAGCGTTGTGGAGAAAAAGCGGTCGTGCCTATTCCTGGGCCAT
>CAYHYY010000014.1:0-17556 GCA_964360975.1 uncultured Candidatus Saccharibacteria bacterium | reverse complement strand
AAGCCATCTGTCCAGTATTGTTGCGTAGACCTCCCGTCGTTCAATGGATAGGACGTGCCCTTGCGGTGGGTAAAATGTGGGTTCGATTCCTGCCGGGAGGATTTGCATAAAATACTCGATCACTGATCGCCTCTCCGAGGGCGAGGGTTTCTTTCAGTAAACCCACGCCCCCGTATTTAACAATACAAATGCCTTTGAAGTTGTGCCGGAATTTTTTTGTTTTGCTGCGTGGCTTGGTCCACAATTTCCCAAATTGGTTTTCAGGCACGTTCAGCAATTTTGACCAATACCGTCGGGTTTCTTTCTTTTTGTGATAATAATGTATGTGCAGGCGGATACGGATTTTCTTCTCATCGATCTCAAAACAGTTCCTTAGCATGGAAATATAGAGCAAAACCAGACGGGGGTCGGTATTTGCAAACGTAAGCGCGCACGTTCCTATGCTTTTTGTCCCCTCGGCCCAATACAGCATTGAGAGCAACGCCTTTTGGAATTCGATGTTTTCTGTAGGCAGTATTTGTGCGGTTGCAATACCTCGTGCGGCATGGATCGTATCGCGTGCGATTTTGTCCCGCCGCAATTTTGCAGCCGACAGCGTCCTGATTTTCTTCAGATGCTCAAGCCGCGCGTTGTCGTCAAAAAATGCAGGATATTTTTCACCAAGCCAAACCGAAAGCGTACTTTTCGGTATCGGATGGATTGCGCGGATTTCCGCGTAGGTCATTCCTTTCTTGCGGAGTTTTTCCACCTCGTCTTTTTCTGCCTGGGAATACCTGTTCCCGCTCATATGGGAATTGTATAGCTATTCTGTAACAATACATAGTTATCCAAGTTCGATTCTGTGGATATCCAAAACGACGATGTACAATTGTGAGCATGGTTAAAGAGTACGATCCCGCAAATGATCCGTATCCACTCACGCCGGAGCAGATTGCGGGTGTGAAGAAAGCGCAGGCCTCGATGCGAGCTGGGAAATTTGCTAGCGATGAGAGGGTCGAGCGATTTTTTGGGCGGTTTGAATAGGCTTCTCACTTTCTTTCCACACATGCGCATTGCGTCGCGGGCTATTAGGGCGCATCATTGGGGGATGCACAGGGATGAGCGACATGAAAAATCGGCGCGCAGCGGTGATTTTTCGAAAACACAGACAAGCTCGCGCGGTAACGTGGCTGTCGCGGCGCTCCTTCTCGTGACCGCGATTGGTGTCGCGGCTGTCGGACTCGATACCGTTCGGACGCAGAATGTGCGGTCGCAGGTTGCTGCAGTCGGTTCCGACGCCGTGATTTCGGCGCAAGCTGAAGACAAGAATAAAAAAGGCGAGGTGGATAAGGAATGTAAGATCGGATATGACTATGTTGTTCGATATGATGATAAGAAAAATTTGACGGTAAAACCAACTCTCAACGAAAAATCGTCTAAAAACGCTGCATACGATGTAGACGAAGTAAAGGGAAATCAGTGTCCTCCAGGAGTTACCGTAATAAAAGACGGGAGAAAGTGCGACATATCTTGGCGGTGCAAGGTGACTGTCTGCACTCCGGGGAAAATGACAAAGAATGGTGAAGAGCAATGCGAAACGCTACCGTCTGACTTGTTCAAGCCAGGTGCGGCACTGGACAAGGGCGTTTTCAAAGACGATATCGCAAATACAGTGTTAACGAATGCCGAAAATGCGGATGCGCAAACTCGTGATTCAATTTTAAAAAACACCTTGACGCAAGATCCTGTCGTCTCGAGATCAATTTATGATTCTTTGGGTGGCGAAGAACGGCAGACGGAACTCGAGAAAGCGATCCAGCAATCGCAGCAAGAATTCGAGAAGCTTCGTGATCAGTCTAATGATGCATGTAAGGGGATCTCAACATTATGGTCTCCAGGAGAGTGTGCAGCTGCTGCAGATAAAATGACTGCCGAACAAAAGCGCCTCGAGGGACTACAACGAGAAGCCCAATTACTTAAAGGATCTCAAGTGACACTTGCACCGGAAACAAACCCGACGGCTGCTGGAAGGGGACCTGAAGTTTTGACATGCGTAAAAGATGCGGGTGGAAATTGTACTCGCGACGAGCGTACCAATCCAGCATACAAAGCGCCTCCGACCACGTTCGATAAAGCCGACAAGACCGGCAATCCTCCTCCCGGGGGCTGCACCGGCGGAAATTGTGGCGGCGGCGGAACGCAGACAACCGGCGGGGGAGCGTCAGGCTTCAATCCTTCACAGCTCCTGCCGCTCTTGGCCGGTCTCTTGAGCGGCGCGATGCAGCAGGCGCCTTCGTGCACGATTACTGCGTCGCCGAAAAATATTGCGCAGCCGGGGCAGCCCGTCACGCTCTCGTGGCAATCGCAAAACGCGCAGGCTGCGTACCTTTCGACCGGCGGCCAAGTGGGCCCTTCGGGATCGATGACGATCAACCCGCAGCAGACGACGACCGTCACGATGCAAGTCATCGGCTATCCGCCGCAACAGCAACAGCAACAACAGCAGCAGCAGTACGGCCAGCCGCAAGGGCAGTACGTCTGGAACCCACAGCTCGGCGCGTACGTCTATATGCAAGGCCAACAACAACAGCAGCAGAATCCGCTCGGGCAAATCGGCCAGCAGATCGGACAGGCCATCAGCGGTGGGGGTGGGCAGCAGCAAGCGCAGTGTTCGACGCAGGTGACTGTCGGCGCGGATGGCGGCGGCAACCAGAAGGCGCAGATTTCCTGCCAGCCGAAGATTGCGGATGTCGGGATGCAAGTTGCGATTTCGTACGCGTGCCAGAATTCCGTGGCCTCGAAGGGCGAAGGCTTCTCGACGAACAACCAGCTCTCTGGCTCGGCGCAGGCGACCGTCGCTTCGCCGACACCCGGCTCGACGACGGTGAAATACGGTCTCACGTGTTCGAAAGAGGGACAGACCGACAGCGCGGAATGCACCATCAACGTGAACAAGCCTTCGATCGTGCTCGTGGCGAACCCGAAGAACATAAAGATCGGCGAGACTTCGACGATCGGCTGGGTGACGGGCGCGATGGAAAGTTGCGTCATCTCGTCCCCGACTCTCACCTCGTTCACTGAAGAAAACAAGAACAACACGAGCGCGTCCGGCGTCGCCAAGACGCCGCCCTTGACCCAAAACACGAAATTCGTCCTTACCTGCACAACAAAGGCCGGCGGTACAAAGACGGCCGAGACGACCGTCGAAGTAGGGAATTAGCCACTCGTCACCGGAGAAAGAGTTACCTCAAGGGGAGCCCTTGAGGTAGGTAGGAGGAAAAGGAGTCAGTGGGTCTTTTCGGCTGAAAAGACCCACTGATCTCGGGAAACTAGCCTAAAAACCGAAAAATTCGAGGATTTTGTGGGCGGTCGGCTCTTTCATGGGTACTTCGGTAGCGTGCGGGCGCATTGCTTCGCGGATGTCGTCAGGATGCATATCCGCGACCGGGATGATGAGGTTTGGTGACATGAAGGTGGTGGTATCCACAAGGAGGAGCGGTTTCTCTAACTCCTCGTCCACCCAGAAGGAAATGACGGTGTCATACGAGTGGAAAGCCTGCCCGATGCGGATGCCTTTTTCAGAAATCTCGAATTCGTGCATCTCCGGCGGCTTCCGCGCGATGAGGCCGATCGTGAGCGCGGCGACGACAATGAGGAGCGCGAAGAGGACGTTCCCGAAGAGGATCGCGGTCAAGGCGGCGGACGCGGCGATGACGCCGAGCGCCCAAAACCAATCAGAAGCACGCTCAATGTGCTCGTGCTCATATGCACTCCATCGCAAAGTTCCCTGAAGCTCTGGCATGCCAACTATTGTATCGCGTTTTTTGAAGCGGTGTGGTACAACAATCTCGGAGGCGTCGCATAGCCCGGTCTAGTGCAGCGGTTTTGAAAACCGCCAGGTCGCAAGGCCTCGTGAGTTCGAATCTCACCGCCTCCGCAGTCAGTATTTTTTATCGGACCTATGTTGAGACCTCGTTTGACCACGAGAGAGCATCATATGTGAAGCAGGCCACAACACGGACTTTTATAGCCCAACCAAATCTTGCATCTTGTGCCGCGTTTTGTAGCCCACGAACCCTGATACCGGACTCACGCCATACTTGGCCTGAAATTTCTTTACTGCATTGTGAGTGTAATTGCCGAAGTATCCGGAGACGATTGCCTCGATATAGCTGCCTTCGTGGATCAGATACTGTTGTAGGTCTTTGACCGCTTCGCCCTGATTGCCACGCCTGAGGTCGGTCGAGAATACAACATAGTCATGCGGAACATTTAATTTAGTTTCGGAATGTGAGACTACATTGAGTTTGGCTTGTGTGGTCATATCAACGACTCCCGTCTGTGGTAAGCCGTGCTTGGCCTGAAAACGCTTGAGTGCCACTTCGGTGAGAGAACCAAAATAGCCAGTCACGTATTTCTCCAGGTATGAGTCTTTGTCGGCAACGAGGATTTCCTGCAAGTGCTCTATCTCGATATCCTTGTCGCCCTTCTTCCAGGTATTCACGAAGTGAAATATTGGAGTCGATGACGCAAGCGTGCCACTTTCATTAAATTGAACCTGACGAACCCCCACCTGCGGAGCGATGGTGATATTAACTCTTCCCGAGCTTGATCCTCCGCCACCTCGAGCAAAGACGGTGTAATGATAGTCATGGCCGTTCGCGAGATTGGTGTCGGTGAACGTCTGGCTTGTTCCTTCATAGATCACTTCTCCGTCGCGTTCGATGACGATATTTTCCACAGCGTCCGGATTTTCTTCGTTGATCTCAAAGATCACCTGCGAGTCGGCTCCATTTACGTCGACCGTGGGGGTGGTGGCAACGCCAATAGGCGTAGATGTGACGTGGGGAGCTTCAACACCGGAAGAAATACCGGATGTGGTGAAGGTATAGTCTTCCGAAAAGGTAATGTTGCCCGCTTCGTCGGTCGATTTAACTCGGTAGTGATACGTCGTGCCGGAAGAGAGTTCAGAAAGAGATACCGAGTGGTTCGTGGTGAGACTCGATGCGAGAGTGCTGTGGGAGCCATATGTCGTGTCCAATCCATATTCCACTTGCGACGTCGCGTCTTTGTCTGTTGTCCAAGTGATCGTCGCACCACTATTTGTCACCGATCCTGAAGAAACGGAAATGATATTGGCAGGTGCTACAACTGGAATGGAGTGGTTAAGCGTATTGAACTCATAGTTTTGTGAGACTGTCGCAACAGTTGCGCCAAGAAGCTTCGACTTCACTCGGAAGATATAATTGGTATTTTGGACGAGGCCGGTAAGCGTAACGGAATGAGAGGTGGTCAATATCGAACTAAGAGTACTTAGTGATCCGAAATTCTCGCTGTCGCCGTATTCGATCTGGGAATCGGACGGGAGATCGGTGTGCCAGGTGATGGTTGCCGCTGAAGTGCTAACAGATACGGTATCGACAGTAGAAATGACGACCGATGCATCCACACCTGTTTGTCCGATACCCGAGTTTACCGTTTCTGGAACAGTCACACCTGCATCAACGCTTGCAATAGATTCGGTAGTAAATGTCTCGTCGGAGGTGATCGTTTCGTTGCCTATATCGTCGCTCGTAATGACACGATAATGGTACAGCGTATTCGGCGTGAGACTTGAAAGCGTCACGCTGTGGTTCATGCTCAAGGTTGTATCAAGTGGCGTGCTTTCTCCATAGCCTGCGGTCGTGCCATATTCGACGCGAGCATTACCGACAATATCCGTCGTGAAATTTATTGTCGCACTTGTAGACGTGATGGGCGCAACGGTGATGAGCGTAATATTAGGTGGTGTCGTGTCCTCTACTATCGTGTGCGTCGCGGTCTGGAAAGTGTGCCCGCAGGAATTTCTGGTATTGCCGACAAGATCGGTGGCATGGATGCAGTAGTAATAAACGGTGTTGGGAGAAAGATTGAGAAGTATTGCGGTGTGAGCGAGAAGACCGGTTGCCGGAAGTGTGGCGCTCTGTCCATAGCTTTGGGTGGTGCCATATTCAAGATGGGAGACGGCAGACTCGTCGGTTGTCCAGACGATTGTCGCTTCGCTCAAACCGAGTGAGAGGTCAGCTACACCAGAAATTGTCGGGGCGGTCGTATCAGTGACCGTAATTCCTGATTCGGTTCCCACGGAAACTTCCGGTCCTGATTCCGTAGACGGGGTTGACACTTCGGTGGTGGTCTGAACTTCCGGTTCAAGACCTTCCGTTTCTGGAACCGCTGCAGGTGCAGGTTCGATTACGGGAGCAGGGGTGGGTTCGGGTGCCGGGGCTGGTGCAGGCTCCGAGGGTGTTTCTACAGTCGGAGCGCTCACGTCGCCAAGCTGGGCGGAGACCGGAGTGGTGTTGAGCGTAAACATCCCGACGATCATCAAAAACGAAACGAACTTTTTCATAAAATGTTGAATAATAAATAATGTGCCCGTCTCGAATTGAGGTTAAGTATACTAGACGGTACCATACCTCGCTTCCCGAGCTTCGGTCGCGATTGAACAACTTTTTTGGTTTTAATATTAGGCAGTGTGACTTTCGACAAGGCAATTACCATCCTCAGCGACGTGCTTACAGCGCAAAACCCCAAGTCCTTCTCCGGTACGTGGGTCTATCAAAATGCACCCCGCGCGTATCGGTTCTTCAGGCTGAATCTCAGAACACCAACCGGCAACATCGATTGGGACTCTGTAACGGACGTTCTCGATCGATCGCACCAATACAAATGGGATGGTCGTAAACGTAAGGCCAAGAAACCCTATGAAAATCAAACTGAGGTCGATCTAGTGCTTGCAAAGTACCACAACAAAATCTACACCTGTATTACTGCCATGAGCGAACAAGATCGTCGAACACGAGATCGGATACTCATCGCCCTCGTCCGCGTCGCCCAAAGGGGCAATGTTCTGGCCCGGCAAGAAGCAGTCACCTTTATCCGGTTCAGTGTCGACGACTGGATCGAGAAATACTACGTGCTCCAGAAGTGGAACGGCTTCTGTGAGATTTTGGAAGAAGAAATCGCCGCCTGCATCCGTCGGTATCGGTTTACCGGCACCTTTTTGGGATACGTTTTCAAAACGCTTGAATACCGCGGTCGAGGACTAGCACCTCTCTATTCTTTGGATACACCGCTCGCTCCCGACAGTGGAAGAACGTGGGCTGAAAATGTCGTGCAGGACGAAGAGACGGGTGAAGTGCGGATGGTTGGCCTACCGTAGTTTTTTGTCGAACCTATGCCGGGCTTTAATGGTTTTCTTGTGCAGGCGGTGCTATATTAGCCCTGTTTTACGCTGATTATGACAGAGATACTCAACTTACTTTCAATAGCGGGTTCATGGCTCCAAGTCCACGGGTCCGAGTTAATAATAGCGGTCGTTGCCGCTGTCGTCGGAGCCATAGCGAGTGCCATCTTCGACTTTCGTAAACATGGAGTAAGTGTGGGCATTAAACTTAAATCGATTGTAAAGGATAACTCACAGCACAGACAAAACGCTGATATTCAGGATGGCGGCCATGCTACCCAGCAAGAAGCGGGCAGAGACGCCGTTGGACAGGCGGTCTCCGGCGCAGAAAGTACTGCCGTGTTAATAGCTGGGGATCACAACGGCGACATAATTCTTCCAAATCCTCCTGGACAGGGCACGGCACAAGGATTGCCATACGAAGAAAACGCCTTTCTTCTCAGAATTACAGATATCTTGAGCGCACGAAACGTAGCGTCCACCTTCTCTGAACACTACCGATTAGGCGTCGTCCACTTAGGTGAGGGTCACGCTTCACTGGCAGCGCCCGCATATCATGGTGCATTTCGACAGATCCGTTCGATCTTTCTTGAACGCTCAACTTATAGTAACGATTTAAAAAGCGAATTTCTCCCGATTTTGGAGGGAAATTTTAATAAGTTGGCAGAATTTTCAGACAATGGGGAGACCGACACGAATGCCCTCAGGGGAATAGTGTCTGGCCTTGAAAATACTCTCAAAAGCATGTGCGCATACATTTCATGAATCAAATTGAACTACATAAAAAAATAGATGATCTTTTGTTGGCAGGGATAGCCACAGCAGGGGCGGAGGATATCCGGTTGATTATAAGGGCAAATGACGATGCTCAAAGATATTTCTTTGCCCGCGCCGATGAATCGTGGCTCTCGTGGCTTTGGGACCACAACTTTTTTGCTCAAATAAAAAAGAAAGCAGAAGATCCCACCAGCTACTCATATCGCACGCCCGAACTTGATTACTTGGTGCGGATGTCAGAGAAAGTACCAAACGAAGTCGTCAATATTATTCTTCAAATACCGATCTCCGCAAACATCTTTAACCCAGAGGTCGTGGATCGATTCCTTTGGATCTGTAGCAAACTCATAGCACCAGAACTGAGCCGCGTTGTCAGGAAAATTCGCGACGATAGATGGGCGCAACTCATGGGCCCATTTAATCGGTGGGGGTTCGAATATCAAAAAATGTTTGAAACCTTGGCTGAGGCGAATGATTATGAGAGCATAATCTTACTCTCAGAAGCAGTTCTTGTTGTTAGAACCACGGCTGACGTTAAGAAAACGTCGTACGGCTCTCTGGAGAATCCATTTTATTTCAATGATCTTCATCAGACCGAAGTCTTCAATCGTCTCGCAAGAGTTGATGATGAGCACGCTGGTACAGCACTCACACTTGTATCTAAAACATTTGGTGAAGTCGTAAAACTTGGGGATAAAGAGGAGGGTGGCGAGTTCGAGTTCAAAGAAACCTTCCACTTGTTCGACGTGGATTTCTTCACTGTTGATCTCAATGCAGATCGGCATTTTTCTGCACGAGATGATGTTCGTGACTTGGCGGCAACTGTTACCACTCTGACCCGACGTGTTATGGAAAAAGTGACTGATAATCCAGAAACTGTCCGTGACATGTATAACATATACTTCGCGGCTCTACCCGAGAGTCGAACCACTTGGCGTCTCCATCTTTTTGTGTGGAGTTTATATCCAGAAGTATTTAAAACTGAACTTAAGCAGGCCTTTTTTCGCATTTTTGATGCAAAGAATCCGTGGGAAATAGCAGGAGGTGCTGAATATGAGCAAGCACTTAGAAATGTGTTCCGCGTACTTGCCGAAGACGACAAACGAACCTATGTCAAAGGGGTTCTGGAAAGATTTGGTGGTAAAGAGGACCGCCCAGGTTATGGATTCGACATCCTTTCAACAATCTTTAAAGATCTCACTGAAGAGGAAAGAACAGAGGCCCAGAAAGTCTTTTCGCGCCCACTCAATCCCGATCATATTCCCGAGCCATCTGTTGGAAGATCATATGCTGGCACCGTTGTACCGCAGGCACCTCCGGATACTGAAGATTTCTGGGAGAAGCCAGTACCTGAAATAGTGGAAATCCTCAAATCAAAATGGACTCCAGAGGCACTTCACAAAATGGATAAGAAGCAGGATTTTCTTCGACCAATTAGTGCCGAAGGAGTTGCGGACAAACTTAGAGATAATCTTAAGCAGCGATTACAAGAGTATGTGAATAATGCGCCATTATTTTTCGATAGAGAAAATCTGGATGCACACTACACATATTCATTCCTGCGTGGCATTCAAGAGGTAGTTAAGGCCGATTACGAAAAAGCTTCAAGTATCGACTGGAGTCAGCTTGTGCTACTTGGTAAGACAATTGCCGAATCCGGCAGTAAAGAACCTTTTGATCACAAAAAGCGCGAACGCGAACAATTTGATTCGTGGCTTTCCGGTTGGACTGGTGTCCACTCAAATCTTGCCGATGTTATTACTGAACTTTTCCGCGACAATGAAGGAAAGGCAGTTGTTGATTTCGACACGCATCGCAACGATCTCTTCATCATTGTCAGCTACCTTCTTTCGCATCCAGACCCCAGACCAGCAGATGAGAATGGAGAAACGGCGATACTGAAGCACAAGTCTCCCGGTGAAGAGGAATATGAAGCGAGCGATCCTTACTCGATCGCTATCAATACAGCTCGTGGTCGGGCGTTTGAGACTTTTTTGCAGTTCGTGTATCAAGACGGAAAAAAGTTTCCAAAAGAGAGTAAATCAAAACTCTCCAAAGATGTTCAGCAGCTGTATGAAAAGGTTCTCAGGGGAGAAGATACCCGAGCCATCATGTTTATGTTCGGGCATTACCTTGCCTTCTTCTACTTCCGCGACTCCGTGTGGATGGAGACGTTATCGCCGACCATCTTCTCAAAAGATCCGGCACGAGTCGATCTATATTTCGCCGCGTGGGAGGGATATCTCACATCAAGTTTATATACCAACCTATTCGGAAAGCTTCACGACGAATATTCTCGCGCGATAGCGATTGATCCAGCTGCATATACGAAACGGCGCTATCGAGGCAATCTTGACGAGGCACTTGCTACGCATCTTGCTCTCGCATACTTGCATCTTGAAGGATTCGGCTTCGATTCTGATTTGTACAAGTCCTTTTGGAACACTCCAAATACGAAGCGACACAGCTCGTTCGTATCTTTCATTGGGCGACATGTGATCTCTCGCGACCGTCCAGAAGAATGGCTAAAAGAAAACGAGGAAGTAAGCATAAAGAAACTCGAAGCCTTTTGGGATTGGGCACTCGAACATTGCAATGACAAGGAAACTCTAGAAGAGTTTGGTTTTTGGATGCAAGTAAAATACAAAATATTCGATCCTATATGGCTCGCAGAGCGTATTGATAGGACGCTTGAGAAAACAGGCGGAGATATAGGATGGGAAATAGGATTTGTCGATTCACTCCTAATATTGGCAAAAGCGGCACCAGAAAAAACACTGAGTGCTTTACGTAGCCACTTGATTGATGGATCGATCTTAAAAAAGGCACGTGGCTACATCCGGGTTGATAGTAATCTTAAAGAGGTTCTTAGCATCCTCTATGCAAATGAATCTACGCGCGATGGGACTTACAAACTCATTAATGATCTATTGCCGATCGGAGGAGGACAATTCTGGCCGTTGAAAGAGATTTTGAGTTCCTAAAGCATTATCCAATCGTCACCACCCCTTTCGTGATCTTCAGCTTCGACGTGAAGCAACCCATGAGTTCGCGCTTCTCTTGATTCGTGCCCTCTTTGAGGATGTATTTCGCATACGTCTTGATATGGACATCCTCATGCACTGTCTTTGATTTTGAGATCCCAAGAACGCCGCGCTGGAACTTGTTGAAACGTTTGAGTTCATCATCGAACTTGTGCCGGATGCCATGCTCATTGAAGTCGAGTTGATCAACGAGGTTGAGAAGTTGTTCAGTGAGTACTTCTTCGCGCAGATACTTGTTGCCCTTGCAGTGGTGATCCTTGGTACGTCCGCAGCCGTAGTAGATGTAGTGTGCCGAGGTGCCGTCTTTCAGTGGCTTGTATTTCTCCTCTGCTGATATGCAGGAGCCACACGATCCGCAGGTCATGAGCTTGGTGAAGGCGAACTCGTGATTCTTTCGTGAGATGCCGTCGCGCTTCAGGTATTCCTGCACCTTGTCGAAGAGTTCCTTTGAGACAAGCGGCTCATGCTTCCCTTGGTACCAATTACCGCTGTTCCGTGGATACTCGAAGATGCCGTGATAGAAGGGGTTTGAGAGCGTGCGGTACACATTCCCGAGTGCCAACGGCTTGTTGCCGACCGTATGGAAGTTGAGGGTGAAGCGCAGCCAGTGATACACCTTTCTCCCTGACCACTGTTCGTGTCCAACCTTTTCGAACATCTTTGTGATGACGTGTCCTCGATCGGGATCAACGATCACCTGACACTTCCGGTCCATCAGTTTCTGATTCAAGTATCCCGTCGGCGCTGTACCTGGCCGATATCCCATCTCACAGCGCGTCCGCAATCCACGCTTCACGTTTACACCTCGATTATCGTTCTCGAGTTTCGCTTGCGAGCCAAGGATCATGAGGAGGAACTTTTCGTTTGGATTGTTCCGAAAGCTCTGTCCGTATGTGCGGATTTCCAGCAACGCTCCCGCGTCCATGAGGTCGACGATCTTCCCAAGATCTCCTGCGTTACGAGATATACGATCCGGTGCCCACGTGAGGATGCCATTGAACTTGCCACTCTTTATCTCGTCGACGATTTCATTGAAAACTGGTCGCTGACCCGTTTCCTTAGCCGAGTGACTTTCTCGCTTCATTGCCACGATCTCCAACCCCTCTCGTTCGGCAAGTTGGAGCATCTCCTTGATCTGGCTATCTATGGAAAGCACCTGCCGCTCCTCGCTTTCGGTCGACTTTCTTGCATACAGGCAATACCTCACCTTTACGGGCACTTGGGTGGCTGGCCTGCTAATAGCCCCCAGAGGAGCCCTTGTTACTATGCTCATACCACAAGGGATGACGCAGACCTCTTCAGGAGTCCAGAGCGTCGTTAGGGCCTCAGGTGTTGGTAACCGGGGCGTCCCAAGACCCTCCCTATTTTCTCGCTACACGCTCTTGCCGCCGCATCTGAAAAATCGTCTTGCGCAGCTGCCACAGCAATAAAAACGAGAGTACGAGATTCCAGAATATCCAGAATTGTATGGAGAGGTACCGGTGATCGAACAGATGCAGGTCACCGGTACGCAGAGCGAGGATCGTCAACAGGAAATAGAGGGCGACATATACACTAACCGTTCGTGAGACTTGCCGGAACGCGGGTGAAATTGACGTGTGTTTTGCGTTCGTCGAAATCCAGCCGACCGATTTGCCGAGAAGCGCCGTCTTGACCGCATGTGCATATGCGTAGGTGCGAGCGATAAGGATATTGAAGTATCCGAGGCGCATCTTCGCGATGGGAAAGAGCCACAGATACGTTACGGCAAATACGATGTGCGGGTAGAAGACAAATGTATTGCCAAGCGGTATGAATTCGTTATAGAGGAACAGCGTCCAGAAGAGATGGAAGGAAAAGACTATCGTGAGCGGGTGATGCAGGTAAAACATGAACCCTGTTATGTAGCAGAATTTTATCCGCCATGAAATCGGCGCAAGCCAGAATTTCTTCGACATCATGAGCCGCATGCTGCCCATGCACCACCGATGTTGTTGGTGAAAGAACGAGTACGCATTATCCGGGCACAGTCCTATCGCAAGGAGAACTGGTACAAATAAGACGCGGTATCCGGCACTCGTGAGGGCAAAGCCGGTGTGGGCATCCTCGCTGTAGTCCATCTGCACCGGTCCGCCTATCTTCTGTAGCGCGGATCGGCGATAGACCGCGTTCGAGCCGCAGCAGATCGTGCCTCCAAAGCGACTCCGCGTGACCTGGATAAAGCGGTAGAACGGCTCTTCCGCAAAGGCGGCATTGTAAGCAAGCGGTGACTGCTTGTGCACCGTATCGCTCGCTTCAAAATACTGCGGCGTCTGCACGATGCCGACGTTTTCGTCAATCATGTAAGGTAAAGTCTCGCGTAGAAAATCGGGATGCGGGGCAAAGTCAGCATCGAAGATCACAATGAACTCTCCATCGGTTTTTTCGTAGGCATGCTTTAAGTTCCCGGCCTTTTTCATCTCGCCTTTGTTCGGACGTTCGAGGTAGGTAAAACTGAACTGCTGCGCCAACTCCCAATGCTCGTCGCAATTTTCCTTAGAATCATCAAGAACGTAAACGCGCTTGTTCCTATAGGGGATGTTGCGAACGTGTTCCCATGTATTGCGAAGCACGGTGATGTCTTCTCCGCAGACCGGAAGAAAAATATCGACTGTTGGTTCGCGCCGGTCAATCCAAAACGACATGACGCGTGCCCAGTGCTTCTTGAGGTCAAACTGGCGATAAAACAAGTTAAGGCCGAAGCTCGCCAGATGGTACATCGTAAGTAGCGCAACAATAGGCGTCACGAACCACGTGAAAAATGGATCAATCGTGATGAGCCCCCAGAACCCGAAGACGACCAAGAGCCACGAAACGATGCCAAATAAATACAGACTCCGCACTTTCCATGCGGGCGTTTCCCGGATATAGAGATACTTGTCTAAAGATGCGGGGTTGGCGATGCTATTGGTTGCCGCCATACAATACCCGATCTACGAATTCCTTGAGTCTCTGGTCGAAATCTTTGTCGAGCTTCAGTTCGCACTTTGGTACGGTGACGGTCATCTGGAATGGCAATTGGATCACCATGTCATGACACACCAATTCCGGATTCGGACTGAAGAATCCGGGCAAGATAACAGGGCCACCACCGCCATATGCGGATGCCGTTCCCGTTGTCGCAAACATGCCCACGATGACCGCAGTCAATATCGCGTTTTTCATAATAAGTGACACCAATAACGAAACGATCACTTAGTATCGCTCGCTCTGATGCTTAAAGGACCTAGCCGGTAATTACGCCGGTTTCCCTGGGACTAGGTTCTATCTCACAAAATAGGCAATAGTTTTGCCGTATATTTTTGCAAATCGCTTGAGCTCTATGATGTCTACCCGCTGTTGGCCCGATTCTACGTTGGAAACGTGCGACTGCGGACGCTGGAGCTTCTTCGCCACCTGCACTTGTGTTAGTCCTGACCCAAGCCGAGCCTTACGGAGACGCTCAACAAAATAAGCATACTCCCGCGTATGGATCGACTTCTTCATACACTATAGCCTCTATCCAAGAAGTCAATATCCAAAATCTGGATATTTGTGTTACTGTCTTCGCAGAGAGAATTGGTAGAAACAGCGAATGTCCTGTTATAATCGCCCCACAATCCGACGACCTAAACCTCGAAAGAGGCATGGTCAAAAGCCGCTCAGAGTCATCTCGCAAGAGATGCGATCCTTGGGTCGAGGCGGTCTTCGCGGATTAGTACGCGCAGAAATCACATACTATGTAAATCGCTTTTCGCGGTCGTCCTAAAAGTGTGCCGAATGTCACGGGCAAATTTTTTGCCACGCGCATGAGACAAGATGCCGAGGTACGACTGTTTCGCTTGCTCGAGCTTTTCTTGACCTGCCTCATCCTCTGCATGTGCATGCCGATCTGCCAGTTTCCGAAACATACGCCGTACGGTTTTTGTCCGTACCAACTTGTGGTGAGGAAAGTGGACGTACCCAAGAAAATCAAAGCCCTGGTGCCATTTGCGAAAGACGATTTTATCGGGATGAATATCCACTTGTAATCGGTCGTGCAGAAATTCGCGTACTCTCGGCAACATCAATTCTAATTCGCTCTTGTTATCTGAAAGCATAACAAAGTCATCTGTATAGCGTGTGTACCACTTGCAGCGCAGCTCGCGCTTTATGTACTGGTCAAGGTGATCCAGATATACATTCGCAAGCAATTGCGATGTCAGGTTGCCAAGCGGAATTCCTTTCCCGTAGCGCGTCTCGAAACTCGTGACGATCATTGATAAAAGGTTGAACACTGCTTGGTCAGCAATTCTTGCTTTGCATAATCCCAACAAAATCTCATGATCGACACTATCGAAAAACTTACGAATGTCACACTTCAGGAGCCACACTGCGCATGTGTTGTTGCGAGAGAGCTTCAGTGCAAATTCGCGCAATCTCTCGTTTGCAGCATGCGTCCCTTTCGTCTTTCGCGACGCATACGAATCGAAGATAAAACGCTTGTCGAATATCGGTCCGAGAATTCGACAAATAGCATGGTGCAAGACGCGATCTCGGACGCTCGCTTTTGCAATGGGGCGCTGCTTTGGATCGTGCACAAAGAAGCGGGTGTACGGCCCGTGCCTATATGCGCCAGAAACGAGGTCGTTGTGGAGTGCGACAAGACGTTCCTCAGCGCGTTCGGCAAATTCGAGCACATCTTTTTTGCTCATCTTGTCGGTCTTGAACTCCCGCCACGCCGCGCATAGATTGGCGGTTGCAATTATTCGCTCATATAACGCACTGTCATGGAATCCACTTTTACCGAACCCGTCATTTTCCATAAGGTAGGCCAATTGTACCGTCTCGTGCACGACCGTGTTTCCCGCTTCCCTAAGGTATCGCGGCACACGCTCGGTGTCCGCATCGAACTGACGATCATCGAAATCATCGAGTATCTCTATCTGGCGCACAGTAAGCGCGGAGCATCACGACTCCTTATTCTCAACCGCGTTGATGTGCAACTTCGTGTGCTCTTTATGCACCTGCGTCTCGCGCATTCGACACGCTGCCTGAATGATGCGGGGTTCGCCGAAATCTCGACGATGGCCGTTGAAATTGGAAAGATGCTCGGTGGCTGGATGAAGCAAACAAAAGCCCACGAGGGTAAGTCGTGAGCTTTTGCCAACCATTCGGGAGAAGCAAGCACCGAGATTGCCATTCGTGATCGTCGGATCGTTCCTGTTGACGTTGGCACCGTTCTCGTCGAAGTTGCCGACATACACCAAGTTGCCGTCAGAATCGCGCCTGCTCGTGATGATCCCAAGCGTTCCATGTCTTCGCAAGCACGCAGATACTTATCTTTCTGGGCACTCACTGCTTCGGGGTATATAACGTGTGCACTCACCCCTGTGTCAGAAAACCTGCACCAGCTTGGAATCAAGCATGGTTGTGTGGCGACCGCCATCCGTAGATGACGATTCATTAGCCGTAAAAAATAATACCACGCGAAATCCCCGCGCTGAAAGCGCGGGGATTCCTCAAAGCATCAAGGAGCAAGGATCAAAAATCACATGCGGGAGAAGCAAGCACCGAGACCGCCATCCGAGAGCGCCGGAGCGCGCCTGCCGACGTAGGCACCGTGCCCGTCGAAGCGGCCGACATACACCAAGCTGCCGCCAGAAGCGCGCCCAGAGGTCCATGAGTAGGAAGAGGGCAAAAGCTTTTGCTGCTTTACGCGGCTCATGAGCACGAGACGGTAGAGCGCTTCGGCGGGTGATTCACGAGTCAATTTCGTAATAGTGAGCCCGCTCAGGATCTCACTCGCATCTTTCCACTTCTCGGGAGTCATCAACGCCTGTATCTCATCTCGTCGCGATTCATATTCGGCGATGGCTTTAGCGTATTCATCCGGCAAAGGCACGTTCTTGAACACGTTTGTTCTGAGATATGTTACGAGAAGATCGGTCTGCTGGAGATAATTCTTGGACAACGATCCTGGCACGACCTCCTTAGAGGTGGATCGATACCCCGCACTGAGAGCTTCCGTGGTAAAAAATGCTTCGTTTTTATACCAGTCAATAGAAAAGAGAAGTGGTTTGCCGTCATGTGCTTTGTTGGTGAAGACGGTCGCAAGGCGTTGCATCGTGATACGTCCGTCAGGAAAGCCATGCTTTCTGACGATGTCTTCAGTGAAAGCATCGGGCACCCAGTACCGCTCATGGCCGAGTACTTTCTCGTTTTCAAGTTCCTGCGCAGATATCTTTAGTGGTGCTCGGTTAGGGATCGCGAACACCCGCACACCATCGTCGTCCGTGATTCCCCCCACCTTTTCTGAAGAAATAAAATTATCGCCCAATATACGCTCCGCGTTCGGCCTCGAATCGAGGCTCTCTCGCAGCGATACGGCACCAGTCTCGATTTGTGTTTTGAGTTCTTCTGCGCGGGCAGCGTCCCCCGTCTTGACGCCCTTCGCATATGCGGCTTCAAACTCTGACTGGAGCTTTTTCAGGTTGGCAAGCTGCTCTGCGGGGGGAAGGCGTTCGGGCATGGTGAATAGTATATAACAAAAAC
>CAYHYY010000013.1:6920-18063 GCA_964360975.1 uncultured Candidatus Saccharibacteria bacterium | reverse complement strand
TGAGTAGGAAATGAGCGGTTTCCAGGTAGGGGGAGGTTTCCGGACATGCTCTAGAGTATTTTTGTTCCTGGGGTAAGTACTTGCCACGCAAAGAGGAGTGACGCCATAAGCAGGATAAGCAAGACACCAAGAAATACATGGAGTGGATACTGGCGTCTTGGTTCGATGCCGACAAACAGCGCAAGCGCAACCGCTATCACCGCGCCGAGAACGACATAGATAGTATTTAGGAGTGTCCTCGGCGACGTCAGAATTTTCTGAAAAAATGATGTGAAATCCGACACGGGCACATCCACGGTAGTCGGCTGTTCACGTGAGTCCCTACGAACGGCAATAAATGTATCGTCTTCAACTATAACTTCGGCGCGCACATCCTCCGGGACTACGTCCAAAAGTGCAACTCCATTTTCTGGTGAGCGTGCTCCGGCAACGTCCGCATCAACATTTTCGAGTGGTTTTTCAAAAGCGTAGGCAACTGGCGTCAGATGAACCGTCGCTCTCTCAGCGGGCCTTCCAAACATTTGCACCACAAAGACCGCTGGCTGGCCTTCATAGATGCCTTCTGCAGTGGCGATGCCAATGTTTGAAAATTTCTCACTCGAAATGTTCGCACGGTGAGACGGTGAATTCATCCATGCGCGTTCAACTTCGACAGAGTCGGAAAATCGTACGGCAAGATTCTCACCAGCATAACTAAATTCATATCCAGCCTCGCGAAACCAGTACCATGGAGATTTCCCTTCAGGTGACGTGTGTGCGAAATATCCTTTTTCGGCCATGTCGGCTGCCTTTAATGCGGCAGCACGCTCCAAGACTTGATCGACAGACAATGCTTGTAAACCAAGTGTTTCTCGGTCGTCATTGGTCAAATCAACAAGCGCGGCAGATATAATTGCAGCGGTAAAATTGTGATTCGAAAGAACAAAGGTGTTTAGTCCGATTGCTCCTGCGGATAGTAAAACGATGACAAGACCGAGTATCGTAATCGAACGTATTCTAAAAAATCGTGGCGTGTAGCCATTCCCTTCTCCCGGAATAAACGCGTCGAGGAGGTCTCTGAACAAGTCCACCATAATATTATAGAACAATATCTCTCACTTTGCAATAAGCTCCCCTTTGCTCCATGAAACCAGTATAAAGCAACAAAGGGATTGAACTTTGCTTCCCCACCGCTACTACCATATATGGTAGTAGCGGGATTTAGTAGGTTTCAATGCCTCGTAGCTCTGCTTCGGGGTAGTTTACCTGACCACTTCAATTGCCTCGGTACGTGGAATCGTCTGCTCGGTCGACGAGGCCACGACATGGACGCGCCCATGGACGTCTTGGAAGATAGAATAGCCAGTTGAGGATGCCGAGCCGCTGGCCGGATCAAACGGAATAGCGGGAATATATATCGGCGACAGGCACCCAAGATCGCCCGGATCGTCGCTCATGCCTACCGTGATTTCGGTTTCTTCGTTCGGCAGTGCTGAGCAATCACCACCAAACAACCCTCTATGGTCTGCCATGTTCTGTCCGACTGCGTTCAGAATCGAGTTTAAGTTTGCGATGCGTTGTGTGTCTCGAGCCTGCGCAAACTGACGTGCAGGATTTATTGCAATAATAACGATCGACGCTAAAACCGCTATGATGCCTATGACGACAAGAATTTCAATGAGCGTGAAAGCCCTCCGTGATTGCCGTACTATTTTCATATGTGTCGATCGAGTGAAAGTGGCAGTGGCACCTACATTCGCTTTGAGATAATCCATTTTGCCACACAATGGTGCACTATTCAAACGGGTCGTATTCTCTGACAACATATCGAACGATTTAAGCTAGTATTTCCGTATGCGTCTCGATCCCAAAAAGGTCGTCAAGGCGCTCAAGAGAAACGGTGGCAAGGTGAGGAAAACGGCTCGCGAGCTCGGAGTTTCTTCCGGGACGGTACTTCTCAGGACTGACGAGGAAGAGTTTTTCTTTTTCCAGATGAAGCCCCCTGTCGACGAGATTGATCTTAATCACCAGTACCAGGAGTATCTGCGATACTTCAACAACGAACGTCTGGACTTGGGGATTGGCATCATCACTCCTGCCGAGAAGGCAAGAAACTCCATAGTAGGGACATTTATAGAGGCGAGGCCTCTATAAATGGGTCAGAATGTCCCTACTTCTCGAAAAGAAATGAGATCGCCCGTCGTGGAATAAATAATGGCTACCACATTCGTGACCGCTCCCGACTCTTCTGCGGACGCGCGTATGAGTGACTCACCCGCTCCTGGCATATCCGGCGTCACTGAGAGTATCGTGCAGGTGCCAGAGCCGATCTGAAAGCGCTGATACTGCGCACTCCTATAGGATGCATCATTGGTAACAAAAACTCGCGCATATTCGACGCATGCATTCGCATAGCCCTCGCTTCTCATTTTTCCATCAACAGACAGCAGTGCCATTCGACCTGAGAGTTCGCTCGCTGAAAGTGCCACTGCCGCGAATAACAGAACGAGCGACACGACGGTTATCGATATGAGCGCGAAGAACCCCCGCAACGATTGTTTCCTAGTAACGTACATAGATGGTTGTGGTTGGAGTTCTCCTGCGGTCAAATTCGATAGAAAAATCTACTGCTGATTCTCGCGGAGAAAAAACGCGGCGTGAAAAATGCGCTGCATTCACCTGAACGCGCGAGGCGGTTATAGGTTCAGGTGTTCCACTATTTTCTGAAAATGAAAGTGTGCCATGGTCACTGGAAAATCGAACTACCGTGCCGTGCAGCAAGACCTCGAGTGCAGTGCTTTCTCCCTCGACCGGCGATATAACTTGAGTGGCATTCGCCAGCGCCCACTTAATCTTCGCGGTCGCAAATGACGCTTCGATCTCCTGCAGAAGCATAATGTGGGAACGTTGTACGCCCTCGGTCAATGGATAGAGGGTGCTCATAATCGTGATAATCATGAGTGTCGACACAGCGAGATACACGAGCGTCTCGAAAAGAGTAAACCCGAAACGAGTTTGCTTCGCCTGCACTCGAAGATCGTGCAAACGAGACGCTTGTACATCCTTCTCGCTTGTCGAAGTAAACCCTTTTTTCATATGGTGCAGCGCGACGGCTGATCAGTGAAAATGCGAAGCGATTCTCCCGTACGATAGATGCCGTACAGCGTGCGGTCAGCGTAGGCAAGTCCGGTTCCTGATCCGAGAACGCGTAAGCCGCATGGATCGATAAGCGCGGGCTTTGTTGCGTTTGAGACGTCGGCTACGATGAGCGATTTTTGGTCATCATCAGCAGAAATGAAGACACGGTCATATTGAGCGTGAATTCCTGTGACGTGAGAGCCAGAGGCGAGACCGAGTTGCAAAGCGCTTTTTTCTGTCATATCAGACGCATTGTCGATAGAGACGACATAAAAATCACGTCCGTAGACTCCGCTCGCGCGCTTGAAACCAAGGTAGACATAGGGATACAGCACCGACACGCGAGTGCCATCTATAGCCTGTGCCGCGTGCTGCGCATTCAGCGCATTGAACTTCAATTGATTCACGGCCCCATCCATGTAATTCGCCGGAAGCGTGAGCGCCGATGGATCATGAACGTCGATGACGGTGAGTTCCGCATAATCGGCTGATGTCGCGAGATACGCGAAATTTCCGTACACCGCAATATCGTTCACGTTGTGGTTAATTTCTAGGCTCCCGACAGGATTTGGTGCTTGGGGGTTTGAGACGTCAAACAGGTGAAATTCGGGACCTGCGGTCTCCTTCGTTCCCACATAGACACGCGAGTCATAGAACGAGACTGAAACACCACCGGGATATGATCCCTCCGGATCTGGATCGACGCCGGGCAGTGAGGAGTACGTCACTACCTGCGGTTCTGAAGGATCACGGACATCAACAACGATCAGTTGATCTTCCGATGTGTCTTCGACGACATACGCGAATCCGTCCCCAACTGCTATATCCTGTAATCCGTCTCCGATGGTGATTCCCGTAATGAGGAGCGGATTGTCCGTATCGGTGACATCGACTACAAAAAAATCGTGCGACGCTTCAGTGTACGGTTCGCCTATGACCAATGCGTAGTGTTTCCCTCCTACCGAAGTAAGCGCGATGCCCGTCAACGTGTCGAGCGCGATACTTCCGCGCATTTCTGGATTGTCCCATGCTCCCGGAATTACTGGACTGCACGAGCCCCCCATGCGCATAGATTCCTGCGAATTTGTCGAAACTGTCTCAAACACGGAAGAACCGGGTCGACCGAGGCCGCCGTCCCACACTAATGACGCCCGCAGTAGTTTTGCGCACGGCGAGATCGCCGTTGCCGTCCGCCAACCGGAGTAGGCGTCTTCCTCAAAATCGTCATTGGGGAACGCATCCCAATCCTTTGCCTCCGCAGCATACGTTGTGAGCATAGAGAAACCGCGGTGTGCAGCCGCAGAACCTCGATCTGCATCTACGCCGACAGACTGAGCGCTCCATGCAAGCGTCACGACCGAACTCAAGGTAAACGCGAATACGCCGAGTGCCACGAGGAGTTCCATTGTCAGAAATCCGTACCCGATCGTCATACTGCAGCGCTTTCTTCGTTTCATAACTTTTACCATTCGATTCTCCCGATAGGCGAAACCAGAACGGCGCGACTCACCGAATCAGAAACGAGTGTTACCTCTTGTTGGCCTGTCGGAGAATTTCCTGACAACGGTTCAAACGAAAATTCCAATGACCCGGTGGCCGATATGGCACCTGAACGCGCAATGCTCACGCGACTCGTCGGACTGGACGCCGAATATGACAACCCCTCAAAAAGCATGAAGGCGTCATCCGTTATGAGGACACCATGAGCGCTCTCATGCACGTTCGCAGTCGCTCGCGCTCGACTCTCTGAGAGAAGCGCCACGAGCGTATCCCTCTCGGCATCGACTGAGCTGCGTTCAATCGTAGAGAGCGAGACCATGAGTCCCAAAGAAACAATAACGCCAAGTATCGCCATCGAAACAACCATCTCGATGAGCGAAAACCCCCTATCGCTTTTCCTCTTCGGAAAACGCCTCGTCATACAATAGCTCCACGGAGACCATATGTGGTCGATACATTCATACCCTCATGGTGTCGCGCCAGGCGTTTTCTGAGGTCGTGGGCAATATCCATATATATCTGTTCTGCTCGTCGTACACTTTTTAAAATTTTTAAATGTACGCATAGAAAAAGTGATACGGGAGTTTTAACGATGAAGGCCCTGGGTGATCTCATAGATAGGTGCAATGACAGAAATTGCTATAAGGCCGACCAAGAGGCCCATAAAAACCATGATGACCGGCTCGAGAATTCCTGAGAGGTTCTTTACCAACTCATCGATATCCGCCTCATACATTGCGCCGATATAGATGAGCGAATCCGAGAGCTTCCCCGTTTTTTCGCCAATGGCGACCATGTGCGGCACGAGAGGCGGGAACAGCCTCGTGTTCCCATTCAAGCTGACTGATACTTGCTTGCCCCGTTTCACTGATTCGGCCATTTTTTGCAGCGCGCGACGATACACAAGATTCGGCGTTGCTTCGCCCGTAATCCCTATGGCGTCGGTCACCGTGACGCCGCTCCGTATGAGAAGACCAAGCGTCCTCGTAAAATTTGCAACGTTGTACCCGCGAACAACTTTCCCAATGATAGGGAGAGACAGCGTGAATTCGTGGAGCGCTTGCCGCACCGCACGATATCGTCTGACGACGAATATACTCGCCATAACGGCGAGCACAAAAACAAGCAGTGAAACGAGTCCATACGCTCTTATAAAGTCGCTCACGGAAATGAGCATCCGCGTTGTCCAGGGAAGGTCGACGCGCAGACTTGCAAAAATGGGAACGATCTTTGGAAAAATATAGACGGTAAGGCCTGCGGTGAGTCCTATGGTCGCCACCGTAATAAAAAGTGGGTATATCATCGCGCTTACAATTTTCCGCCTCAGTTCGTAGCGCTTTTGTAGTTCTTCAGCGAGATAGTGGAGATTTTGGGAGAGCGCGCCACTCATCTCTCCAACTCTCACCACACTCAAAGAAAAATCACTGAAGGCGCCCTTGAATCGCTTCATGCTTTGCGAGAGAAACTTTCCACTCTCAATATCCTTGGCGAGTTCCGCATACAGATGCTGCGCGCTTTTCCCATTCGCCTGTTCCCGGATGATATGCAAACTTTCAATGATCGTGACATTCGATTTCACTAAAAATGACATGCGCTTTGCAAAGAGCATTTGATCCTTCATTGAAAGGCGCGGCGTTTTGATTGCCAGAGCACGGTCAAAGAACTTGGAAAATGAGAATTTCCCGATGAGTGTGTTCATGTTAGTCGTTTGCCGCGCGCAATACTTCTGAAAGCGCGGTCACCCCCCTGCTCACTTTTCCAAGACCATCCTCGAGCATCGTTCGCATTCCCTGCTTTCTTCCGATCTCTTTAATTTCCGATGCTGAAGCTCTGCGCAAAATAGCCTCGCGTATTTCGTCACTCACTTCGAGGACTTCGTTTATCGAGACACGCCCCTGATAACCCGTCATGCTGCATTTCTTGCAGCCTTTCGCACGATACAGCGTTTTCATTTTCCCAGCGTCCTTCATTTTTTCGAGTAATGCGCGTTCGGCAGCGTCGTGCGCATATGCCTCCTTGCATGATTCGCAGAGTTTTCTGACAAGACGCTGGCCAATGGCGACTGAGACCGTTGAGGCAACCAAGTATGGTTCAATCCGCATTTCCATGAGACGCGCCAGCGTGGTCGATGCATCGTTCGTGTGCAAGGTTGAGAGCAAGAGGTGACCAGTGAGCGCAGTATTCACCGCGATTGATGCGGTCTCAGCGTCTCTGATCTCTCCCACCATGATGATGTTTGGATCCTGACGCAGAATGGTACGCAACCCTGCGGCAAACGTGAGGCCGGAACCAGATGAAACCTGAATCTGCTCTATCCCCTGAATGGCGTATTCAATCGGATCTTCTATCGTGACTATCGATATGTCGTGAGTATTCAAAAGTTTGATGAGCGTGTACAACGTCGTGGTCTTCCCCGAGCCTGTTGGGCCGGTCGCTAAAATCATGCCCGAGGGCTTCCGTATGGCGCGCTCAATTCGCTCTCTATCTGTTTCGGTAAAGCCGAGATTCTCGAGCGTGAATGCCTCGTGGTGATCTGACAAGAGCCGCATCACCACATGCTCGCCGTGATACGCAGGCGCGATGGACACGCGTATATCGACGAATTCATCTGACTGTGGAAAAAGAAGTCTGAACCGTCCGTCTTGCGCGGCCTGATGCTCGTCTATCCTTAAACCGGCGATAACCTTGATACGAGAGATTGCTTGGTCGAAGACATCGCGCGGCAAACGGTACGCCTCATTCAGTACGCCGTCGACGCGGAAGCGAACGCGCGCGTCTGCTGCGCCGGGGCCTATATGGATATCAGAGGCGCGCATGTCATGCGCTTTTTCTATGAGACTGTCGACGAGATTAATGATGGAGATGCCTGCGCCTCTTGCAAGCTCCTGTTCTATGCTCATTTTAGACATATAGCGCAAGCAAATTTCTGGAGGATGCGGTCGAAAACTATACCTTTTTATCGGTACCTGTTCAAGTTGACAGACAGGTTATTTGTGAGCTATTGAAACAAGAAGAAGCCAAAAAGCCTGCCCATGAATGACGACAATCGAGCAACGATGCGTGAGGTATACGAACGAGATTCGGTTGCTGGCGTTTTCGCGCTCACTTCGTTTGAGCTTGTTGCACTCTCTCCTTTGCCATCGCGCGTTTCACTCCGTTCTCGCGGGGATACCGTTCTGTCTGCAGAGGATTCAGGCGACGCTGTAGCCGCTGTTATATTGCCTGGGGTCTGCCCACCCGTTGAGGCGCGCACCTCGGATGTGACTTGAACATCTTCTCCAGGCTTTACCTCTTCTGTTTTGGTTTCTGATTGTGTCTTGCCGTTTGCGGTTGCCGACACACTGGTTGTTACGGAGGTGCCTCCGGAGCCACTGGAACCTGAGACGGACGTTCCCGCGCTGGCGCTCGCCGAACCCGTCGTCACCGTGCCCCCCGAAGCAGAGTTTCCTCCGGTATCTGCAGTCGCGCTATTCGTTACCGATATGGTGGTCGCCAGAAGAAGTGCTATGAACATGAGCTACTGAACGGCTGCCTGCGCAGGAATGACGCTCAAGAGGTTTGTGCCCCACTCAAATAAGCCGTAGAAATTTGGCGCAGGATGCTTCTTTTGCACAATCGGCGTCAAGAGGTCTTTCAGAAGAATTTTTGGCAATGGAGTTGATGTCACTTCCTGTACGATCGCCTGAGGATTTTCCTTATCCTCCGTCGCGAGGCCGCCGCCAAAGCCGTAGACATTTCGGTACGCAAGTATCTCATGCTGCTGCGATTCCGTGAGTGGAAATTCTTTCTCTTCTATGGAATTACAGTACATTTCATTGATGACTTTCCTTGTGGTGTAGTAGACGAAACCAGTCGGGAATCCTATGCCCCACGGCGAGAGAATCTGCTCTTCGTGTTTTACCTGGAAGCGCTCAACTGAGGCACGCGTCCTTTCATCGAAGACGCCGTCAACGGTAAGATTTTCTTTCTCGAACACGTTGAGGAATATTTTCAATCTTCGTACTTGCGCTTCGTCGTTCGCTTCGCCAGGCTTCAGATACTCCGTAATGTATTCAGAGCACTGCAGCGCGGCAGTGGTCGCACCGAGAACCTTCGCCGCAGGCTTCTTACCCGTCACCTTGAGTTTGTGTGAGACTTCGACGGGATTGAGCTTCTCTGCGTATGCGTCTGCTTCGTTATGTTTCGTTCCTTCAACGCGAGCGGTGTTTACATAGGTTCCAAAATCAAGTCCGCCGCCATACTCAATGGTATAGGTCAGCGTAATCTGCTCTCCAGGCTTAATCGTGTCGAGTTTCCACGTGCGCTTATAGAGCGTCTTCCCTTTCGGATCCATCAGATTGTCAACGAGCGTCGCGTCATACGCCTCTTCTCCAGTGTTAACCACGACCACTTTGTAGTCGACTGAAGCGGGTATTTTGGTTTCACTGACGCTTGCGGTTTTTGAGATTTGTATGCCCGGCTCTCCTGTCCACGCGCCTTTATTCGCCGTTCCATAGGTCGTTATCGCCTTGCCAACAATGATGGCAACGCGCTCAATGTTATCGGCGAGATCTGCATCCTCATTGTCGCCCGCGACGGACGCGACGAGGGGAACAACGGCCTCCTGGCCGTAGTCAACCATTCCTGCCGTGGCGGTGTAGGAGAATTCTCGTGTTTCCCCTGGCGACATATTGCCGAGATTCCAAAGCATTGAACCGCCTGTCTCCTTATTTGGATTGGCGTTCGTGAATTTAAGGTATCTTTCGGGGTAGCTTGCCCTGAATACTACATTTTTTGCCTCGGCGAGCCCACGATTCGAAACAGTGAAGCGGTAGATGACGCTTGCCCCAGGCATGGTTGGCGTCTCGGTCTCGGCAACGGCGCCGACCCAAAGATCGGGCTGTCCAAACGAAATGTTTCCGCTCCAATTACCGAAAATGTTAAATATCGCCATCATCCAGTTTTGGCCTACCACGTTCGTGTTGACGATATTGATCGAGCTCGCGGCCGCATATGCATCTCCTGTTTCGATTGATGCGTTGCCAGTCTCAGAATGCGCGTAGTTATCGCCCGTGAGCGCGTACACCTTCACATCGTTGTTGAGTGCCGCGGCGTTACTGTTGTGGACGGAAAGTAATCCGCCACCGCAACACGTCGAGAGGTCAGGGGGCGCCCCTCCATCATCGCTATAGAGCGCAATTCCCGTTGGGGTCTTCGCCCATTTGATGCCCTCAGGGAGTCCGTACACTGAACCCGTCCAGTCCCCTATGATGTTGACCAGCATATAGAAGGTCGTACCCCCCACCGAAGTCGAGTTGACCTGGTTCACCGATGCGGAACCTGCAACGGCGTTTCCTGAATTGACTGATGCCTGTCCCCCATTGGTTTCTGAAGTGTTATCGCCAGTATTCGCTTCAGAGCCGAGATTGTCGGACACGGATGCGGAGTTTGTTATGTCAACGGAAAGATTTGACGGCGTCTGTGGAGCGCGCGCCGCAAGAAGTCGCGCGAAGAAATCGGCATTTGGCAGGAGAATATCACCCGCGAGATCGCCGAAGTTGTTCGCGGCAATAAGGAGATAGTTCGAGTTGACGATATTTGTGTTTACGATGTTGATGACATTGCCAGCCGCGTACGCATTGCCCGTTGCAATTGACGCGTCGCCAGAACCGGAGATCGCCGTGTTCCCGCCGGTTTCAGCAGTCACGACCACTTCATTATTGACGTTCGCGCCATTTTCGTTTGAAACATTAAGCGAACCGGAAAGACAAGACTGAAGCGAGCACGGCGCGCCCGATGGGCCGCCGAAGAAGTATGAAAGATCAAAGTTTCGAAGATCAAACCCGCCGCCAAATATGGCGTTTAGAAATGCGAGGATTCCCGTTGAATTGATAATGTTGGTATTGACGACGTTGATGACGTTCGCCGTTGCCACCGCGTCGCCAGTTTTCACTTTTGCGCCCCCTTCGCCGAGAGCGGTGTTCGCTCCCGTGCCTGCTCCTGAAGTTGCGGTCGTGGTAGCGGCCGCCTCATTCGTGTTCGATACGGTGCTCGACGCCGTGGTCGGAACAGACTCAGTATTGGTGTTGGCACCATTGGCGACATCGACTGTCGACGTTGCATTGCCGGTATCAATATTCGCTTCTCCTTGAGGTAATCCGCTCGTACCGTCACCTTCAGCTGGTGCAGGGTCTTCGCCTCCAGTTTGTCCTTGGTCTCCCGTCCCCGTCGTACCCGTTGTTCCATCAGTTCCCACTGGCGTCGTTGTAGCTTCTTCTGCATGAGCCGCGGGAAGCACAGGCAATAGAAAGAGCAAACCAACAAGCGCAGTTGCAGCTACCAAGATGAATGCGTTTCCTATTGTTTTTTTGTGCATGTCCCTCTCGGAGGTCTCGTCTTTAGATAAAACGACCAGACCTCATGAGAAGGAGGGAGTTCCGCCAATCGACGAGCTCCCGTCCCTCCTCCCGCCTGCCTCACGTGGTGAGGGACGCCGGTTCCCCGTACGCGGGGCCCGGACAAAATCAAAACCCTTTTGATGTGTTGA
>CAYHYY010000013.1:0-6910 GCA_964360975.1 uncultured Candidatus Saccharibacteria bacterium | reverse complement strand
ATTTCCCGGTGGGTTGGCCCCCAATCGCCCCCCCCCCGCCCCCCCCCCCCCCGCCCTCCGGGGGTGCGGCTGGCGGTTCCCGCTTACGCGGGACCGGAAGAAATGCAAAGCAGTTTGCATTTCTTCCTAACTGCAACACGGATGCTTATTCAGCGTCCTCGCCGCGAGTCTTCTCTACACGAACGAGAGAAGAATTCACCACGACGACTGCGCGAGCATCTGCGTCAGCGCGACCGGTTTTCACGGTTCCGCCTTCGCCGCCTGCGCCGCCGTTGCCGCCGTTTCCGCCGTCAGCGTCGCCACCTGCGCCGCCTGCGCCGCCAACTCCGTTACCGGATGTGCCGCCGCAGTTATTGCCGTGATGATGTCCGCCCCAGCCGCCGCCGTATGTACCGTGGCCGTTGTCATCCTCATTGCACTCGACGTCGCCGCCTTCGCCGTCATCACCTTCGCCGCCGCTTCCGCCGTCAGCGTCGCCGCCGTTTCCAGCGTCGCCGCCTGTCGAGCCACCGGCCCCATTGAGGCCAGTGTTAGCAGCCGAGCCGTTCAAGACTACGACTACGGTGTCTTCGTTTTCGACATTAACATCTATCTCAGTCCTGTCGCCGCCTCGTCGGCCATGATGGCCTTGGTTTGGCTGGTCTTCGCAACCGCAGTCAACGATAACCGTGACATCGGTCGAGTTAACGTCGACGTCTGTCGTCGCGTTTGCGTCAGCATCGCCGGTTTCTACCCAGCCGCCAGCGCCACCTGCGCCGCCGTTTCCGCCGTTTCCGCCGTCAGCGTCGCCACCTGCGCCGCCGTTTCCGCCGATGCCGTAGCCTGCAGTGCCTCCACCGCCGCCTTCGACGTCGCCGCCTTCACCCTCTTCACCGTCGCCGCCGCTTCCGCCCCCAGCGTCGCCGCCGCTTCCAGCGCTACCGCCAGTTGAACCTTCAGCGACGTTACCGCCAGTGTTAGCAAGAGCGCCGTTTTCGACAAGAACGCTGGTGTCCTTGTTTTCGACATTGATATCAATGTCGACCTTGTTGCCACGATCTCCGCGACCGTAATCGCCAGATGCGAGTGCTGGCGAGACGACCGTGAAGAACGCGATCGTTGCGAGCGCTGCCGCTATGGCAACTGCGTAATTTAATTTTTGAACCATATACTTGTTAAAAACTAATAATTAATAATTTCCCGATATCCCGCTTCCGTACGGCAAGCGCGATATCCGAGAGAGTGGATTGCAGTGCAATCCACAGCGCGCTCTATGTTTCCCTGCCATTGCGCGCTGTGGGCTTCACCTTTCGTATTCAATTTTCAAGCAACAAAAAAAGCGGCTCGCGTTATGACACGCGTTCCGCTGAAAGGTTTTCTTTATTCGTTCGTCTTATTGGATAACAAGCAGGCATTTTGTGCCGCTGGTTTCCCGTATGCGCGAAACAATTCCCGCGCCTACAAGAGCCATTATTATTCTTTACGGTGACTGTGTCAAGAAACGTGCCTTGTGGATAGCCGTTATATACTTATGGGAGTCGTCTTCAATAACCAATGGCCCTGAGACGGGCCCACAACCTGGGAAACCAGCGTAAAGCTGAGGTTTGCGGGCCCATCTCAGGGCCATTTTGTGTTTTCTGTTTTCAATCGACCTTGGCAAAGGAAAGAGCTTTCAAGCCCTTCATCTACCCCATCACGGAAGTGTGGGAAGCTGCAGGTTGAGCGCCGGGCACTCCGTCATGTTTATCCATCGCAGTGTCGTCTTGTACACGTACCCAGTCGGCGTCGTTGCGGTCGGAAGTCCGAACGGAACCCACGGCGAGAGAATCTCTTGCCAGTTTGCAGTCTGAAATTTCATAACTGCTTCATGCGTCATAGAGCCGAAATAACCGGTAAGAGGCAGTGGGCCAAATCCATTTTTGTTCAAGAACGCTTGTAGCTTCTTAACTTGCTCTACATCGTTTCTGCCACCGCGCTTCATGTAGCGATCGACGAAGAGTCCGCAGGTTTCACCGAGCGCGCTTACTGCATCAGTGGTGGCGCCGAGCACTTGACCGCCTGGAGTCAAGAGGCCGCCGCCAGTACCACTTATGATGCCGCCGCCCAGAATTGGACCGCCTCCTCCACCACTGCCACCACCGCTTCCGCCACTATTATTTTCTTCGTCATCACCACCTCCAGTGTCTCCACCGCCGGTATCGCCGCCACCTTCGTCTCCTCCCCCATCATAAACCGGAGTCGGTGTGTTGAAGAAGGTGCACGACACGATGTCAGCCGAACCGACCACGATAGTAGTCACCGCATTTTCGCCGAGCGTTCCCACCACTGCATTGCCGTCATTGGTGACGACGCACATTGCAGAAACAAAATCGTACCCAGCGAACAACGATTCAACGACTGAGACCGTTTCATCGCCGGTGACTTCAACTGGCGCTGTTTTGCCAGTGTCGTCGGTCACTTGTTCAGTGCCAGCGACATCGAACGTGAATCCGACACCAGGAGTTTGATCATCGGTCGTTTCAAGATTGCCGTCTTCATCGACAACTTTTGTCACAGAAATAGTTCCACCGCAGAGGTCCGTCGCCAGCGTTGAGAGTGTTGCCGCAAGGTCGTCAAAGTTTGAGACTGTATAGACGTCACCTGAGCCTGAAATTGCTTCAAGATTAGCGGTATTCACCCCGCTCCCTATGCCGAGCGCAATAATGTGCGTCCCTGCGGTTTTTGAGGCGTCAGCGGCAGTGATTGCCTGCGCGAGTGCATCGTCGTCTGAGACGTTTGTTCCCGGGTCATTCGCGTAGGTCGGGTTGCCGTCTGAGGCGAACACCATAAGGTTCGGAGCCGATGCCCTCCCTGGGGGTTCTGTCGAAAGTGACGCTTGCGCATCCAATATCGCCTGCTCCCAGTTCGTGTTACCGCCCGAGGTTGGCGTATTCATTGCCGTCGTGAGAAGGTCGGTATCATCAGTGAGAGTCTGCAAGACATCTGCGTTCGTACCGAAATCAATGACCGAGAATAAGGTCGGCGTCCCCGGTAGGAAGGTCGAGACGAATGTGTTAAATGCGCCCTTCATCGTGTTCAACTCAGAAGTCGAAATAGAGCCAGAGGAGTCCATGACCAGGGCAATATCGAGTCCGCATGAATTGGACAGCGGAGGGTTTTCAACTGCCGGTTCGGGCTCGGTGTAGTACACCTTTGCCTCGAGGTAATCGACGGAAACTGTCGAGCCATTCGAGCAGCTTGAACCTGGGTCACGGTTTTCAAGAATGACCACAAAATTATCATTCGAAAAATCGATTACATCCCATGCCCTTCCCCACGTATCGGTAGGGCCACCAAATGTAAGTATTGAATCCGATCCCGTGAGAACCTGGCTCTTATCATCCGTCCCGCTGATTCCTCCATCCCAGTCAAGCTCAACCTCAAGAGTACATCCAGAAGAATCCGAAGATCTTGCTTCAACAACAACTTCAATGCCATTAATAACGGAGCCATCAGGAATTGAAAAATTGAAATCTGAGTATCCTTGCTCGTCGCCGCCGTCGTTATCTTCAGCGTACTGATTATTTGACGTGAACGCCCCATTCGCATCACCGAGTGAACCTTCGCCCCATTCATTTGGTGAATGCGTTGCAGTCGGTGCCTTGAAACCAGTGTCCGCAGCGAACGCGAACGGAATTGGTCCTACAGACCAGATGAGGAGCGCGGCAATGGTCAACGCGCTAAAAAAACGCGCTGTATAAGCTTCTGATCGCCTAAAAAATGTGTGGTTTCCCATAGTATTCCCTTACTACTAGGCCAATAATTACTCGAATAAGGTCCGCCTCCCTGAGACCGCACGAAAGTATTCTTTCGGACGCTCATCATTACCACTTTTTTTGTCAAGCAGTCAACAATTGACATTAACGGAATCATTTTCTGATTACAGAACGAATCATACATAAATAAAGTACCGCGCCACAAACCATCTTCCCCCATTAACGACATCCGATGTCGTTCATTAAAGAAAAAATGGCTCATTGTGGTACTATCCCAGCACATGGATCCTAAGTTTCAAATGCCGTATGACCCGGCGAAAACTGAACCAGAAATATACAAACGATGGGAAGCATCTGGCTATTTCAACCCTGATAACTTGCCAGGAGAGCGAACTGAACTATTCACCATCATCATGCCGCCGCCGAATGCAAATGGGTCCTTGCACGCGGGGCATGCAGTTTTCGTCACCATTGAAGATCTGATCATCCGCTACCAACGTATGCGCGGGAAAAAAGCGCTGTGGTTACCGGGCGCCGATCATGCGGGATTCGAGACGCAGGTCGTCTATGAGAAAAAACTTGAAAAGGAAGGGCGCTCTCGCTTCGGTATGGATCCTGACGCGCTACGCAAAGAAATTCTTGATTTCACGCTTGCGAACAAGTCGTTCATGGAGGGGCAGATGCGGGAGTTGGGCGCCTCGTGCGATTGGTCGCGAGAAAAATTTACGCTTGATGCGGACATCGAAGAGACTGTGTATGCAACATTTAAACGACTCTACGATGAGAAACTGGCATACCGCGGAAAGCGAATCGTGAATTGGTGCGCGAAGCACCAGACCTCCCTCTCAAATCTTGAGACTGAATATGAAGAGAGAACAGAACCGTACTGGTACCTACAATACGGACCCTTTGTCATTTCCACCTCTCGGCCAGAGACCAAATTTGGCGATAAATACGTCGTGATGCACCCCAAGGACGCCCGCTACGCACAATATAAGGAAGGCGACACGATGGAAGTCGAGTGGATGAATGGCAAAATTACTGCAACGGTCATTAAGGACGATGTTGTCGACATGGAAACAGGGACGGGTGTCATGACCATTACGCCCTGGCACGACAAGACGGACTTTGAAATTGCAAAGCGCCACGATCTCCCCTACGAGCAGGTTATTGATGAGCGCGGTAAGCTCTTGCCGATTGCAGGTGAATTTGAGGGCTTAAAAATTCTCGACGCGCGCCTAAAAATAATTGAGAGACTCAACGAAAAAGGACTCGTAGTAAAAATCGACGGAAAATATACACACTCGGTGCAGCTCTGCTACAAGTGTCGGAATCTCATTGAGCCGCAAGTAAAAGACCAGTGGTTCATCACGATGAAGTCTCTCGCAGAGAAAGCTCTCGAAGCTATAGAGCATAATGAAATCAAGTTCTATCCTGAGAATTACAAGAAAATTATCCTTCACTGGCTCAATACCATCGAGGACTGGAATATTTCGAGGCAAATTGCCTGGGGCATCCCTATTCCGGCGTGGTACCGGGGTGATGAAATAAAAGTTAGCAAGGAAGCACCCCCAGGTGAGGGTTGGGTGAAAGATCAAGATACCTTCGATACGTGGTTCTCGTCCGGTCAGTGGCCGTTCGCAGCGCTTGGTTACCCAGGCAGCAAGGACTTTACGACGTACTATCCGACACAGGTCATGGAAACAGCGGGAGAAATTATTTTCTTCTGGGTCGCGCGCATGATTATGTTTGGACTGTATGTAACCGGCAAAGTCCCCTTCTCAACCGTGTACCTGCACGGCCTCGTCGTCGCGCCTGATGGAAAAAAAATGTCAAAGAGTCGCGGCAATGTCATTAGCCCTCTTGAGGTATCAAAAAAATATGGGACGGATGCATTGAGAATGGGTCTCATCATCGGCAATACGCCGGGCACCGCGCAACGTCTGTACCAAGATAAAATAAAAGCCTATAAGCTTTTTGCAAACAAGCTCTGGAACGTCTCGCGATTCATCTTTGAGAGCGCGCATGAATACGACGCGAAACTCTCAGAGGTAGATGAGAAAATTTTAAGCGCGTTTCGATCGCTCGCTCTTGACGTTACTCATGACATCGACGAATATCGATTTTATTTGGCAGGAGAAAAGCTCTACCACTATGTCTGGCACGAGCTCGCTGACAGCATTCTCGAAGAAAGTAAGGCGATGTTAAAGAGCGAAAATGCAACCGAGCGCGCATCGCGCTCGAGCTTGCTCCATACGATACTCAAAGACACGCTAAAATTATTGCACCCCTTTATGCCTTTCATCACTGAAGAGATTTGGTCTCACGTACCGGGGAGGGATGATGAACTGCTCATGGTCGCCGGGTGGCCAACGTAATCCTAGAAAGTGTTCGCTTTTTTGCGCTAAAATAGAGTGATGTTTGGGGAAATCAGCGCCCTTTCGGCGTTTCTTGCATTCCTCGGAGGTTTACTACCTGCGCTCGTCTGGCTTGCCTTTTGGCTTTTTGAAGATAAGAAAAGACCGGAACCTCGAGGACTCATCATTCTCGCTTTCCTCACCGGTATGATTGCGGTGGCACCCGTTCTGCCGCTCCAGAGTTTCATAGTTCAGTTCGTGCCCATGAGCTTCCTCTTGATCCTCCTCTGGGCGGCGATCGAAGAAGGTATGAAATTCATTCTCGCGTACGCAACGGTACTGAGGCGTCATGCGCTCGACGAACCCATAGACTATCCAATGTATCTTATTACGGTGGCCCTAGGATTCTCTGCGCTCGAGAATACGCTATTCCTTCTTGAACCAGTAACTGGTGGAAAAGTTTCTGAATCCTTCATCACGGGCGACCTGCGTTTTCTCGGTGCCACACTCATCCATGTCCTTTCGTCTGCAATCGTTGGCGGCGCTCTTGCCTTTTCGTTCTATCGCGAAGGGGTACTCAAGATCTGGTACGGAGCAGTAGGAATTATCCTCGCCATCACATTGCATGCACTCTTTAATTTCCTTATAATCTCTACAGGTGCAGACCGCCTCCTTACTGTATTCCTGGGAGTATGGGTAGGCATCATCGCGCTTCTCTTAACACTTGAGCGGGTAAAAAACATTTACCGCCCTGCTTGGTGGGAAAAATTCAAACTGCTTTGAATTTTTCGGGGTTACGCGAAGCGAAATCGACCCATG
>CAYHYY010000012.1:0-19037 GCA_964360975.1 uncultured Candidatus Saccharibacteria bacterium | reverse complement strand
CAGAGGAGGTATTATTAGCTAACGAGCTGTCCTAGTTGAGGGGTGCGGAGAGGCAACTTGATTCAGTGCCCAGAATACTATGAGCCGCCCCAAGGGCGGCCTCGCATTACATCACGTCCCCCGCTGACTCTGCCGATGGGTCGGGCAACGTGGGGCACGTGCCGCCGCAGTTCGTACACATATCGCCTCCCTCCTCCGCACAACTTGATTCACCGCATTCACAGAGCACGATTTCTTCCATAGTTGATTCTTAGCTTATTAAAATAACTTGAGGAAGTATACCGCCATTAATAGATCATCAAAAGTTTATCGCATACTTTTGCTCGTCTTCCATTTCCTACAATATTTTTACAACGTGTCTGCCCAATCACAACGGTAACATCGCCATGAACAGGACAATGCTTTACTGGCCGTCCAGAATGCCCCAGAGCTCTGCTCTGGGGATGAATGGACAAACAAAAAGAGCGGCGGAGGCCGCATCCATATCCAGAAAACTACCCCGGTCCCCGCAGCAGAGATGCTTTCTTAATGCCTCGCAGCTCTGCTGCGGGGTAGTTTACGATAGGAGTTTGATTTGCAGCAGCGATTCTTACAGACACAAAGAATGACCCCGAGTGCCGTGAATCAATTTCATGTAACTTTTCGCGTGACATAGCGAAAGATTACCAAATTATATGTCAGAGGAAACCTTGATCTTTTTCGATTCTGTATCGCTCATATAGATTGACCCCTTCCCCACTAGCGTACAATGTCTGTATGTCCAGTTCGAAAGCTCGCGTTCTCATTGTTGGTGGCGCTATGCAATACGTCGGCGCGCCGTACCTCGCCGCAATAGCGGCGCTCCGAAACGGTGCCGATTCTGTCCTCGTTATGGCGCCAGAGAAAGTCGCCTGGGCCATTAACACGCTTTCGCCCGACCCTATCTCAACGAAACTGAAAGGTACATACCTCACCCTCTCTCACAAAAAGGAAATAGAAAAAAAGCTTGAGACTGCCGATGTATTGGTCATCGGGAACGGCGCAACAACACAGAAAGGAAGCGCCGCACTGATGCGCGTGCTCATGAAGTGGCCGGGACTAAAAGTCATTGATGCTGACGCGCTGAAGGTGTTACAGGACTCCACCGTTTCGAACGCCATCCTCACGCCAAATGAACGCGAGTGGGCGCTCCTCGAGCAGAACGTCAATATGAAAAAAATACTGAAACAAAACGTTGTCGTGAAGAAGGGCGACCGAAAAACGATTATTCTATCTGGTTCAAAGGCCTTTGTTATGGCCCATCTCCATCCCAACCTCTCGAAAGCCGGTATGGGCGACGTTCTTGCTGGGTTATGCGCGGGCAACCTCGCAAAAGGATTGGCTCTTCTTCCCGCCGCCAAGCATGCAGCCGCACAAGGAAACCGAATTGCGTGGGCCTTATCGAGAAAGACTGTCGGATTTGACCTTATTGCAAGCGATATTTTGGCTGGGCTAAAAAGAAAATAGAGTTATCCACAATTATTTTTCATTCCCCTGTTGCCGAGTTTCAAGATAGGTATAACATAGCCAGTCCACGGTAATGGTGAACGAACAGCTGGACCGTAAGGAAAAGCAGTTCGGAGAGATACGTTCAATCGTGTCATTCCGATAGAAAGCCACTGCCGCGACATAAAACGCTGCGTAAGTAGCGTTTTTTGTTTTCCCGTATTGATGTCTCTATTTCGCTTCCCCGTCAAGGCATTGAACGTACAATGGGCAGATGGACGGCAATTGGTATGCACACTCGCACAAGGAACTCTTTAAAGAACTCTCAACCACAGAATCCGGCCTCTCGACGGCAGAGGCAAAACGACGCCTAAAAAAGAACGGCCCCAATTCCCTCCCCGAAGCGAAGCCAGATACCTACCTCACCCTTTTTACGCGACAATTCAGAAGCCCTCTCATCTACATACTGCTTGGAGCAAGTGCCGTCGTTTTTCTCATTGGAGAAACTATTGATGGTTCCATCATTCTTGCAGTTCTTCTCTTTAATGCCGTTGTTGGCACTATCCAAGAAGGCCGCGCTCAAAACACGCTTTTAGCCCTGAAGCGCTTCACGACGACGCGCGCCACGGTCATTCGAGATGGCAAAGAACGATTCGTACCTGACGCTGAAGTGGTTCAAGGAGACATCGTGCTTATAGAGGAAGGACAGAAAGTTTCCGCTGATGCCCGTCTCGTCTCGATTCACCATCTGCGCGTCGACGAATCATCGCTCACCGGAGAATCGACACCTGTCCAAAAGAACGTCAACGTATTACCCCATCCAGACGTACCGCTTGCCGATAGAAAAAATATGGTATTTAAGGGCACCAGTGCCGTCGCAGGAAATGCCACTGCCGTTGTGGTCGCCGTCGGATTGGAAACCGAGATAGGCAGAATCGCGAAAGTTATCGCCACCATAGATACCGAGATCCCCCTTCAGACAGACATCAGGAGGCTCTCGCGGGCCATTATCGTGGTCGTCTCAGTAGTCACGACGCTTTTCGTCATGCTTGGTCTCATGCGCGGCGCAGGGCTGGTCGAGATCTTTTCAACAGCGGTTGCTATCGCCGTCTCCGTAATCCCTGAAGGCTTGCCCATTGTCATGACCTTAGTACTCGCGACCGGCGTGTGGCGCATGTCAAAGCGTAACGCGCTCGTCAAGAAGCTTAACGCCGTTGAAGCACTGGGACAGGCACGGGTGCTTGCCGTCGACAAAACGGGGACCTTGACGAAGAACGAGCTCATCGTGCGCGAAGTATGGACGGATATGAAACTATTTAAGGTTGAAGGTGACGGGTATGAGCCGCATGGCATCGTGACCCTTGATGGCGCGCGCGTCCTCCCCTCAGATCAGCGCGAGCTCATGTTCGCGGGCAGAATCGCCGCACTGAACGCAGGTGCGCATCTTTCGTACATCGAAGAGGAGAAACGGTGGCACGTTGCAGGGGACCCAACCGAAGCGGCAATTGCCGTTTTTGGCGAAAAGGCTGGATTTAAGCAACTGGTGCTCGATAATGAATTCCCCTCTGTTCAGGAAATGCCGTTCGATTACCGGCTCCGCTATCTCGCAAACGTGCGCATGATTGATGGCAAGCGTTTTATGACCATTTCTGGTGCGCCGGAAACCATCATTGAAATGTCAAATAAAATCTTCCTGCATGGCCGCCCTGTTCACCTCACCAAAGAGCACCGCCGCCTGATCGAGGAAACATTATTTGCTATGGCATCACGCGGGCTCCGCGTCGTTGCATTTGCGATCAAGCATGACGTCCCAAACGATCTTCCCGAATACCTTAATAAGGAAGCGGTCGGTGCGATTACCTTTGGCGGATTCTACGGCATCGAGGACAGCGTACGTCCAGAAGCCAAGGATGCGGTCGCACGCGTCAAGAAAGCGGGCATGCGTGTCGTCATGATTACCGGCGACTTCAAAATCACCGCTCAGGCAATAGCGAAAGAGGCCGGTATCTATAGCGAGGGCGACGAAATAATCTCAGGTGAAGAAATGGACGGTTTAAATGATGTGGAACTTGCCTCGAGGATTTTGAGAACAACCGTCTTTGCCCGCGTCACGCCGGAGCACAAACTGCGCATTGTCAGCGCCTACAAAAAGCGCGGCGAAATTATCGCGATGACGGGAGATGGGGTTAATGATGCACCATCCTTGGTTGCCGCGGATTTAGGCGTTGCTATGGGTTCTATCGGTTCTGAGGTCGCGAAGGAAGCGGCCGACATAATTCTTTTGGATGACAATTTTGCCAGCATTACCGCGGCAGTTGAGGAGGGGCGAAGCATTTATATAACAATGAAGAAAGTTATCCTCTACCTCTTCTCAACAAGTTTCGGAGAAGTGTTGGTCATAATCGGCGCACTCATCATCGGCTACCCCCTTCCCATCCTGGCCGCCCAAATAATCTGGCTCAACTTCGTCACCGACGGTTTTCTTGATGTGGCGCTCGCGATGGAGCCGAAAGAGAAGAATCTTCTCGACGGTATATTCAGACGCACTTCACGCTCCTTAGTCGATGGATTTATGCTCGTCCGCATGTTCGTTATGGCAGTGCCGATGATGATCGGTACCCTCTTTCTCTTCTCGTTGTATGCTGATACTGATCTGACAAAGGCGTGGACCATATCGTTGACGACCCTTGCCGTATTCCAGTGGTTTAACGCATGGAATTGTCGTTCAGACAAAGAATCCGTCTTCTCCATGAACCCATTTGGAAATATGTACCTCGTCGGCGCGACTGCGCTTGTTACTGGGCTCCAATTCGCGGCAATCTACACGCCCCTCCTCCAGGGAGTCCTGAGAACCGTTCCCCTCGCGTTCTCTGATTGGCTCCTCATCATTCCCGTTGCCGCGACAGTCATCGCTGCCGAAGAAGCGCGAAAGGCGTTTGTGCGAAGCGGCGTCATTTCATTTCACTCGAAACAATTGAAACGCGCGTAGCTCACCATCACGTATTCATTTCATGCTTGGTCTTGAATTCGACATCAAATTCCTCTATGCCTCTATGGCGGCGGCGCTCATGGTTGTTTCATACATTCCCTACTTCAGGGATATGGTGGCTGGCCGAACGAAACCGCACACCTATACCTGGCTCATCTGGCTCATTACGCAAGGAACAGCAATAGCGGCACTTCTGCACGGTGGCGGTGGCGGTTTTGCTGCTGCGGCGCTCATCATTGCGGAGGCGCTGGTCTTCACTGTATTTGTCGCATCCTTTTCATACGGCACGAAAAACATAACGCGCTTCGACACGCTTGTGTTCCTTCTTGCGCTCCTCTCAATTTTCGTTTGGTGGCAGCTTGATAGTCCACTCTATGCCGTTCTCCTCGTGACTGCAATCGACGTGTTTGGATATATTCCGACGGTGCGCAAATGCTATGGAGAGCCTTGGAGCGAATCACTACCTGCCTGGAGCCTCTACAATGTCTCAAACTTCTTCACGCTGCTTGCACTCAATGAATACAATATGCTCACCGTGCCATACATTACGGCGATGCTCTTTGCGAACGCGAGTATCGTCGTGATTTGCCTCATGAGGCGATCCATTATTCCACGACCACCATCGGTCGAGGCAACCTTGCATCGCGGCATATAATCGTTCAATGACTTCTGAACGAGAAAAAGGAAATAAGTACGCGTTTCTCCATTCCATTTTGTGGAGTCTAGCACCCATCATCGGCATACTTACCGTAGGCGTTCTGCCGCCGATCCCCGCTGTTGCCGCCATCACGGGCATTATGCTCGTCTTTTTTCTTGGGCTTACTGCGTATAAAGAGTTGTTGTTCTCGCTCAAATTCGGACGTGGGCTCCTTGACGCGGTCATAGCCGCCATCATGCTTGCTACGGGGTTTTCAATATTCTTTGTGGGATTGCAATACACAACGGCTGGCAATGCGGGTATAATTTCGCAGCTCGAGTTTCTATTCAGTTTTTTGTTTTTCAATTTGCTGCGTCGAGAACATCTCTCGACACGCGATTTCATCGGGGGACTCCTCATGATTTCGGGTGCGGTCATTGTTTTTCTCCCTGACGTCATCAAAGACGCGACCGTCAACCGTGGCGACCTGCTTATAGCTGCCGCGGTGACGCTCGCGCCATTTCTGAACTTTTTTCAGCGCCGCGCCAGAGAAACGATGAGAAATGAAACCATTCTTCTTGTGCGCGCGGCAGTCGGCTTCCCCTACCTTCTCCTCCTCGCGTACCTCTTCAACCAAACGACCACTTTCGATGCTCTTTGGAGCATCTTCCCTATTCTTGCGTTTGGAGGCATCATCGTCTTTGGGTTATCAAAAGTGTTTTGGCTTGAAGCGATGCGACGCATCCCCGTCGTTAACGCGAACGCCATAAATGCTATGGGTCCAGTAGCGACACTACTATTTGCGTTCGTCGTGGTCGGAGAAATACCTAACGCATTTCAGCTCCTCGCGCTGATCCCCCTCCTTGGCGGCGCGTTCCTCCTCATGTTTCGTCGCATTGCAACGTAATTTTCCGGTGAAAAACGTAGGACATCGGCACGTCGATAAGAAGAATTCTAGCTATGCGTGGTGAGGCGATTTCAATACCAATCCGCAATACTAAAACTGTATCGAGTCCTCAGCCATCCATGTTCCCCAGCGCCTCTTTCGCTTGCTCTATGAGTAACGCTCTGCATGCATCAATAATACCTTGCCCCATCACATTCCCTTATGCTAATGTTCTCAAGGACATTAGCATAAGGAACCTGCGCAGAAAAAAGTATTCATGAAGCAAGGAGCTTACCGACCTCTCGAGAGACTCGTCAGAGGATTTTCAAATCACCGTCGTATACAGATAATGGACCTGCTGAGCGCTGAGCCGGAATTGTCTGTCGAAGAAATCGCAAGCCAATTGCATATCAATAACAAAACGGCCGCGGCACATGTGCAGCGACTCGCCATAGCGGGTCTTGTCATGAAGCGGAACGAAGGAGCATCGGTTCGGCACAAGCTTACCCATCGCTCCAAGCTTATACTCAAGTTCTTGAGAACATTAGCATAACGCGCCTGTGGTATGAGCTGAGCCTGCTTGCAGGCGTCAGAATACGGCAGTGCGCAAAATGGCGCGGGAAAGGAATGAGCAGGCAAATGACGACGTTACCAATGACCCGATGCCCCGCCTCCACCGGAGGAACCCCCTCCAAAACCTCCGAATCCTCCGCTGCTTGAGCCACCTCCAAATCCCCCGCCTCCTCCCCACCACGGAATGCGTGAACTGGTCTGCTTCGCTTTTTGGTACGCTTTTGAGACGACAAAATCAAACAGGAGTCCTAGAGCAGCAAGGAGGCTGGTGACACCGAGTCCGAAGACTACCCACCACCCCAAATACGTAGCGGCGACTGCTCCTGCTATTCCGCCTACCACACCACCAGCCCAGAAACTTTTGCTTCGCGCAAGTATTGCCGAGAGCCATTGCAGGACAACGATGACGAGTACAAAAATACCAATGACAAATTCAAAGTCGAAGCTACCAAAGAAACTTGGTCCATCGCCGACATATTCTCCTTCGGTCGCAGCCATGATAGCCGCCACCCCCTCGCTAACCGCCGCGTCATAATTCTCCTCACGAAGCTGGGGAATTATGACGTTCTGGATTATGGAGCTCGCGACAGAGTCCGGCAGCGCGCCCTCAAGGCCATAGCCAACTTCAATGCGGAGTGTCTTCTCTTCCAGAGCAACCACCAGAAGCACGCCATTATCCTTGTCTTTCTTCCCAATGCCCCACTCCTCGAAGAGCTTCACTGCGTAGTGCTCTATGTAGTCTCCCTCTAAGTTCTTGACGACGGCGACCGCTATCTCATTCGACGTTGAAGCATGAAATATTGATAGTTTGTTTTCCAGAATCGATTTCTCCATTTGAGAAATGACCCCCGAGAAATCATTTATGTAGCCTGTGGGATTACCGGGAGAGACGTAGGCCAAAACCGGCGTTAAGAACATGACACCGGTAAGGAGCGTCACTGTAACGGCTAGGGCGAATGCATATCTAGCCTTCATAGATGTTTTGAGATTCGCGACAATATCGAGCGGTATGATATATCAAACTGACAAATCAGAATTATGTTTTGTGATTAAAGTTGTACCTCTGGTGCGATTTCTGCACCGAGATCTGCCTCATACATGGTGCGGGGACCAAAACCAAACATGCTCGCGAGGAAAGTTCGCGGGAAAGTTTTCACGCTCACGTTGTATGCGCGTACCAGTTCGTTATAACGCATGCGCTCGACGGCAATGCGATTTTCGGTACCAGCGAGTTCCGCCATGAGCGACTGTACGGTCTCAACGGAGCGCAATTGCGGATAGTTCTCCATAATTACTAAGAGCCGCGCAAAGGCGGAATCGAATTCGTTTGCCGCTTGCGCTCGAGATTCGGGTCCGACTGCATCCCCATACCTCGTGCGTGCTTCCGCAAGCGCGTTGAACACCTCCTGCTCCTGAGCCATGATGCCCTTCACGGAATTCACGAGATTTGGCACGAGATCCAAGCGCCTCTGATACTGGCTCTCCACCTGAGCCCACTGGGTGTCCACTCCCTCATTCGAGGCGACCAGGCCGTTATAAACGGAGCCAACGTAAAAGCCCCCGAGGAGGACGAGTCCTGCGGCTATCCAAAGTGTTGGTGATTTCATCCCGTTAGAAGTAGGACGCGGACGCCACGTGTGACACCGCCTCCAACCTATTAGTTAAATAATCGAAACGCATATGCCCCGCCATACTAACGCCTCCGCGACTTCTAACGGGATTCATATTGCGGCCATTGTACCAAAAAATAGTTTCCATGGCGCGCGGACGCTCTGCATTCGTTACGAACCGCAGTGGATGACTAACGCGTTTCCACCTGAGCGCGTTAAAGTAATCGCGCTCTTTTTACCGAGAAGCGACGTGCCGTTAAACGTAACATCGTCGACGTTATTCGCGAGCTGTATTGAAAAATTTAGTCCGATTGATGATAGTGTCAACGCGCCCGGCGCTGTCCCATCGACATTGAATGAAAACGGCGGAATGGTTGCTTGTGCTGAACCTCCAGATGGAATTGGATCAGTGGGTAGCGAGAGTCCTGGGATAGAAATCGGAATGGATGAATTTGCATACATCGTTCCACAACCATTGTTCTTAATAGTTACGTCGACTGATGTCGCACTCATTGCCGCAATGCCAATGGCAATAATGGTAATGACGCCGAGTGGACCTTTCGCCGCGCTCAATATTCTCCCCCAGAACGAAACATTTGACCCCGAACCACCCTCTGCACCGTGTACGAGCATTTCGCTTTGAACCCGCACAACTTCGTTCTGCAAATCTTTATAACGACGAATAAAAATGAGGAGCACTCTTTTCCTTCTTTTGTCCTCTTCTGTATTCTCAGGAAGTGATTCTGCGGAAAGCTGAATGACATCGCCATCTTGAATTTTTTCAATGGTAGAAAGAATTCTCGTGCACTCCTGTAAAAATTCATCCAGCTTCGGATTAATGCCACCGAGAAGCGTTGCGGCTGATTTCAGTTTTTCCGGGGTCGTCGATCCCCCCGCAAGAAGCTCCTGCGCCGCGCGCACTTTACTTTGAAGCTCCTTCTGATCAGGCATGACGCTAGTATACGCCGTGCGATATTTCTCGCCACCTGCATACGGAGCGGTGTAGACTTCGTACGCTCCACGGAGGTTTGATATATCAAACCGCCGTGTGATATATCAAACCGATTATCTTCACGCGCGTACCATCTATTACGGTGAATGATAAACAAAAAATTGCTTTTCGATGCACTTTATTTTATAATATTATTCCCTTATGTCGGAATTACGCGCACATGAGCCGCATTATATATTGGAAGCAGTGAACGGCTGGGTCTACAGCCACGAGGGAGTTTGTGCGGGACATATACACAGACGCGCGAAAAACACACCCAGACCCCTCAACAGCGCCGGATACTGCGCGCGCTGCTACAAGAAAGTCGGAAAAAAGAAGACTACCTAACACGTGCATGAGAACTTTAGCTTTCTCCTCTTATGCTGATATTCTCAAGAATTTAAGCATAAGAATTGATGGGAAGTACGGCGGGTACATATGGAACGCGGCTACTTGAGGAGGAGGTATTGGGATCGGAGGGAAGAGCGGAGGGAGTGTGGGTTGGAGATGAGTTTGGAGACGAGAACCCAGAATTTTGCTCCATGATTGAATTCGGACAGGTGGCAGAGTTCGTGCACGATGACGTAGTCCATCAACTCCTGAGGGAGCTCGGCGATTTTGTAATTAAAATTCAAATTTCCTTTTTTTGAGCAACTTCCCCACCGCGACCGCTGACTCCGTATGGCAATCCTTCCATAGGTTAATCCATAGCTCCTGTTCAACTCCTCCACTCTCGCCAAAATTATTTTCCGAGCCGCCTCCTTATTCAGTGCGTAATGCTTTTTCCGAGCGACACTCCGCCCGCGACGTTTCCTTCGCCTCGCCTGCTTCCTCACCATTCGAAATAAATGCATGATCAAAAGATACCACTTTGTGTTTCATCAAAACTTCCCTATCTATATTGCTGAGGTTAAGCTACTCTCATACGTATGGCTCAGTTTGAGGTGGTGCTGCGGTTCGAGAAGGCTTTTTTCGAATACAGCCATACCCAACCAATATTGACCAACGTGAACTTTCCTATCCGCAGGGGAGCCAAGGTTGCGCTCATGGGTCAAAACGGCGCAGGAAAGTCCACGCTGTTTGGCCTCATGATGAAAACGTTGGCGCTCGACGGAGGAAATATTCATATTGCACCAGGCGCTACCATGGCGACCGCACTCCAGGTTATACCGCGCGATGAAATGGACCTGACGGTGCGCGAGTACTTTCAATCATTCTTCAGCAAAAAGATGTATGCCATCGACCCCATGATTGATGACGTCCTTGAAGTGGTGAATCTCCACGTGCACTCGCACACACCTCTCTATGACAGGCAGATGAAGTCGTTCTCAGGCGGACAACAGGCCAGACTCCTCCTCGCGTCAGCCCTCATTCAAAAACCTGACATACTGCTTCTCGATGAACCGACGAACAACTTGGACAAAGCGGGCATCGCGCATCTCACCGACTTTCTCGTGAAGTACAGCAAAACCGTCATCGTCATTTCACACGATGCATCATTCTTGAACGCCTTCACCGAGGGTGTGCTGTACCTCGATATCTATAACCACATGATAGAGCAGTACGTCGGCAACTATACCGATGTGCAGGCAATGATTGCGGCACGAATTCAAAAAGAAAATATGAAAAACGCGCGCTTAGGGAAAGCGATAGAAGCAAAAGTGGCGCAAGCGAATGTATTTGCCGAGAAAGGCGGCGGCATGCGCGTGGTCGCAAAACGAATGCGTGAGCGAGCGGAAGCAATGGAAGAAGAAAAGGTTGAGGTGCGAAAGGAAGATAAAACCATTCGCCCGTTCACGATCCCCATACCAGAGAACATGAGTGGAGAAATTCTGACACTTACCAGTTACTCCACGGTGAACCCAAAAACGCATAAAGTAGCCCAGCACAAAGCAAACATTGTCCTCAAAAAACGCGGACACCTCCTGCTCGCAGGTCCCAACGGTATCGGTAAAAGCACACTCTTGGAATCAATCGTGAACGGCTCTGCGGACGGGGTCGCCATCCAGAAGGGCATTTCTGTTGGTTACTATCGGCAGGATTTTTCAACGCTCAATTTTAATGACACCGTCTACAACTCACTGCTCTCGGTCATGGAGAAACAAATTGAATCAAACCTTCGACAAGTAACGAGCGGATTTCTTCTCATGAACGACATGATGCGGACAAAAATTGGAAGTCTGTCCGAGGGGCAAAAGGGGTTGGTCGCGTTTGCACGCCTCGTCCTCCAAAAACCAGGTCTCCTTATATTGGACGAACCAACGAACCACATTAACTTCCGCCACCTGCCCGTCATTGCAAAAGCGCTGAACGACTATGAGGGCGCTATGGTTCTAGTCTCCCACGTCCCTGAGTTTGTAAAACAGATTCGAATTGACGACGTCCTGGAACTGGACAAATAAAAAACCGGTGCCTCAGAGGCACCGGTTTTTGTGTGGTTGTCTTTAAAAGAGCGTACGCGGCTCTTTTGACATTAAGAGGAACAGCTCAGGAAACATGGTTCGACGAGTCTGACGGCGACCATGCACATCGCGGTCGACTGGTTGCACTCTCCATGGTCTCTTCGTGTCTGCTGCAAGAATTTGTTTTCCTTCCATAGTAGTTTTAGGGTTATGCCTAAAAAGCAGGATAGCATATTCACTGTATTTTGTCAAGTGTCCGTCACGTCATCGAAATCCTATACGGCCATCCCCGCTACGTAGCCCGTAGTCCAGCAGAGCTGAAGGGAGTAGCCACCGGAAGGGCGGTTGATGTGGAGTAAATCCCCCGTCACGTAGAGATTACTAAAAAGCGTAGAACGCATCGATCGCGTGTCCACCTCGGTGAGCGGAATGCCACCGTCGGCGACCACCGCGCGATCGTATCCCATGAGACTCGTTATCGTTACCGGAAGCGCCTTCAAGAGCCGCACAATTTTCTTTCTATCTTCACGACTGACGCTATGCACTTTTGTATCCAGGTCGATATGTTCCAATAGCGTCTGTATTCCCTTTGCGGTGCCCTCCGGGCAGATATCTTTGAGTACCGTGCGGAGTGTTTTATTTTTGCTGTAGTTGAAAATACTGATAACTTTATTTTCCAAAGTTCCCAAGTCGGTGTCTGGGTACGCGTCGATTGCGGCAGTCACCGTGCCTCCACCCTCCAAGAGCGTCGACACTTGAATTGCCGAATTCAGAATTAAAGGCCCCGAGAGACCAAAGTGCGTACACAGCACTTTACCGGTCTTTGAAAACTGCTTCTTGCCGTCAAGAAAAAAAGTAATTTTCATGAACGAGAGCGACACCCCGGCGAGCATCTTAATCCACGCATCCGAGACGGCGAGCGGCACGATAGTTGGTGTCGGGTCCTTCACCGTGTGCCCCAGGTCGCTTAAAAAGGTGAAGCCATCGCCTGTCGAACCCGTCTCCGGATGCGACGCACCGCCGGTCGCCAATATAAAGGAACGCGCGCGGAAGGTCCCCTGATTCGTTCCCACCGATACAATCTTCCTTTTTTCAGCGACCAGACGTTTTACCACGCATGACGTTTTTACAAACGCATGATGCTTGTCCAGCTCCTTTTTCAAAACTGCCACAACGTCAGACGCTTTCTCGGTGTTGGGGAAGGCACGCTTGCGCGCCTGCACAACCAAGGGAAGCCCGCGCTTCTCAAAGTATGCGAAGGTACTCTCGACGTTAAATTGCGAATAGGGAGAAAACAGAAACTTTGCATCCTTCCCATAATTTTTAAGAAACGCGTGTTTGTCGTACTCGGCATTCGTGATGTTGCAGCGACCCCCGCCCGTCATGGAAAGCTTCACGCCGAGTTGGCGATTTTTATCGAGAACGAGTACCTTCTTGCCGCGCGCTGCAGCCGTCGCTGCAGCAAACATGCCTGAGGCTCCTCCCCCAACAACGATGACGTCCAATACCTCGTCTGAGAGCTTCATCGCTGTACCATACCCTAAACAGCTCTATTTTGCGCTACCCGCGCGACTGACTATTTTTCTTCCCCCGAGCCTCCCTTTATATCTTTCGTCTGAATGGGACTCTCAATGCCTGGGGTCCACTTGGCATTTATTTCTCCGTGCTTCTTTTCGTACTCTCCAATTTGCACACTGAGGTATTGTGAGAGGCGCTTCATATGTTGCGGCGTCATGGCGTAGAACATGGCGTTCTCTCCGGTCATCATGCCCATGACAAAAAATTCCTGCGAGAAGCCGACGGTGATATTTTCACAAAAGTGCTTGGGTACTTTATTGAGATCCATATAATTATGGTTAGCTGATACGCTCATCATACGCCTTGCTGACTTATACACAAAAACCCCCGCGCCCTAGGGCGCGGGGGTTTTTAAATGTTGCTGTTACGCAGCTGCGGGAGCGCGCATGACATTCGTCGCTGAAGGGCCTTTCGGACCGTCAGTGACCTCGAACACCAGCTCGTCTCCTTCGCGAAGCTCGTCAAACATCACGCCCTGAAGTTCTTTCGAATGGAAGAACAGATCCTTCGCTTCGCCCTCGCGCGCGATGAACCCATACCCCTTATCGGTCAGGGTCTTGATTTTGCCTTTTCCTTGCATGTAGATTCTATGTTGCTATTCGGAAGTTCGACTACGCCTCCCTCTTGATATGGACAGTAGCAGATAAAAAGATTCTTGTACAGCACTATTTTCGGCTGTCATCACCCACGCGCACAAAGCACTTCAAGCAGAGATTCTGATCCTTTCGCGTCTTGATGTAGCGATTATCACAGGACTTGCATTCCAATATCACGCTCCTCGTGAGTTTTGGAGCGTACGGCTTCTTTTCGCGCGTCGATTTGTTTTGCCCGTGATGATGGATTACCGTGCTTTTCGTTTTCATAATTATTCAATGAAGGTCAGTGCCTTCCCCTTCTTATCGCCGCGTCCGGTTCTCCCAATGCGGTGCACGTAATCGTCATAAGTCTGCGGAATATCGAAGTTTATGACATGCGAAACATCGGGGATATCGAGGCCGCGCGCTGCTACGTCAGTTGCAACAAGAACCTGTACCTGGTTTGACTTAAAGGCACCGAGAGCGCGCTGTCTCCTGCCGTGTGTCTTATTGCCGTGAATCGATTCAGCACGAATGCCCATTTCACCGAGCGCCTTCATGAGTTTTTCAACACCGTGCTTGGTGCGACCAAAAACAAGCACTTTATTAAATTCGTCTTGCTTTAAGAGTTCATGGAGATGGTCAAACTTCGTCTTTCCGGGAGCAATCCTCACAATGTCTTGCTCAACATTCTGCGCGGTATCACGAGTTTTCACCGATATACGCACCGGCTCTTTCAAAAACTCCATAATGAGTTTCTCAATGACCGGGGAAAGTGTCGCCGAGAAAAAGAGCGTGTGGCGAACTTTCGGCATGCCGGAAACGACGTAGCGCATATCGTTAATGAATCCCATGTCGAGCATGCGGTCAGCCTCGTCCAAGACGAGCGTCGAATAATCCGCGAGGCTGATTTTCCCACGCTCAACCAAATCCTTCAGCCTCCCCGGTGTGCCAATAACAAAACTATTGGGCATGCGCAATTTTGAAATCTGTGGGCCGATATTTGCTCCACCAACCACGCACACGGAATTGATGCCCGCGCCCCTGGTAATACTCTTGAGCTCCATTTCAATCTGGAGTGCGAGCTCGCGTGTTGGCACAATGACCAAAACCCTGTTCGCGCGGTCGGTAACAACCTTGTGTATTAATGGAATGAGAAACGCGGCCGTCTTCCCCGTACCGGTATTAGCGATACCAACCACGTCTTGCCCTGCAAGAATGTGCGGGATGGCGCGATCTTGAATAGGGGTCGGCAGTACGTACCCTTTCAAAACAATTTGCTCTTTGAGTTTTGGATGGATATCAAAATTCTCAAATTTATGCTCAGGGACAAACTGCGCCACTTCCTCGGTCACCACGACCTTGTTAACGAATTTAGATGGGTGGATGTTTTCCCCCATGTTGCCGCGACGCATATTATTTCTGCCACTGAAACGTGATGCACCACCAAAGCGAGAACCCCCGCCTGATGGTCTTCGTCCGCGAGGAGGGGTTCGCCCCTCTGTAGGACTCCATGTACGTCGAGTAGTACTTCGACGATGTGTGAATTTAGTGTTCATAACCATATAAATAGGCTTTAACTATCTTAGTGAGGGCGTACCCTCCTCCAACCTCTGGCCGCGGAGCTAAATGCCCGTGCGCCGCGTCTCGAGAGGTTTTAGATAAAGCTTGGAGCTTCTGTGGGGCAAACCCCTAAAAAACCGATGAGATGCAGTTGTACTAGTAGAATAGCAAAACGGGTTGAATTGTCAATACCACCCCCCCTTTTTTCCGTTATGTCATTATGATACATCAAAAAATTGAGACACGAGTCTACACTTTGTCACTTTGATATATCAAAGCAACACTACGATATATGGGAGTGCCAACGAAACTGAGGTGTTACAGCGTCGAGTTTGCAATAATGTTCGTCCGAAGCTGCTCATGCTCCGGCCACCAAAATAAAGTGCCGAGATCGTATTCGATCGCATATATTTTGAGGCGTGTTTCGAGATCATTGAAAGCAAAAAGTTCCGGATAGAATTCCCGGTAGTATTCCATGAGGTCTTTATAGCCCTTGACTTTCACGAATGGTTTCGATTTATCCGACGCGTACTTCAGGGGAAAATCGACCATCCGCTTCACGAGATCGAGCGTGTAGTCGATAGACATTACGTCCGCGCGCTCCAAGTCGAGGAGACCGGTGACACGCGTGTCCTTCACCAAGACGTTATCGAAATGGAGGTCGTAGTAGGTGAGCGCGAGTCTGCTCTCGTCGAGCGAACCTTCGTGCTTCGAGAGGAACATGCGCACCTTTTCGATGAGCGCTTCCGGCAATACTGCCCTATCGGGAATCTTTGCTATGGCCGCCTCGATCTTCCCGAGCATGATGTCCTTCCATGAGCGCGTGGTGTCGACATGAAAGCGCTCCGCAAACCCTTCGTATGGCTCGGCATGTATGACCCGGAGGAAGCGGCAGAGCTCCTCCACAATTCCCTTTCTCTCGGAAACTGTGTATTCATGCCACTTTTCGTAGAGGTTAACCCCCTCTATCTTTTCGTAGATGAAATAGACGCGGTCTATAAGCGATTTTGCGTTGTCTGAATATATGACGACCGGCACCGGCAGCTTCCCCTTGAAAAGGTTGAGGACGAACATTTCCTTGAGGAGCGCCTCTTCGTCCCCCGGCGAGCGCTCGGCTTTCAAGATGAACCGGTCATCTACCGAGTACACGTCATTTGACCAGCCCACATCGATTTTCTCGATGCGCCCGACCTGCCCCAGCCCCGCGCGCTTGAAAAGCGCGCGGATGTCTTCGTCCGATAGCTGCGGATAGTTCATGCGCTAAGACTAGCAAATCGCTTCGTATATCTTACCTGGAGACGCAGTTGCAATATCATTATGTCAACAATCAAAATATTCCTTCTAACAATGTCACTTTGATATATCAAAGCAACACTACGATATATGGAAGTGACAGAGGGAGCATATATGGTCTAGGTTTGTTTCAGGGCGACCCAAGTGAGGACGTCGGGGCCGCAGAGGTAGAGGGCGGAGATGCGACCGTCATCATATTCGTCGCCGATGTAGAGCGCGAGCGGTAAATCATCTCTCACGGCTGCGTGACCGCTCCCGTACACGTACAGGCGCTCGTGCCACGCGAGTTTTTCCACTTCTATTTTCTCTATTTTCTCCAGTTTATTTGTCTTTCTTTCTACTCTATACCAGCCCGTCTCGGTCGGTACGTCTTTTGACCCGAGCCAGCACCAGTCGTGACGATGTTTCTCGATGAATTCTTGATCCATCACAAAGTCCAGAATCGTTGCGATTTCCTCTCCCTCTCCCGGCGCTTCCGGTATTTTGTCGAAGGTAATTCTGTCCTGTGATTTTTTAAGACTCATACCGTTAGTATAGCGAAACCCGCCTGCCTGCTCGAATCCCTATATTAATCCCAGGATTCGCTAACGGCTGTTGGCGAGCACATCATGCACAGACACACACCTCCCTAATTCCCCTGACTGGTACACTGCATGTGGATTAACAATCTAACAATTCTCCATGGATATTCGCATAGCAGGGATTGTCGTCGTCGCGGCGGTGGTACTTGCACTTGGCAGCTTCTTTTCTACTCGCGTTTCGAGAGACACAACGCCTCCGCAGGTATCGATCGTCTATCCCACTGCAATGACAACAATGATCGGTACCGTAACGCTCAAAGTAAATGCAACGGATAACGAAAATGTGGAAAGCGTCTCGTATTGGATCGATTCTACAAAAAACAAATTAGAATCGCCCACAGTTTCGCCATATGATCTCACGTTTGATTCGTCGCTCCTGTTCGATGGAAGTCATAGTATTATAGCAATCGCGAAAGATACCCGAGGAAATTACGGCCAATCTGCTCCAGTTTCTTTCACCACGCAAAACAACAAACCATATGTATCAGCACCGCCAACAAATCTACGCGCGTGGATCTTTGGTAAGCAAACTGGCACTCAAAGTATCATCGCGTTAGTTTCGTGGAATGCTCCTACAATTCCTCTTTGTTGTGTACGTTACGCGAGTACCTATACCAGCCAAACCACGGGTATAACGCTTGCTAACGGCATATCCCATATCGAAGTCACGACTGCGAGTGTGCTTCCCGACACATATACGTTCAAAATTTCATCGGTTACTGGAGACCCCATGCTTTATTCCGAACCGGCTACATTCACGACTAAAGTCGATCCAGCGCTCGCATCCGATAATACATTTGCTGTGAGCGAAAAAGTTTATGTGAGCAGCAGTCTTAACTTGTATGCAAATGCGAGGTATAGCAACCGTGAGGTTATTGAGGTCAAACTAAACAGCATCGGCACCATTGTTGAGGGGCCAGTTACCGCAAACAAAAGAACGTGGTGGCGAATCGACTTTGAATCTGGAGCTGACGGATGGATGTTCGAAACGTCGGGTTTACACGTCATACGACAACTAATGCCAGTAGCGTCTGAACCGCCCCCGCCCCCACCACCAACGGCAACAACAACCCCGTCAACGTCCGATACGCTAGCGCCGACCGTTTTGTAACAACGACGTAGCGAATGAAGTAGCGAACGGCACTACAGGGCTCGAAGTCCTTAAGAGCGTACACTGTTGCGTCGTAGCAATTTCCTCCCCGCTCGCGGAAGCGTTCGCCACCTTGTCGAACGTTATTTTGTTTTACGACAATCTTAAAGTCATTGTTCCAGTATAGCGAACCTCCCGTTCACAGCATTCCTTATGCTAATGTTCTCAAGAACATTAGCATAAGGAATGGGGAGGGTTGGGCGTGGCAATAGTGTTTCCTCGTCAGAGGGGATTATTTTCGTGGCTCACGTTCGACCAATTTTGCATCATGCCGATCAAAACTATGGTGGGGAGTCTCGCAGCGTGTCGTAGCGTCTATATGATATATCATACCGCTCGTGCGTTAGCGGCTTTGAGCGAGCATGCGGCGGATGCTGTCGAACTCGGCGATGAGCGCCGCGCTGTCGAATTCTTGTACCGCCTCTGGTGGATAGTTCTCAATATTCCCGTAGTGGATGCAGTAGCGGACGGCATTGCACGGCTGGTAGTCCTTAAACACATACACCGTTTCGTCGTAGCGGTTCCCCGCCGCTGCACCTATTGAGTGCGCGACCAAGTACGTCACGCCATCGTCCACAACCTCCCCCACCTCCGGCTCGCTGTCGAGAAACTCGGTCGGATCGCACTTCGCTGCGTTCGGCAGCTCTTCGTAGCTTATATAGGTATCTGTGCTCAAATTTGTCCCCTCCGCAAGGCTCGCTGGAATAGTGTACGACGAACCGTGTATCTCCTTCTCCGGTCCCAA
>CAYHYY010000011.1:0-19433 GCA_964360975.1 uncultured Candidatus Saccharibacteria bacterium | reverse complement strand
GATGGATTGAAGCTGCTGGCGTAAACCCACTTGAGGATGAGGAAAAAATCATAAAACGGATCCGCAACGCCATAGAGAATATCTTCCGCTCATCCGACCTACCTAAGACAACACTCACTGGAGAAAAACTGATCGACGTCGTAGATGGAAAGGGTGTCATTTTGAACAATCCAGAGATCGGCTAGTCCGTCGCTAGACATCGCTAGTGGATAACTTATGCCCCGATATTTATGAGCCGCGTTTGTGGCCTTTTTTTGCGTATCGATTTTGCTCATAAGCAGTTCCAAGCGGCGGCATAAATCTCGAAAATAGAAAGTGAATCAAGTAGTTCATGGGGGACGAAACCTGCTCGTTTCACCCCCGTGAGCGAGCAGATTTCGTTTATGCTATCACCTCGTTCAATCACGAAGTTCAAAGAAATCTACAAACGTGAGTTTGATGTTGAACTCACGCATGATGAAGCCACCGAGCAAGCACAGCGCCTTTTGAGTTTGGCGCGGGTTGTCATGCAGCCGATGCCAAAGCGGTATGAGGCACGCTATAAGGAGTTATTGGTAAATCAAAAGAAAACCACATCTTCGAGCTAAAGGTCGCCTCGTGTGCGCTCGTGGAGCGCGTAGGAGGGGGCTTTGAGCCCCAAACAATCTGAAGAGACGAGGTTTATCAGCGAGTCCTCGGGAAAAACAAACTGGCTGCTGCTTCTTTGGTGAGCGGATATCAGTCCCCGCTCTGAGTCTGCGAGTTCTCAACGGGGGACTTCACCCGCTCATCAAACGAAGAACTGGATTCGCATTTTGTCGACAAGGGCGACGAAAATGCGCGAATCTCTCTGAAGAACATAGGGAGGATATGAAGGGAATAAAACTCGCCTATCAAAAAAGTGTAAACAATCATGAAAAAACGTATAACCAAACTCATTCGAGTTAGCGAAAAATGGCATGCCTATGCTAAGGCCGAGGCCGCAAAGTGTCGAAAAACTATCTCGAAAATAGCCGACGAAGCGTTTAGCTATCATTCAGGAGAGCGAAAGAAGCAAGATCGCGATTTGGAGGCCAAGCTAAAGGTGATGTTCCCGTTTTATGGATCCGCAAAAAACCCTCCGAAGCCCTCAAAACCCTCCATGTTTTAGAAGGTGTAAACACTTTTTTGTTGCCTTTTACCAGTCAAGACGCAATAGTAAGCATGAACAAAATTATGAAAACGGACGTAGAAAGAAAACTGAAATACTTCCTGTACTGTCGCAAATCAACAGAGGATGAAGATCGTCAAGTTTTGAGCTTGTCTTCACAGATCGATTAGATGAATAAAATGGCTCATCGACTCGACTTGGAAATCGTTGGCGAACCGCTTTACGAATCTAAATCAGCAAAGGCCCCTGGCAGGGAGGTTTTCAATGATGTACTAGATCGAATCGCAAAGGGCGAAGCGCAAGGGATTCTCTGTTGGAAAATGGATCGCCTCGCGCGTAACCCCGTCGATGCAGGCCGTATAAGTTGGATGCTGCAAAAAGGAATCATCATACACATCAAGACGGCAGAGCGCGACTACTTTCCGGAGGATAACGTACTGCTCGCCTCCCTCGAGTTCGGGATGGCGAATCAATACATCCGTGACCTGAGTATGAATGTGAAGCGAGGACTCCGAGCAAAGACGCTACAAGGGTGGCGCAACGGCATCGCTCCAATCGGATACTTGAACAATATCCAAAGCATAAAGGGAGAAAAGAATATCGTTCCCGATCCGGAACGCTTTGATCTTGTCCGGAGGATTTTCGAGGAGTACATCGCCGGACACTATTCTGTTCGCCAACTTCACAGACAAGCGAAGAAATGGGGCCTCACAACACGACAGACAAAAAAGCAGGGAGGCAAACCGGTGTCTCTCGCGCACATTTACCGTCTCCTCACCGAACCGTTCTATACGGGATATTTCTATGCCCGCAATCCGGATACCGGAGAAAAGGAACTAGTAAAAGGCGCACAAGAGCCGATGATCACAATGGATCAGTTTGAACTCATGCAACGAAAGCTCGGGCGTAAAGGAAAACCGCAATCAAGAGAGGGGCATTTCTTTCCATTCACGGGCCGAACAGAGTGCGGAGAGTGCGGATCAATGATCACGGCGGAAGAAAAACATCAAATTATTTGCGACTCCTGTAAACACAAGTTCGCATCATCGAAAAAGGATGCTTGTCCGAAGTGTAAAAGAAATATCGCAGACATGGAGAACCCGACAACGCTCCATTACGTTTATTATCACTGCACGAAACGTAAGAATCCGAACTGCGGTCAAAAGTCCGTCCGTGTAGAGGATCTTGAATATCTCCTCGACCGCGCTCTCACAAAATTCGAGCTCTCTAGTGCGTTCTCTCAATGGGCTCTCGAGGAGCTCGCAAAGGATAACGACGAGCAGATCAAGGGACAGCGCGTGGAGATCGACTCACAAGACAAGCGCTACAAGGATGTAGTGCAGCGCCTACAAAACCTTACGCGGCTCTATACCTCTCCGGAGAATGCCGATCAGTCGTTGCTCTCGATCGAAGAATACTCTCCGCAGCGAAAGGGACTCATGGAGGAAAAGCACACGCTCGAAAGTGCGAGACAGAATACTGGACGCAAGATCGACGAGTGGGTGGATTGGGCCGAGAACTCATTTAGTTTTGCCACCGCAGCGCGACTGTGGTTTGAAAACGGATCACCAGAACAGAAGCGAGACATATTCGCTTCACTCTCGCGCTCGAACCTAATACTCAAAGACAGAGAACTGGCTGTATCGTTGAGGAATCCGCTTGATCTCTACGCGGCAATAGCGATGAAATATCCGAACACGACAAAAGCGTTCGAACCTAGAAATGGTGGCCCTACTAAAGAGGAATATTTACCTTTTGCGGTAGACATTCCCAGTTTGCGGAGAGGGTGGGATTCGAACCCACGGACCAGTTTTACCCGGTCAACACATTAGCACTGTGCCGCTTTCGACCACTCAGCCACCTCTCCAATCACATGCGATTGTACCGGACAGTGGTCGAAAGTCCCTTTCGTCCACCTCGCGCCTGCCTCGCATACTTGGCATCGGCGCGTCCGCCTGCGGCGGACCGGAAGAAAATCAAAGCAGTTTGATTTTCTTCCACTCAGCCACCTCTCCAACACGTCGAACTATAGTCCATTTGACCCCTTTTATCTAGGCTGGGGGTAACTATAAATGCATATCGTATAGTAAGAATATGTATGACCTCTATCTCTTTGATCTTGATGGTACGCTCATCGATACCATGCCGGACGTCTACGCGGCGGTTGAAACGGTATCAAAACGGTTAAATCTGGCACTCCCTACTTTGGAAGAAACAGAGCTGGCGGTTGGCGGCGGCTTTCATGCGTTCGTTGAAATCCTGTTTGGAAATAATCACCCTGACCGCATTGAAGAAATATATCAAGCTATCTACACGCACTATGACGAGCACCCGTTCGAGAAATCGAAGCCCTTCCCTGGCGCAGTAGAGCTCGTTGAAACGCTCTCAAAAAACGTGCCCTGCATCGTGCTCACCAACAAAACGTCGCTTTTTGCGAAAAAAATCATCCCTGCTGCTTTCGGTGCCTCAATGAAAGAAGTATTTGGCGCAGAGGATGTGCCAGCCATTAAGCCCGACCCGCGCGGCATGCAGATGATTATTGAAAAGTACGGTGCGGAAAAACCCCTTTTCGTCGGTGATTCAATAATTGATATCGAAACTGCGAAAGCAGCAAATGTCCCGATGTGCGTCTACACCCTCGGCTACAACCACGGCAAAGACCTTTCAGGCGCAACCTTCCAAGTCTCGAATCTTCTCGACGTTCTCAAACTTTCTTAGCCGCTCACCCCTCTATGCGCCGGTTTGATATATCAAACGGCCGGTATGATATATCAAACCGCTGTTTTTTCTGCGCGCAGACGCTCAATCTCCTCTATCGATTGATTGCGGTGGATTATCTCGTCATTTCTGACGGAAACAAAAAAGTCATAGTGATTGTCGAACTGTCTGCCGTACCACGTGAGAAACTCACTCTCGAGTTTCGTATCTTTGAGAACATTCGCATTCATTTCTAAGAATTCGTTGTACTGCTCGAACGCATGATTCTCGAACATATAATTCAATTCGTACGAGTAGCGAGTATTTATTATGTACAGAAAATACGACATCCAGAAATAAAAAAAGGCGAAGAGCATTGGGATAAACGTGTGACGGAAAGCGCCAGCGCGCTCCCTCCCCTTCGCGAGCTGAGAAATGACGACGACGTGCATGGTCTCATTTTCCTGCGCATGCTCTGAGAAGTGCGCGATCTTGGAATACTTCACTGCATTCTTCTCGTCCGTATAGAAAATGGTGAGCCAGGTGAATGCGGCCGATGACCATGAATGGTACGGCACGCGCGCAATGACCTCGACTGCGCGGAATTTTAAATACGACGGTTGGTGACCATAGACGATATTACCCGCCCATACGAGAAAAGTTCCTAGTGCCCGCGGTAAAAAACTCGGCCGATAATCGTCATACGTTGCCTTGTACTCCCTAAGCTTCTCCGAATTATTCAGCTCGGCGTTAAGTTTTTCTGTAGCGTGGTGTGCCGCATTCATGATCGCATTGTAGCGCGCGCTCTCTTTGATTTTGGCAAAAATCCATAGTGCTCGAGTAATTCTCGTTCAGAAGCATCATGCAGCTCGCCGCGCGGATCAACATCAAGTTTCTCAGCGCATTTGCTGATATTGAAATCATCGCGCTCATCTCCGTACGACGACTCTATTTCTATAAAGTATGGTATTTCTTCAATCGGCGTAACGCCTGCTACGAACTCCCCGCCGACACTAACGGCAATCAACTTGTCTATGACAACTTCGGCACCTGCAATCTCTCCGTGTTCTTCAGCAAACACATACTGCTCGCGGCTCTTTCGGACCAGCGATAATTCGTTCAGTGGCTCCACATTGATGCCGAGCACTACTTTCGAATAGGCAGCGAGGTCGCGTGCCGCTTCGTCGTATGTGCTAAACCGCTCGCTGTTATATTCGCGCTTTTTCTTCTTGCCCGCAACCGCTGCCCTCTTCCCTTTCAAGGTCCGTTCATACCAGATCCGCGTTTCCCCTTCCTTAGTCTCCGTGTACTTCCGGATGCGAGCGCTCAATCCCGCCGCGCCGAGGGCACCGTCTGGGCTGTCGACGCGAATGTTTTCGATCTCACCTTTGAATTTGAGCTTGGCACCGAGCAGTGTAAGCGTCTCCTTGATGTTCGTGACCTTCTCAGCAGTAAGTCCGATGACCTTCACTTCGCTCTCTTCGCGCGATTTCTTCCCTTCAGGTCGTCCCACTTCCATCATGGTGCCCCCACTATATACTGACTCTGTTATGCAAGCGACAGACTCCATCGAAACCCTCGCGCGGCTCACGGGCACACAGCGAGCAGCTTTGAAAAAACTTCGCATTGAGACGATTCGCGATCTTCTTTACCACTTTCCTTCGCGATACGAATCCTCTGCAGACGTCAAGACTATCGAGAACGCCTTGCCGGGACAGGAGGCAGTCATGTACGGTCAATTTTCAAAATTGGACATGAAGCGCTCGTGGAAAACAAAAGTTCCGATGGCCGAAGGAACATTCTCGGACGGCACCGGAACGCTTAAAGTCGCGTGGTTCCACCAGCCATACCTCGCTAAAATGATTCCAATAAACGAAACAGTTCGGCTTCGCGGGAAAATTACTGAACGAAATGGAAGAAAGAATGTCGCAAACCCACTCGTCGAACGGACAGCCGGAACGCCGCTTTTTGAAGGGAGCGAGGGAGTGCTTCCGGTGTATCCGGAATCCGCAGGTGTAACATCCTTGTGGTTCTACCACGCGGTCAAACGCGCAATCGAGAACGGCGCCCTCGAATCAATAGAAGACCCAATTCCCGCGGACATACTGGCGCGCTACCACCTCCCTGCCCTGAGAAGCGCACTCGCGTGGATACACGAGCCACGAAATGAAAAAAATGCCGAGGTTGCAAGAAAAAGGTTTGCATTTGAAGAAGTTTTCCTGATCCAGGTTGCGCGAGCTATCGATCGCCAAAAAAACCAAGAGCGTCGCTCATATGAAATAGATGCCGACGAAAAACGCATCGCGGACTTCGTGAAGAGCTTTCCGTTTGAGCCAACCAAGGCGCAGAAAAAAGCTATCGCAGAAATACTTGAAAACTTTCTGGAGCCGTACCCGATGGCGCGCCTCTTGGAGGGCGATGTTGGCTCTGGAAAGACTGCCGTCGCCGCCGCAACAGCGTACGCAGTCGTGACCTCAAAGCCAAAAGGACAATCATTCGGAAATCTTGCGGTCGCCTATATGTGCCCCACAGAAATTCTTGCCAAACAACACTTCTCGACGTTCACCTCGTTTTTCAAAAAATACCCTATACAGATCGGTCTTATTACCTCATCCGGCTGTTATAAATTCCCATCAAAAGTGAATCCGGACGTGCCGACGTCAATTTCTCGGAACCAATTTTTGAAGTGGGTTGCAAACGGCGAGATCCCCATCATCATTGGCACGCATTCGCTCATTCAAAAGACCGTCGCGATAAAGCATCTCGCGTACGTCATCATCGACGAACAACACCGTTTCGGCACGTTCCAACGCCAAGCGATCGCGATCAAAGGCGGCGCGGCTCCTCACCTCTTGTCGATGACTGCGACGCCCATCCCCCGCACGTTGGCGCTCACACTGTATGGCGACCTAGACCTCACCATTCTCGATGAACTCCCTGCCGGCAGAAAACCAATTAGGACAGAAATAGTGACCCCATCAAGACGCGATATCATATATGATATCACTCGGAAATTACTGAATGAGGGTCGGCAGGCGTACGTGATATGCCCCAGGATCGACGAACCGGACCCGACAAAGGCGCTTGCGCTCCAGGCGCGTTCGGTCGCGTCCGAAATGAAACGTCTCTCAACCAAAGTGTTCCCCGAATTCCAGCTTGCGAAACTCCACAGCAAGATGTCGCCGAAAGAAAAGGAGGAGACAATGACAAAATTTGAGAAGCATGAGATAGACATTCTCATTTCAACCTCGGTCGTTGAAGTGGGCGTGAACGTACCGAACGCGACGGTCATCATGATAGAGGGCGCGGAACGATTTGGCCTCGCGCAGCTCCACCAGCTTCGGGGGCGCGTTATGCGCTCGTCCTTTGAGCCGTACTGTTTCCTCATGGTCGAGAATAGTGGAGAGAACGCGCGCTTGAAGGCAATAGTATCCGCAAAGAATGGCTTCGAGCTCGCGGAGAAAGACTTAGAGATACGTGGCGCGGGAGAACTTTACGGTAGGCACCAGTGGGGGCTTTCGGACATCGGCATGGATGCCTTGAAGAACCTCCGCCTCGTCGAAGCGGCGAGAAAAGAGGCGGGCGAATTGGTGAAGCATGACCCTGCTCTCGCAAAGTATCCCCTTCTTCGCGACCGAGCGATAAAAAGAGCGAGCGAGCTGTATTTTGAATGACGACCGGGCGGTGTGGCTCGACGCAGGAGCTCGTGGTAGGAATAGGACATGGAAGCACGCCTCGCGATGGGAAGCGGATTCGTCCGTGAACGCCTCGGAAGTACCGATATATCGGTACGGCTGATGCATGGAATGGAGATTGATGAGACCATCTCGGAATCCGACACCGAGTTTCATGAGGCGGCACACACGCTCGCGGCTATCCTTCTCGGCATCGGGGTCTCGCACGTGACGAACGTCCCGACAAGCGAATACCAGGGAGCCACGTTTACGACGAGATGGAACGCGATAGTCGCCGCCGCCGCGGAATCACAAGAGTGTAACGGCACCGGACACGACATGATGCAGGTCAGGGCGCACGGAGAAAATCCCGGCTGGGCTGTCTCTGCGGCACGGTCTCTTCTTGCCGGAAGGCGTCGGGAACTCCTCGCCATCGCGACGCTCCTCAAGAAGCGGAACACGATCTCGGGAGGTGAAAGCAGAGATGCTGCCAATTCCGCACGCGATGGACTCCTGTTCGAGGTCGTCGTAACTCGACTGGATGGAAAAGCCGAACGCCGAATCGTGAGCGTCCTAGACTCGGATGATGACATCCTTGTCGCCGCAGACTTGCCTACTGAATCCAGTGTCCGCCCTGCTGAACGACGTTAGAACCTTTCTAGCGGCTAATCGCCTTTGAAAGTCTTCTTAAAATTGTCTCCATGGATCGATTTTCAAGTTCTAAACTCCAATAGGTATTTTTGTGGTAGATTTTCGGACTCCATGCTTTTTTAAAAGCGATCTCACGCTTCTGGACCTGAATCGATTCGCGAAAATATTTCATTACCTCACGGGCCATCTTTTTAGAAAATACGGATAAATCGAAAGAGTGTTGAATTAGCTGAGCAGGGTAGAGCGACCATTTACGTTTATCAGATTTTGGTGGAATCACGTGTAAGATTCTTTCCCACGTTGGGTCCATTTTTGTCTTCATCTAATTATTTTAACACATTCAATTTGAAGCGACGGAACTTTTTGTTTTGTCCGCCCTCTTGGACTCCTTTTACTCTCGTCGTGCCGTCGCACTCCTTGGTTCCAGGCCCGGCCCTCGACTCGAATGCTGACCTAGCGATCTTGTCGCCCACATGTCAAAAGCTCACCTTCGTTCGCTTTTGCACGCAGGCCCCGACTCGTCTGTTCTCTGAAACAGAAAACATGACTCCGTCTCGGACTTTGTCCTCACAACTCTCGTCGCGCCGTCGCGCTCCTCGGTCGCGAGCCGCCCCTCGCCATCGCTCGAAACTCGCGATACGGCTGCGGTCCGGACAAAGTCAAAAAACGCAAAGCAGCTTGCGTATTTTTGTACTTTGTCCGCCCCGAGGGACTCGAACCCCCAACCAACCGCGTATAAGGCGGACGCTCTACCATTGAGCTAGAGGCGGATGATGAAACTATAGCGCTTGTGTCATTGGAAACGCAATGCCATTGTTCATCGAACGGATATACTTAAGTCCTAGCATTACTTCTTCATAGGCGTCACGACTCCCCACATATAGGTTGCAGGTCCCATGACTAAAGCGACCTTTGTACGAATTTACTTTTGTTCTAGTCGAGAGTTTTATGTACGGTTTCCGAAACGCTTCAGATTTCAAACCCAAGGTATTGGACCAGAACTGTGTTTCTTTTTTTACATCCATATCGCTATATAGATGCAGATAAACTTTGATTCTTTCCTTCTGAATGCCCAGTAGTTTAAACCATTCAAGACAAAAAAGAATCATCGCTGGATCAGTGTTGGTGAACATCACCATATCTCGCGCGGCCTTTGTTCCTTCCGCCCAGTAAAGATACAAACCGCAGAGATACTTTTCCCTTTTCGAGAGCTTTCCGACTCGCTTACTCATTCGCTTGAAAACTTGTGCGTGTCTATCTGCGCGAGCCTTAAGCCTAGTTGCCCGATACCTTTCTATACGTTGCGGGTTTCTGCCTCGTAATTCGTTGATTTGCTCTTTCGAGAGCGGCATACCACGTAACCAAGTGCTTAATGTGGATTTACTTACTGGCACCTGTGCGCGAATCTGAGAATAACTTTTACCCTCTGCACGAAGCTTAAGTACGGCGGCACGCAAACCGAGTTTAGCCATAAACGAACCAATGAGTAGTAATACTCCTATCATACTATGGTGCGAGCCCAAGCAGGCGTACACAATGGGCGTTCCGGATGCGAATCGCAGGCCCTTCAATGCTATATGCCGTAGCGTTTCCTATAAATTTTCATTATCTCTTTCCACTGATCAGCTGTTAGATTCAGGGGATCATATCCCAGTTCTTTTGCAATTTCTGCGCGAATACCCGTCGCAATCGGTTGAGCGTTGTGTCTGGCCTTGGTTCCTGCACCCGCAAGAATCTCGACATCCCGTGCGCATGAAAGCCTTGTTTCAAATCCTCCGGTCATATGAGCTACGCCTGATGTTCGATGTCCTGCTTCTTCTTCGGCGTGATGCCGTGCGCAATAAGAATCAATTCAAACTCGTCCCGCTCGATAGTCTCGACTTCCATGAGACGTGCCGCAATCGCATCCAAAGGCTTGCGGTAATCTGTGATTATTTTCTTAGCTTTCACGTACGCATCATCGATGATTTTCTTCACCTCCTCGTCAATTTTCGCTGAAATTTTCTCCGAATATTCTTTGTCTGAAATACCGCGACCAAAGAGTGTCTTCCCTCCCTCGCCCTCAAGGGCCATCGGCCCCATGGTGTCCGACATGCCGTAGCGCGTCACCATGTCGCGCGCCAGAGCAGTGAGCACTTGAAGATCGTTCGAAGGGCCGGTCGTTAGATCGCCAAATATTTCTTTTTCCGCGACGAATCCACCGAGCGATACCGCGATGTCATCCAGAAACTCTCTCTTCGACTGCATCTTTGTATCTTCAAGTGGCAACTTCAGCGTGTAGCCGGCAGCGCGACCGCGACTGATGACCGAAATTTTATGGACTGGGTCAGCGTACGGTAGAACCGATGCAACGAGCGCGTGTCCCGCTTCGTGGTACGCGGTTATCTCTTTCTCCTTCTTATTGAGGAGATGCGATTTCCTCTCAGGGCCGAGCATGACCTTCTCTATTGAACGGACGAGGTCGAACTGCGAGACCTTCTTCCTGTTCTCGCGCGCCGCAAGAATTGCCGCCTCATTCATCAAAGAGTACAGATCGGCTCCTGAGAATCCCGGCGTTCGTTCTGAAATGACAACCAGATTCACATCTTCAGCGAGAGGCTTCTTCCGTGCGTGAATTTTCAGTATCGCCTCTCGATCGCCTCTATCAGGAAGATCAATGGTGACGCGTCTGTCGAATCGCCCCGGGCGAAGGAGGGCTGGATCCAAAACATCAGGACGGTTCGTTGCAGCCATGACAATAACTTTCTCATTCGGCTCAAAACCATCCATCTCAACCAATATTTGATTCAATGTCTGCTCTCGCTCATCATTCCCTCCACCAACGCCAGTTCCGCGTACGCGGCCAACTGCATCAATTTCGTCGACGAAAATGATCGCGGGAGCTGCGTGCTTTGCCATATGAAAGAGATCGCGCACGCGTGATGCGCCGACGCCCACGAACATTTCGACGAACTCAGAACCCGAAATGGAGAAGAACGGGACGCCCGCCTCGCCTGCGACGGCTCTGCCCAACAAAGTTTTTCCGGTTCCCGGCGCGCCCATCAAGAGCACGCCCTTCGGGATGCGCGCACCTATTTCTAAGAATTTTTTAGGATTCTTCAAAAAGTCTACAATTTCGGCAAGCTCTTCTTTTGCCTCTTTCGCTCCCGCAACATCAGAAAATGTAACGCGCTGCGATGGATCACGCGGATCAATCATCCGCGCCTTCGATTGGCCGAACGTAAACGCTTGCATGCCAGCGCCACGCACCTGCTTCGACAAAAACCAGATGAAGACACCGATAAGGATAAGCGGCAGAAAAATGGGAGCTAAATTGAAAAACCAGTAACGAAGTCCACCCTCATCCTTCACTTCAATCGAGACTTTCGTTATGTCTTCGGCAGTGAGACCGTAATTTGCCAAACTTTGGGAAAATGCAGCGTCGGTTTCCTTTTTTGCTTTCTTTTCCGTCGCATCCGCGTACATGATAGTGAGCTCATCTCCCGAAACCACGACCGAAGTTACCAACCCCGCCTTCATGTCAGTCGCGAGTTGGGAGAGCGTCACATCTTCAGGAGCAGTGCCACTGCCAAAGAATAGAGAATAGAGGGATACCAGTATCAATACGACCAAGACGGTCGACGCGACGTTGTTGAACCAGTCACCCTTCTTAGGCATCTTTGGCACCGTGCGGGGGATCCAATCCAAAGGGCCATTCCCCTTCGGCGAACGCGGTTTGTCATGTTTCTTGGGGAGTTTTTCAGGCATTGAGGCTATAGTATATAGGAAGTAAGCCAAAATATGAAGGAAGGAAAAAAAGAAAAAATCGGCCTCGTCCTTACCGGTGGCGGCATGCGTTGCGCGTATAGCGCAGGTGCATTGGTTGCACTCGTGAAGAAGTATGGACTGAAAGACCCCTACGCGCTCGCCGCTGAGTCAGGTTCCGCAGGAAATGCGATGTATTTTCTTGCGCGACAATTTGACGTCGGAGAGTTCGTTTGGACGAAACTCCTCGTCGATAAGAAATTTGTACCCACGATACCGACGACCATTCATGTCGACTATCTCATCGATGAAATATTTAGGAAGAAAGTTCCCCTGAAGGTAAAAAATATCGAAAAGACAAAGGTCAAATATTTTTTTAGCGTCACAAACGCCAAAACCGGGCAGACAGAATATGTAACAAACGAATCATTCTTCGACTTCTATGAGGTCATGCGTGCCGCAAAGGCCATTCCGCTCCTCTATAGAAAAAAAGTGCGGCTTGGCATGAAAAAGTATATTGACGGAGGGATGTCGGCAAATATCTCTGACCTCGCGCGCCAGGTATTAAAAGCGGGAGCAACGACACTGATAACCATAAACTGCGAACCAAAAGAGCGGGCGCTCTCAACGAAGCTCGCGCTTGGGCTCGACGCACGCTTCCATGGAAAGAGATTACGCGATGCAATGCTCCACGACCTTTCACTTCCACCTGGCGTCTGCCCCGTATCAGACGATGTACGTGCAATCTGTATCAGTCCTTCATCCGCCCTCAATATGCGCGTCTTCACGAATTCCAAGGAAAAGTTGACTCGCGCATTCAATCTCGGGTATCAGGATATTGCGGAAAGCGAAGAAATTGCAAAACTTTTTAAGCAGCAATATCATCGCTGATTACTGTGCCAAAATTCCTTACAACGCGTGTGCGCGAGTATATAGGCTTTTCTCTCATCGGCGGCGGAACTTTTTTTCTGAATATTGCATCACTGTATATACTGAACGGGATTCTGGGAGTCCACTACCTCATCGCCGTACCGGCAGCATTTGCTGTCTCGAGCGTCATACACTTCTCGATCGCTCGCGCGTTTGTGTTCCCGGGAACTGCTCGGGCCTTCAGCATGGGGCTCGTGTACTTTCTTATGTTTGCGGTCATTAATGGCGGCATTATTACTATTGGAACTGCCTGGCTCGTTGAGATTGCGCTGCTTAATTTGTACATCGCTCGAACACTTATGGGAGTCGTTTCGGGTCTTTTGAACTATAGCCTCAATGCGCGATACAATTTCCGCGTGCTATGAAACCTCTCGTCGAAAACAAAAAAGCTCGCCTCGAGTACGAAATCATAGAAAGCTATGAGGCAGGCGTGCAACTGCTGGGAAACGAGGTCAAATCGCTTCGCTCGGGAAAGGCGTCCCTCGTTGGCTCCCGCGTTGTCGTGCGCGGTGAAGAGGCATACCTCGTCGGCGCCACCATCTCTCCTTATCAGGAAAAAAACACACCCGCCGGATACGTTGCCGACCGCACCAGAAAACTCCTGCTCTCACGAAAGGAAATCACCCAACTGTACACCTACGAGAACCAGAGAGGATTGACAATAGTACCCCTTATGGTGTACAATAAGGGACAGAAACTGAAGCTTCAGATAGCGGTCGCGCGGCACAGGAAGAAGCATGATAAGCGTGCTATCTTAAAGGACCGCGATGCAAAAAGGAGCATCAGGAGAACCTTAAAAAACGAATATGACTAATGAGACCAGCCATTCGCTTTGAGTGCATTGCGGTGCGTTCAAAGGGGGTGACTGGCCTCGACAAGGAATTCACTTTCCTTTGTGCAAGACGGTGAATGCTCAAGAACACCTAAAATCTCGAGTACCAAACGTGTGAAAGACGTTTTCGCGCACGCTAAGAAGGTTATCGCTTCGGTGGTATCCCCTCTTCAGCTCGCGCCTGTCCTCGCGTAAGCCTGGACAGCGCCGGAACCTTTACGTCCGATACGGGACTTCCGGTGTCATAACATCGGACTTCGGATACGCTGCCGCTCACCGCCTATCCTAGATTCACGAGCTCGACGCATGTCATCTTGTCCGTTCCATACTCATGCGTTCAAATCTTGAAACGGACTACGTCTTGTAGAATCATTTGAAAGACCTTCTTTGCACGGGAGTTCGATTCTCCCCACCTCCACCACTGACGCACGAAACCAAGAGCGCCACGGGCGCCTTTGCTTTTCTACGACAGCGGCCTATTTAATATCAGCGCGGCGGGCGCGCACCAGCAATTCCCTATGGGGGTTGAAAAACTGCATCTATCAGAAGCAACGTCAGTACAGACTAGAGTCCTTCATCGGGCTTTTTCGACACGCGACATGATGCCTCCTATCAGGGACGAAACGACTACAGGAATCACGCCTCCGACAAGAGAAGACACTCTTCAAGCATCACGGAGCGAAGTAAAAAGACTTCCAGAGAACACGACCATTAAGGCGACTAACGGGGAGGGTGCCAATGTTCAGGAAGATCACGTCCGCAACAACTTAAACCGGCTAATTGAGATTCAGCGAGCTGGAGGCTTTCAAAAGTATTTAGAAAAAAATGGATTGATTGACCATGCATTCGAACCTACAGAACACTCACATCAGCTTTGCTGCTCCGACGAGCGAATTCTGCGCGGGAGCAGAAAAAATCCTGGCTCCATTTTGCTTACCTTGTATCGAAGTGGTGTTCCGGAAGAGGCATTGGCAAAACAATTACATACGGCGGGCGTGACCGAAATTACGTCGCATGAAGAGTGCGGTGCGGCGCTACTCATGTACTACGTGTATCTACATAAATCTGGAAAAGATACGAGCGCATTGCTTGCCCGACCGCAAAAAGAAGCTATGGCAGAAGCCAGTCAATGGGGAGCAAGAACCATTGAGACATTTTGTAAAAAGTATCATTTCGACTACTCGCATATCTCTCGAGATGAAATGCACCCTGAAGGACACACGCATCCAGGACCGGTAATTTATGTAAATCTAACAAACGAAAGTTTTAGCTGGAGTAAAGCAGGGCTTGTTCAAGGATACACCGTAGACAATGCCACCGGGAGCAACACAGTAGAAGAAGTAGATGCGCTGCTTCATCATATTGCTTTTGCAGCACCGAACGCAGGAGGCCGAATGAAAAAAGACAAACCGTACTATTGGAAAAACGGGAGGCGGAGATTCTTGAAAATGTGTATTGTGGTTATTGGAAACACCGAACGCGAAGCAAACTCCTTTAAGCGTAACCTCGTCTGGGGCGTTAGAGCGGTGAACCTGCATAACATGCTGGCGGGGCGAACTAAAAGTTATAAGTCTTCTGATCTGGAGTTCCAGACAATTGTTCGAAAAAGGAAGGCAGACCCGATGCCGAACACGAGCGAAATTAATCAAAGTCCTAAAGCGGATTCAGGGCACAAGAGAAGTAGTTCTACAGTAGAGCGCATGACTGCGGGACTATCGTCACTCTACGAGAAAACAAAATTCATCTCCAGTGACATCGCTCGTGCGACGAAAGATTATTTTTCAGACGTGAAATACGAAATTACACGCATGGCCTCAAATCTCGTGGACTATCTTTCAGGAAACCGCTCGAGAAAAGCTGACCCTGATATGGAACCTCTTTATGCAGCTGGCATGATTGGCATCACATTAGGAACACTTTCTGCAGCGCTTGCTGGTTGCTTTTACGTCATAGACGGTGCAGCGGTTGCCGCGGATGTGGCGACAACCGGAGGAATGATATCGGCGTGCGCCGCACTCCTAACTGCGCTGTATGTATATTTCGACAACAGAAGCGAGATGACATAACCCTGGGAGTAACTGACGCACACATAAAAATGTGCTACTAATTATGGTCAATATGCCGGATGCAAAACATCTTGAGAGCGCGAAAAAATTTTGGAACGCATACCTCGTCCAAAACATCGAAGCCTCTCAGACCTTGAAGCGCATGCACTCTATTATCGAGGAGTTTAGAAAACATGCAGCGCGACTCATCGTCTCCAAATGCATCGACGGCAGGGTTCATGGCAGTAAGGGCAAAGGGTACCCTCCAACCACCGTTGTGTTTTCACGCTCTGAGGGCAACAACATCGAAACCGACAGCAGCAACTTTTTCTTTTGGAGAAGAATTGATGAAGTAGTCATCGACGCTGCGAGAAACACTCCAGGAAAACCAGCGCTCTTCATAGCTCTGGGTCACTGTGGGACAAAAGGCCATGGATGCGCAGCTCACGCCGAGGATAATGAGAAAGCATTAGCGGCCGTTAAGGAACAGGCCGAACGGGTACGAGAGCGATACAGCCCGGAAAAACTCTTCGTCATCTACGGCATGACGAATACTGATGACGGAACTGAAACGTTGTACTTCGGAAATGACTCGATCAGCTCCGGTGAGATCATCGATGAGTTTGGGTTTAAAAGTGCGTCAGACATTTATCAAAGCGAATTCCTATCCCACAAACTCGAAGATGTGCAGATCGAGAAGTACATTGGAGACATGACTCCTTCTCAGATACTTGAAGGTCCCAAGGCTCGGATGTTTTCAAACCTGCAAATGGCTTTGGCAATGGAAGCATTCTTGATACATCACATATCGTCGATAGCCGATGAACGCTCGGAGAAAAACAATATCGTCAACGAGAAGCTATTCGAAAGGATACTCGGATCCCTCGATGCAGTGGGAGTTCCCACGAAACTTAGGGGCGCTCTCACGTACCAGATCGTCTGGAACATCGCGCAGGGGACGTACCAGCGCGCGCGGCTCATGACAATGACACCTGAAGAGCAGAAGAAACATCTCGAGCACAGTGAGAGTGTCGTCGCGTATGGAGAAGGTTACGAAGCAAAAAATAGAAATACCATTCTTCTCGTGAAACCAGGCCGTGGTGACGATAGGGATGCACTGAAAACGGCTCGCAAGGTTCTTGAGAATAATCGTGCACATTCGCCGATGCTTGCTGACTACCCTCCCCTCGTTCATATCAACGTGGAATTAGTGAGCTCCATTGATTCATGGCAAGCATTAAATGCAAAAATTTTGTCGGAACTTCGCTCGAGGCTCCGCATTGTGGAAGAAGTATTCGGAGACGATGTACACATCCTCACGACCTACTCTTACCGCTCACAAAAACTTTTCTATCCAGTTCGAGTGAACGAGCTGTATGGAATGGAAATTGAACAAAAGGTGGACGTCGGCCCATACGTAGCGACCGATCTAGCGCACGGGCTGAATGAACACAATTTCTCGCCGACCAATTTCAAGGATATGGAGGAGGTGTATGCGCTCGGGGGCATCTAGGATGGTCCGACGCTCTGTGCTATAACTTTAGGTAGAACATTTTGAAACCTCGCGCACGCATTAATAACGAAATTCGCTCCAAGGAACTCCGCGTCATCGGTGCCGATGGTGGCAATCTCGGCGTTGTTACTTTTGAGGCAGCGCTCCAAGCAGCGAAAGCGGCAAATCTTGACCTTATCGAGGTTTCTCCCAACGCCACCCCTCCCGTTGCTAAAATAATGGACTATGGTAAATTTCAGTATCTCGAGCAGAAGAAGGAGCGGGAAATAAGGGCTAAATCCCACGTTACCGAGACAAAATCTGTTCAGATAGAGGTGGGTACTGGCGAGAACGACTTGACCAGGAAGGCTCGCCAAGCAGCGGGATGGCTTAAAGAAGGCCACCGTGTCAAAATCGAATTGTTCCTTAAAGGTCGCTACAAGTATATGGACCCAGCCTTCCTCAAAGAGAGGCTCAAGCGATTCGTTCTTCTCGTTCCCGAGGAATACCGCGTTGCCGAAGACATCCAGAAGGGTCTCAAGGGCTTCACGATGATTATCGAAAAAGCCGGCAAGCCCAAGAAAGAAACATCATGAAAACCAATAAGTCATACACCAAGCGTCTCCGCGTGACGCGAACAGGAAAGATTGTTGCCCGAAAAGGTGGGCAGAACCATTTCAATGCACGCGCGAACCGACGCGCAAGAACGAAAAAGGGCCAGACGCAATTCATCACCATGACCCAGAGTGACCGCGCTCGTTTCCTCCCCGGTACGTAATATATTTTCAACGCTTCATTTTACTCTCGTAACTCTTTCATATGGCACGTACAAAAGGAGGACCAAAAAGCTCGAAACGCCGCAGAAATATTCTGAAAGCCGCGAAAGGTTTTCGTTTCGCTCGTTCAAAAAAGAAGCGCTCTGCTATTGATGCGCTTCGCCATGCTGGCAAGTACGCTTTCCGCGATCGCCGTGCAAAAAAGCGCGATATGCGCCGCCTCCATACGGTTCGTATTAACGCGGCGGTTCGTGAGCGCGGATTCAAGAATTACAGTACGTTCATTGACGCGCTGAAGAAGGCAAAAATAGAACTTGATAGAAAAGTATTGTCACAAATCGCGGAATTACACCCTGAAACGTTTGACCGCATTTTAAAGAAAGTCTCGTAATCGTTTCTCGGTACTCTGTCGGGACTTTTTATTGACGGATAAGTGAATTTGCTATGGCAACAGCGCCAAATGCTGCGCTAATAATCGCCACACCTCCAATCACCGATACTGCGGTTGCTATATACACTCCAGTCGCCAAAGAGGCTGGGAAGACGATCCAATACACCGTACCCACCAGTCTCTCTCTCCATGTCATGTTATTGATGCGAGCCATAGAAATAGAGTGAAGCGGCGGCGATTGAAAAGATCCATAAAGGGTGGCTTTATTGGGATGAATTGGTTTTCCAGACATCATGCTTGATATGCGCATCGTGTCAGAGTTTTCTACCGATGACATGAATTCATCCACGTTCTTCCTTGACGATGGTTCAGTTGAGTCTCTAGAGCTCCGCAATCGCTCTATGCCTGACAATAGTTGTTCTCTCATAGCGTTAAGCGACTTTAATACAAAGAGTACCGACATGCAAACGGGCTGGATCATACCAAGTTGCAACGCCCGCGCCTTAGGCGCGGGGATGAAATATAAATCAGTATCGGCCTGCCCGAGACGGGCCTGCCCGGCCAGGGCGGTGGCTCGCGAGACGCGACCACACTTGGATTCTCTAGGACGGAGTACCGTCAAGAGAATCTCGGCGGTGGCCGCATCACTACCATATATGGTAGTGGCGGGATTTACTAGGTTTCAATGCCCCGCGGCTCTCACGGGCGGCTTGTTTTACTGTTTAATGGCTAACTCGTACGTCTCCCCCTCCCTTGGTACATCCACAGGAATATCTAAAAACCCAGAAATTCGTTGCGCGAGAAATGTTGCCGCCTCTGTTTCCCCGAGAACGACGTAGGCGCGCTGAGGATTCACTGCTTCTGCAAAATCCATAAGATCATCGCGATCAGCATGCGCAGAAAAACCATCGGCAGTCACGACGCGCGCTTTCACCGTAACCTCAACGCCGTCGATATTGACGCTCTTCGCGCCGTCCCGCAATCGCCTCCCCAAGGAACCCGCTACCTGGTACCCAACAAGAAGGAGCGTCGTATTTTTGTCAGGCAAGAACGTCTTCTCGTGGCGACGAAT
>CAYHYY010000010.1:21930-22585 GCA_964360975.1 uncultured Candidatus Saccharibacteria bacterium | reverse complement strand
ACCAAAACCTTGTGTCCTACCATTAGACGACCCCCCAATTACGATACGAACTTTATCACGCACTGTACCCATGCAGCAATTCTGCGATTCATGTCGGTGCTTCTGGGTACAACAAATTTCAAGACCCCATTGTACCCAGCGAGTCGATTGTGTCTCTTCGTAAGCGGACTGTGTCTTTTTATGTACACTCGTATACGATCATTTGGAATATGAAGGACCGAAGACCAATATTTTTTTGCCCGTTCAATATCGGCTGACTCGTGGATATATATTTCATATAGCAATGATTCTCTCGATACAGAAAGGTACCGTTCAGTCCAGGTCAACATAATTTCGTGAGCCATCGGATCCATATTTGAGAACGCCACGAGCTGACTCACATTCCACTCTTTTTGCTTTGTACCTTCCGCCCAATAAAGAGCGCTCCCAAGAATGAAAAGTGGATTCTTTATAAGGTACTTGGCTTCTTTTTCGGCATGCATTTTTATTTGTATCGTCCGTTCAATCCGCTGACGTCTACGTGATTCCCACCCACGTCGCATTCCCTCCAATTTTTTATCCGTAAGACGCTGTTTCTGTTTCACGGTAAGTCCGACTGAACTAAGCCATACGGAAAGCGTCGATTTTGCAACGGGTACTCGCGCAAGAATCTCCT
>CAYHYY010000010.1:6269-21920 GCA_964360975.1 uncultured Candidatus Saccharibacteria bacterium | reverse complement strand
AAACCCTGCTCGCGCAAATTGATTGCATCTTCCCTCTCCTTTAGCTTAGGCCGATTTATGACCTCATGCCGAACCACCTTTTTCATCTGTATAGTATACTATGCTGGTTCGTCAGTATAAAAAACTGACAGAATTGCGGTGGAAAAAGTCACTCCGATTTGATTGCCGAGAGCTCCATTATGGCGAGCTCGAGCGGCAACTCTGGGACCGGGGAGCGTGGCGTCTCAATGGATGCGAGGATAATTTTTCTTAGTGTTTCTGAGTTAATCTTTGATGCCGCATCTTTCGAAAACCCATCGAGTGATGTTTGGTCAGTGTCAGTCAATCCTTCCATGAGTTCCTTGCCGAAGTCAGGCGCATACCGGAGCATGAGAATAATGCGGACGCGCTGAATGAGGAGCATGACAAAAACGCCCATGTCTGCATTTGCCTTTCCTGCCTCCCCCACCGCGGTGAGTGCCCCCTTCGCTTCGCCTTTGGCAAGCGTTTCGATAACGCGATGCACTAATTCCATTTTTGGCGCGCCGGTCACATTCACCACTTCTTCCACGCTTACTTTTTTGTCCGAGGACGAGGCAAGAATCTTTTGCAAAATACTGTGACCATCGCGGAACGAGCCGTCTGCAAGAAGCGAAATTAATTCAGCTGAAGCGGGTTCGAGCGTGTAGCCTTCAGCTTTCGCGACGCGGGTAACCATTTCGATGAGCACCTTCTGCGTTGGTCTCTTAAAGGTAAACACTTGGCAGCGAGACTGGATGGTCTCGGGTACCTTTTCTAATTCCGTCGTCGCCAATATGAAAGCCACGTGTGAGGGGGGTTCTTCAAGGAGCTTCAGAAAAGCATTAAAAGCGCCCTTTGAGAGCATATGCACTTCGTCCACGATGTAGACTTTCTTCTCTGACTCAAAGGGCATGACCGCCGCTTCTTCTCGGAGCGCACGAATGTTGTCGACGCCAGTATAGGTGGCGGCATCTATTTCGTGGATATCGGCGTCTTTGGCGCCGAGTTCTCGCGCGAGGATACGCGCGACTGATGTTTTCCCCGTGCCGCGCGTCCCCACAAACAGGTACGCGTGCGCGGCATTCCCTTCCTTCAGCGCGCCTTGGAGGACCTTCACAATATGGTCCTGTCCTAATACATCTTTAAATACCGCCGGGCGGTACTTTTGATAGAGCGATGTGCCAAGCATGGCGATAGTATAACAAAAGAGAGTTAGAATGATTGCATACCAATGGAGACCCTGACGATACGAAAGCCTGACGATTGGCATGTGCACCTGAGAAGTGGCGCACTATTGAAGGCGGTGCTCCCTTTTACTGAGGAGCGGTTCGCGCGCGCTATCGTGATGCCTAATTTCGCAAAACCGCTCACCACGACCGAGGATGTGCAGGCGTACAAAAAAGAAATTGAGCAAGTGCGGAAAAAGAAAGACTTTACGCCCTTGATGACCTACTACCTCACTGACACGTCGGACGCGATGGATATAACCCACGGGTTTAAGAGCGGTGTCGCGACAGCGGTGAAGTATTACCCGGCAAAGGCGACCACGCATGCCGAGCATGGCGTCAGTGATATCCAGAAAGTCTATCCAGTTTTTGAAGCAATGCAGAAAATCGGCATGCCCCTCCTTATTCACGGAGAGACGCTTGAGATCGGGAACATGCCGGTAGAAACGCGTGATCGTGAAGCAGTCTTCCTTGATACGCTGATGCCACATATCCTCAAGGATTTCCCTGAACTTAAAGTGGTCTTAGAGCACCTGACCACAAAAGAAGGCGTTCAATTCGTGAAAGCGCACGACGCAAAGCGCTTGGCCGCCACTGTTACCGTTCACCATCTCATACTTTCCCATGAGGATGTAGAGCACGCATCACACCCGGGACACTTGCACTGCATGCCCGTGGTGAAGTCTCCAGAAGATCGTGCCGCCCTGCGTGCCGCCGTGACATCGGGCGATGTTCATTTTTTCTTGGGAACCGATTCCGCGCCTCACCCCGTCAGCCAAAAAGAAAGCGACATGCCTCCCGCCGGCATCTTTACGGCGCCAGCCGCCTTGGAGCTTTACGCTGGCGTTTTTGAGGAAGAAGGGAAGCTTGAAAATTTTGAAAAGTTTTCGTCCCTGAATGGGCCAGCGTTCTATGAGCTGCCGCCAAACAAGGAAAAGATCACGCTCAAAAAGAAACCGTGGACCTTAGACGCATTAGTTGAAACGGGAAGCCTTGAGAAACTACGCCCCTTTGGCTACCACGAGAATCCGACTATGCGCCTCGCCATTCAGTGGAAATTCGCTGCATACTAGTGTTATGATATATCATAACACAAACACAGCACGTTAGTGTTTACGCTACCCTATGAGCATCGTGAGGAGCGCCATCCTCACTGTGACACCGTAGGCCGCTTGCTTAAAATACACGGCGTGAGGAGACGAGTCCACATCGGGTGAAATCTCTCCGACGCGAGGCAGCGGGTGCATAAGTATGGCTCCCTTCTTCATCGTATCGACCATCTCCCGGGTCATCGCGTATTTCGTCTTCAGCTTCTCGTAGACAGCCTGATCGGGAATCCACTCTTTCGCAATCCGCGTCTGGTACACCACATCGGCAGCTTTCATGGCTGATTCGATGTCCTCCGTCTCATCTATCGCCACGCGCGCCTCTTGAAGAGCTCGCTTCGTGCCTTCATTCATTTTTAGTTCGGGAGCGGATACGAAGCTCATGGTGACACCTTGGTAGCGCCCGAGAAGGAGCGCGAGCGAACGAGCGGTCCGGTAGTATGCAAGATTCCCAACGAATGTGATATGAAAATCGTCGGCTTTCCCTAGCTCGCGCCTGATCGTATACAGATCGAGAAGCGCCTGCGTGGGATGTTCTCCACCGTCGCCGGCGTTGAGTATCGGTACGGCGGATACCCCCGCAGCGCGAGTTGCCGCTCCGGCCTCTGGGTGACGAAGCGCTATCACATCGGCGTAGTCATCGACGATGCGCACCGTGTCCTCAAGTGTTTCCCCTTTGATCGCGGAAGAATTGTCGCGCGCATTTTCCGACGATATAACCTCGCCGCCAAGTCGGTACATCGCGGACTCGAAAGAAAGACGGGTCCGTGTGGATGGTTCATAAAAGAGCGTTGCCAGTATCTTCCCTTTCAGAGATTCGTTGCGCTTGCCCTCAAGCGTATCAGCGAGCTTGAAAATTTCCTCTACCGAGCTTCGGTCGAATTGTGACGCGGTAAGAATGTGCTGCATGCTAGGTGAGATTATACGCTATTTTTAATTTCTCTCGCCAAGTTCCCATTCCACATGGCCCCGGTCGCGCTCATCACCGCATCGGCCCCCGCATCTTTGTATGCGCGATAATCGTCTACGTTCATGACACCGCCTATACCTATAATCTCAAAATCCATTCTGTGCTCGGTACGAATATGCGATAAGCGTCGAGTCATATCCAGTCCAGCCCATGCTATTGAAGCACCGCAAATACCACTCTGTTTGCGAGATACCCCGGGGAGCACCTGTTTCCCTCCCCGATCAACGACAGTCGCCTGAATAGTATTTATGGATGCAAGAGCACCACCAAATGTATCAGCTACTTCAGCAAGCCTCCGCAAAGCAACATCATCCTCATAGTAGCCAACTTTTAATATGAGAGGGGTCGAACCGATAACGCTTCGTGCGCCCTCGCCAATATCATGAGTCATCTCTAGGTCATAGCAGACGAGACCGCTCTTTCCAATATTAGGGCAGGACAGATCGACCTCAAGAACTGATGCCCCCGTATCACCGGCGAGCTTCGCCGCATGAACATAATCATCGATGAGTGCAGAACGTCCAAGCCCATCTTCTGCGGTACCCATAAAACTCAGTATGGCTACCTGACCTTTTTTAGCGTACCTCGCTGCTTTCTGAAAATCATTCTGCCAGACGTACGGCTCCTGCGACGGCACACCAAAAGAATTTGTAATGGAGATCGGCTCTACAAAATTCGTATCAGCAACGAGCGGTGACGTTCTTGCTCCATCCATGGTGAGATCCCCTTCAACGTGCACGGCAAGTACATTCGGAAACGGATGGCTCGGATATGCTCTCGTGCGTACCGTTTTATAAACGGCGAGATCAAAGCAATTTTCAAAGGCGGCACGCATGTACCGCGAGTTCAGCAGCGGTCCCGCAGGTATGCCGAACGGAAGATACACTTCATGTCCAAGGAACCGATGCGTCGGTTCGCCCCTCTCTTCGTGGCGCCGCCCATCCATGAAAGCACCGAAGGGACCTTCGGTGTAATTTTCGTCATAGGTTCGGAGCGGGTCGTACCAAGGGTCAGCGTCCATGCGATGTAAGATACTCCTTACCGTGACCAAGTTCTGCGTTGATGGGGATAGCTTTGAGCCAGTCGGGTACTTCGTCTTCGCCATAGCTCGCCATGGGCAGGTCGACGAGCGCATGGATGGGAACACCAAATGTCTTCTCCGTAACATTTTTTGGATCGCGGTTCACAATAAGCGTCAGTTGGATAATGTTGCCGCCTGCTGCCTTCACCGCTTCAATAGTTTTTTTTACGGACGCACCGGTTGAGACGGTGTCTTCAACAACTAAAACGCGCTTGCCCTCCACGAGTTTGTCGTACTTTCTGTTCAGAACTTGCCTGTTCTCTGAAGTTTTTTCGGTAAAGAGGCTCAAGACCCGCTTCCCGGTAATTTCGGAAAGATGGTGAGCGGTCCACTGGGAAAGCGGGACCCCGCCGACCGCTGGCGCGACCACGACGTCTATGTTGTTATCCTTGTTCAACTCCGCCATGACGCGGCAAATGTACGAAACTAATTCCGTATTCGGAAGCCACGCGTCCTTATTGACGTAGGTAGCAAGGTGCCTCCCGGAATTGCCGATGAAGTGCCCGTCAAGAATTGCTCCCGCATCCTTGAGGATCTGTAGGACATCCATCATCATAGTGCCTATACGGTAGCACGAAAGTTCTCGATTATTTTTTCCACTTCGCTCGCGTCCACGGCCCCCATAAGCCGCGCCCGCAATTCAGCGGCGCCATCGAAACCTGTCACGTAGGCCTTGTAGTGTTTCTTCATAATGGCAAAGCTCTTGTGGGGGAGAAGTTCCTCATAGAGCTTGGTGTGCTCGACCAAAACAGTGAGTTTTGCCGCTCGGTCCGGGGTAGTTTCGGCAAAGAGCCATGGGTTCCCAAATATTGCTCTCCCCAACATAGCACCATCCGCTCCCGATGCTTTGACTCTCCTTCTTGCGTCACCCATGTCTTCAGCGTCCCCGTTGCCAAGGATAAGTGTTTGCGGCGCCATCTCATTTCGAATCTCGACCGCGCGCTTTACCCGCTCCCACCGCGCTGGAACAAGCGACATTTCCTTTCGTGTTCTCGCGTGAATGGTAACGGCAGCGAGTCCGGTTTCAAGAAGCTTGGGGAGCCACGTATCGAGATCATCCCTGTGGTACCCAAGACGAGTTTTGACCGAGACTGGCAGATGCTTTGCGCCTGCTCTTGTTGCCGCAATGATCTCTTGCGCGCGCGCTGGATCTTTCATGTGTGCAGCGCCGGCACCCTGTCTTTCTATTGAACGATCAGGGCATCCCATGTTTATGTCGACACCGTCAAAACCGAGCTCAAGCGCTAAGGCAGCCGCCTTCTCCATCGACTCTGGGCGCGATGAAAAAAATTGCGCGACGATTGGCCGTTCTGCGTCGGTGAACATGAGGTCAGCAAGAAGTTTCTTTCTTCCTTCTTTTGGCGCAAACGCAAGACCGTCCGCTGACACAAACTCCGTCCACAGAGCAAATCTCCCCTGTGCAAGGTCCGGACCTTGCACATTTACCTTTGAATGCTTGGCAATAATGCGGCGGAACGCCGCGTCAGTCACGTCTGCCATGGGTGCCAAGACAAAAAATGGTTTCGGTAACGTGTCCCAAAATCCCCTATTCATGCCGGCCAACTATAGCAAACGTTTAGTTCTGCTGAGCGCGATGCATAGCGCGCGCTTTTTCAAGATTGCTCCTGATTGCAGCCTTTACATGCTCGTCGTCCCGAATGTGTCCTCCTTTTACCTCATCAACATCGCACTTGTCGCCATACTGTTTCTGAAGCTGTTTAGCATACTCCATAGGAGTGCAGTAATCTTGGTCGCCTTGAACGATGTTGCATGGAATGTGTCTAATCCTGTCGACTTTGCTGAGTATTTCTCCGTCAGGAAGCATGGTGTGGTGCTTGTGGTAAAGGAGTTCAATTCGAGCGGCGCTGATCGTCTGATCAACATCCTCCGTGGTCCGATTATAGATCGTGTTAAATGCTTCTGGTGATTCCGGTGAGCAAAGGGTAATCTCCCATCGGTAGAATTCGCACGCATAATAGTACGCGGTATCCCGCTCCGGAGAATTGACCATCCGCAAGTAGAACGCTGCAACTTTGTGCGGATCAACCGTCACCCCGTCTTCTTTGAACCGGTCATCGACATGCCCCATGAATCGGTTATAGGCATCCATATACGGGAAGGTTTCATCATGCGTGCGATCACCAAACATCGCGTCCGTCTCGGCATGACCTGCAAGATATGTTGCCCAGAAGGTCATCGACTCAACTTGCTTGGGATGCTCTTCCGCATACAGAAGCGAGATGGTCGTACCCCACGAACCCCCGACGAGATGCACAGTGGTCGAGCCGAATATTAATTCTCGCAGCTCTTCGGTATCACTAACGATTTGCTCTGGTCTTCCGGTTTTCAAAATCTCTTCTTCACTTAGCCCGCTTGCTTTCGGGCGACTTTCACCACAGCCTCTCTGGTCAAAGAAAAGAACGTCGTCAGTTTCAGGATTAAACAGCCTAATATGCGAATAGTAGAAGGAATCTCCCGGACCCCCGTGGAAAAAAACGAATGGTGTCCCCCCTTTCGTTCCCCACCTCATATAGAAGAGTTCCTGACTTCCGTCTTTTGTTTTATGAAATCCTGCATCTTTAATGAAGCGAGGATCCAGTGTCTTGTCACCCTCAATCTTTTTTAGAGCAATGGAATGCGGATTTCGCTCACGAGAATCGCGCTGTTCATCAACTGCAGTACCTGCGTCAGAAAATTGACGAGAGGTATGTGAATCTTCGAGTCGAGTCATGGTACGAGTATTATATCATAGTCTGAACGTAAGTCAATTTCAGTCCCCAATAAACCTTACAAACACTTTGTCACCAAAACGAAAATCTGCGTAGTCGAATCGTTCGCCATTTTTAAGCCTCCTCGCCGCAAAGACCGAAGCGATGTTTTGGAGCGTCTCATTGGTGTCTTCTTTTCTCACGAACATGAGCGTGCCTCCCTCTGAAAAGTCGACGTGCACATCATCATTTTCATCGACCTTGACCGACACGGGCGAGAGCTTTGTCGCACGCTCCACTTCTCCAATGAACGAGAAGAGCGATGGAAAATCCTCCATGAGGTAAACGGAACCAAGAACCTCTCCCTGAATACCTCCTGAAAACCGTATCATTGGATGCGGTGCTCTTGTGTCACTGTATATGAAGCCAGTCTCGTCCATGAGATAACACGAACTTGTCCCGTTCTCGCACCATTCGGCGAGCGCGACGCGCTCTGATACATCGATTTCGAGCGCTTCGAAGCCAGTGCGGCGTACCTCAACAGCCGCGACCTCCGGGAATGCGGTTTTTACGGCGCTTGCAATGGAGCCAAGCGGTGCGACAAATGCGTTCGCTTTCGGAATAAAAAAGAAATAGTACCCGTCGAGCGCATCTTTCGAGATCTCCTCAATGGCGCTCGCATCAGAGAGGTGTGTGCCTGATACTGACACTTTTTGAATTGTTATTTCAGGACGATGCGCGCCATACACCAGAAGTACCAGTGACATCGCCACGACCGCCGCGCCAGCGATCACCTTCACCCATTTCATTCTTCGTCTTTTGTCCCGAAGACGCAATTTCTGCTGAACCGGTCGAGCCATACAGCAATTATAGCGCTTGATACGGCCCGCTGCCCCGACCGGCGACAGAACCTACGACTTTTTGATAGATTCTTTTCCGACGTAGTCCCGCAACGCTTTTGGAAGCGTAATGGAACCATCGGACTCTTGGTAATTTTCTATAATTGCAGCGAGCATGCGGCCCATCGCCACGAGCGTTGCATCATTCATGTGGACGACTTCGTTTGTTCCATCAGCGCGCTTCACTTTGGTATTCAACCGCCTGGCCTGGTATCCGCCCATGTAATCGGAGGTGTGCGTCTCGCGGTAGGCGCTTTGCCCAGGCATCCACGTCTCCATATCAAACTGTCGCTGATCTGCCGCCCCCATATCGCCGGTCGAAATGATCACTGCCTGGTACGGCAAACCGAGAAGTTGAATGAAGTGTTCTTGAATAGCGACAATGAAATCTTGTTCCAGGTATCCGTCTTCCGGCTTAGTGAACGTTTCCATTTCCACTTTATCGAAATGGTGTAGCCTCAGAATGCCGCGTGTATCCTTTCCGTACGATCCAGCCTCTCGACGAAATGCCGGGGAATAGCCAACATATCGAATGGGCAACCTGTCTTCCGCGATGGTTTCGTCCATGTGCAGTGGCCCCAGCGTGTGCTCCGCGCTTCCAATAAATACTAAGTCATCTTTTTCAAAGTAGTAGCGTTCATCAATTGGATCAAGGCGCGCCATGCGATTCATGACCGTCGAGCGCATCATGTACGGAGGTACCACAGGAATAAATGGCTTCGTGGAAACCTTCAGGCCTGCGCGCGACGCAATTTCTTTCAAAATTTCCTCGTCAGTCAAAATCTTCATCGCGAGATGGAGGAGGCCGAATTGGAGCATCGCCAAATCACCCATGAGGTACGTAAACCGCGCGCCTGAAACCTCCCCCGCCTTCTTGTCATTGATCAATCCGAGCGATTCACCGAGTTCCCAATGTGGTTTTGGCGAGAATCCAAATTTTCGCTTTTCGCCAACTTGGCGGAGTGGTTTATTTGCGCGCTCATCCTCTCCAAGAGGCGTGTCAGGTGACGGAATATTCGGAATGACGATGAGGAGCGCGACAAGTCTTTTTTCTATCTCCTCGTGCTTGGCCTCAAGTATTGCTAATTCCTCCTTCAGTGCTTTGCCTGCCTCAATATCTCGTTTCAATTGCGCTTCGTTTCGCTGGCGGTTTACCTCGTCGATCTTCGCCTTGAAAATTTTTCGTTCTTCATGCAATTTCAAGACTTCGTCAATATCGACAGGCTTCCCTTTTTTGTTCTTTATAGCCGCGCGAACGACGTCAGGATTATCTTGGATGAACTTTATGTCAAGCATGGTGAAATACTAGCATGAGCGTATACTGCGGCCGTACCTATGATTCAGAGGCTGAAAAAGGAGGAGTTTCCGCAACTGCTTCATGAGATTGAGGATCCACCAACCTCTCTTTTTATGCGGGGAACACTGCCCCCTCTCGAATACAAACTCCTCACCGTAGTGGGATCACGGAGGATGAGCAGATACGGGAAAGACGCCTGCGAGTACCTTATTAAAGGACTGGCGGGTTTTCCTGTCGCCATCGTCTCCGGGCTCGCGCTCGGCATTGATGGTGTCGCTCATAAGGCGGCGCTTGAAGTCGGGCTTACGACCATAGGCGTGCCAGGCTCAGGTCTCAATGACACGGCCCTCTACCCGCGAGCGCACGTACGTCTCGCGCACGATATCCTCGAAAAAGGCGGGGCGCTCATATCTGAAATGGAGCCAGATGCGTCGGCAACGCCATACTCATTTCCGAAACGGAATCGACTTATGGCAGGCATGAGCCACGCGACCTTGATAGTCGAAGCGGGCGTTAAGTCAGGAACGTTAATCACCGCCAGGCTCGCCACTGATTACAATCGCGATCTCCTTATTGTTCCCCATTCGATTTTTTCTGACGGAGGCGCGGGCGGACACCTATTCATGAAGCTTGGCGCGAAAGCAATTAGAAGCGCGGCAGATATTCTCGAAACGCTCGGCATTGAAAATAACGAGACCGAGCATGACATTTCTCTGACGAGCGATGAATCGCGCGTGATCGAATTTTTACGAGAACCACTGCCCCGCGATGAGCTCATTCGTTCTCTTTCGATGCACATTGGTGACGCGAATGTACTTTTGGCCTCGATGGAATTGCGTGGATTGATCACCGAATCATTAGGTGAAGTCAGGAAACTGATTTGACCCGGTTAGTGAGCTTTTGGCATTCTGCATCGCGAAACGCACGTTCTATCGTCTCTATTTCTCGGGTGGTTAGTGGAATAAATAGTGTGCGAAACGTGCAGACTTCGCTATGCCAAAAGTCTATTACCGGGTTGACACATTTGATTCAATGCCGTAGTAGTGATGCTCATACATGAAACTCGTCATCGTAGAGTCTCCCGCGAAAGCGAAGACGATTGAGAAGTACCTTGGTAAGGAGTACAAGGTACTTGCATCTGTTGGACACATCCGCGATTTGCCGAAATCCAACAAGGACGCGGTTGATATTGAAGGCGGGTTTGTTCCCCGCTACGTGACCGTCGCCGGTAAATCGGAGATCATCGCGAAAATTCAAGAAACGGCGAAGAAAGCATCTGAGGTACTCCTCGCCACCGACCCCGACCGAGAGGGCGAAGCAATAGCCTGGCACGTTGCCGAGGCAGTTGGTCTCAAAAAACCGAAGCGAATCGTCTTCAATGAAATCACCAAGGAAGCGGTTACTGAGGGGGTTGCCCATCCTCGCCCTATAGACTCAAATCTAAGAAAGGCGCAAGAAGCCAGGCGCGTCCTCGATCGCCTCGTTGGGTACGACCTCTCAGGCCTCATTTGGAAAAAGGTGCGGTATGGGCTCTCGGCTGGACGCGTTCAGTCCCCTGCGCTTCGCATCATTTGCGAAAAAGAAAGAGAAATACGGGCGTTCGTTGCGGAACGATTCTATGTCATCACTGCGTCATTTAAAACGCAGGAGGGGAAAGCACTTCTGACGACCTGCGTCACCGAACCGAAAACAGAGGAGGAAGCGAAGCGCATCGTACAGGTCGGTGAAAAGGGAAATTGGAAAGTTTCTGATGTGACGACCGCCCCTATGAAGCGCTCCCCGAAGGCTCCATTCACGACCTCAACGTTGCAACAGACCGCATCATCGAGATTCGGATTCTCTCCTTCAAGAACCATGCGCGCGGCTCAAAAGTTGTACGAGCAGGGGCACATCACCTACATGCGAACTGACTCAACGAACCTCGCCGCGGTCGCCGTGAGCGCCATAGCAAGTTTTGTTAAGAAAACATACGGAGACCGCTATCTCGAAACGCGCGCGTATAAAACAAAGAGCAAAAACGCGCAGGAAGCACACGAGGCAATTCGCCCGACGGTCGCCTCAAAAGTGCGCGCAGGCACCACGGAAGAAGAACAGCGACTCTATCAACTTATACATGCGCGAACGCTCGCCTCGCAGATGTCTGACGCCATCATGACGCGAGTCAAGATTACCGCTCTCTGCGACGACGTCCCCGAATTTTCAGCAACCGGCTCCACCATCGCTTTCGACGGTTGGCTTGCTGCCGATCCCGAGGCGAAGGGAGAGGAAGTCATGCTTCCTCAAGTCGTCGGAGGAGAAACGTTGAAGCTTGAATCTATTGAGAGCGAAGAAAAATTCACGCAGCCTCCTGCTCGGTACACCGAGGCGGGTCTCATTAAGGAGTTGGAAAAGCGAGGCATTGGGAGACCCTCGACATACGCATCGATACTCAAAACCATTGTTGACCGAGGATACGTTGAGAAGAACGGACGAACGCTCTTGCCAACGGCGACTGGAGAGGTGGTGAGCGGCTTTCTCGAAGAGCATTTTGGAAAATACATAAGCGATTCTTTCACCGCAGAAATGGAAGACGAACTCGACCAGATAGCATCCGGCGACCGCGAGTACGCGAAAACGCTTGCTGATTTTTATACGCCTTTTCAAAAAGACGTCAAAGAAAAAGAATCGACGGCCAAAGCGACAACATTAGGTGACGCCCCTCAAGAATTCCCCTGCCCGCTTTGCGGCTCCCCGATGATCATGAAGCTTGGGCGAACAGGAATCTTCATGAGTTGTGGCCGATTCCCCGATTGCAAGGGTTCGCGGACTGACAAAGGAGAAGTCATGAGGGAAGCCGAGTCAATCGGTACGCATCCAGTGACCAATGAGCAAATATTTGTGAAAACCGGCAGATTCGGTCCTTACGTCGAAATGCGACCGCATGAGAAACCAGAAACTGCCGATGCGGATAAAAAGAAGAAAAAGAAAATAGCGAAGGTTGCTCCTCGAAGAGCGAGTATCCCAAAAGAAATTGACCACACGACGTTAACTGTTGAGCAAGCCACGAGGCTGCTCTCGATACCGCGCGAGTTGGGTGCGCACCCCGATTCTGGAAAGCAAATCACCGCAGCGGCAGGCAGATTTGGTCCGTTCATCGTGCACGACGGTGACTTCAGATCGTTGAAGGGAGGCGACAATCCCTATGACGTTACCCATGAGCGCGCACTCGAAATTCTGAAAGAACCAAAAAAAGGGAGACCAGGAGTCACCGTCGTGCGGGAAGTTGGCGAGCATCCCAAAACTAAAAAAAGAATCTACCTCTATAAATCAAAGAGCGGCCACTTCCTAAAAAAAGGTTTTAAGCGAATCTCTGTTCCAGAAGAAAAAGCGGCGGCGCTTACTCCTCAGGAAGCAGCACTGCTTTTGAAAGGCTAGAGCATGTCCGGAAACCAGCGGTACCCAAACCGAAACCGCTCATTTCCGTCATGAGACATGAGTCGGAGTCCGAAGCGTACTGTCAGCACGTTGAGGACGAGACGAAATGTTGAGTAGGAAATGAGCGGTTTCCAGGTAGGGGGAGGTTTCCGGACATGCTCTAGCGAGACCCTCGTCGCCATCCGCTATACACCCCGTGAGATAGAACCATATTATCCACTATCTACCAGTACATCCCGATTCGCCAATGCGTATCAGCGTTGTTGAGAGCTTCTATCTCACGGGGTACACTACATAGATGACCCACCCGGCCGATGAAATCGCGGGTGCGATGTTTTCAGCATCCGCCAAGGATCGTAAGGCAATTTTGACTGCATACGATTTTGCGGAAAAAGCGCACGGCAATGAAAAACGAAAATCTGGCGATACCTATGTGACGCATCCGCGCGCCATTGCACTGACTTTGGCGAAACTCGGCATGGATCGAGACACCATAATCGCTGGAATGCTGCACGACACCATTGAAGACACCCCGGTTACCGCCGAGAAAATTGAGGAACATTTTGGTGCCACCGTGCGCTACCTCGTCGAAGGTGTCACCAAGTTATCGAAATTAAAATATCGCGGTCTCGAGCGGCACGTTGAGAGCCTCCGCCGACTCCTCGTCGCTACCGCAAACGATATTCGCGTCATCATCATCAAACTTGCCGACCGCCTCCACAATATGCAAACGATCCAGTATGTCGAGCCGGAGGAGAAGCGGAGGCGTATTGCCACGGAGACGATGGAAGTCTATGTCCCTATCGCTGAACGCTTGGGTATAGGAATCTTGAAAGCGCAGCTTGAAGACCTTGCATTCAAAATATTGGAACCCGATCGCTATCGCGAAGTCGCCATATTCCTTCAGGAGAAAGAGGAATCATCAAAAGAAGCGCTGGATGAAACGGTGAAGGACATTAGAAAACAGCTTGCGGCTAACGGCGTGAAGCACTTCCACACGGAAACAAGAATTAAAAGCGCGCACAGCTTCGCAAAAAAATTAGCCAAAAAGAACAATGACATTGATAAAATCCACGACATTTTTGCCGTGCGCATTGTCGTGCCAACGATCGAAGACTGTTACCGAGCACTCGGCGTTATCCATTCATTGTGGAAACCTATGATTGGGCGTATTAAAGATTACATTGCACTGCCGAAAACAAACGGGTATCGGACGCTACACACCACGGTCATCACGCCGCACGGCATCACAGTAGAAATACAGATTCGTTCAGAGGAAATGCAACGGGAAAGCAAGTTTGGCATTGCCTCCCACTTTGTCTATAAGGATCCAAAAGAAAAGACAAATACGATTGGATGGGCTTGGCAATACATTCCATCGCTCATGAGGATTGCGCGGGGGCAGGTGGTGAAGGAAGAACAGAGCACGCATGCTCCGCGTTGGCTCAAAGAATTAAATTCTGCCGCTACTGAATTTAGCGAACAGAATGCATTTCAGAAGGCACTGAAGGATGACTTCTTTGCTGAACGAATGTTCATTTACACGCCGAAGGGTGATGTCATTGACCTCCCCGTAGGAGCCACGGTCATAGACTTCGCCTACTCGATCCACTCTGATATCGGAGATCATATGATGGGCGCGAAAGTGAATGGCAAGATGACCTCGCTCGATACAATACTAAAAAACGGAAACATGGTGGAAATTTTGACAAAAAAATCTGCGAAGCCAAATAAGAAATGGTTGGAGCACACCAAAACATCAGCGGCAAAACATCACATCCGTAACGCGCTCAATAAGCGAGAAACTAAATAGCGAAGTGGTCAGGTTTGAACGCGTCGTCATCCCCTTTTTTATTTTCATCAAGAGGCGCGCGATGGAGCGTGTCAGGAGTCAGAAGCACATCGTGAGGCACGTCAGTACTTTCGGGATGTGTAAATCGGGAAAAGATTCCCTCGAGATCTTCTGATGAGAAGAAATCAATAATTATTTTCCCCCCCTTCTCTTGTTCGCGGATCTCAACTTTTGTGCCGAGTGTTTCAGCGAACGCACGCTCAAGAGCGGCAATTTCTGGTTTCACATCGCGCTTCCTTGCCCTCTCGGTTGCTATTTTTCTGGTTATCTCTTCGACTTCTCTCACTGAAAGTTTCCGCACCATGACGTCCCGAAAAACCGTTTTTTGCTCCTCTGGTCGATCAGTGAGCATGAGGAGGGCTCGCGCGTGACCCTCATATATTGCGCCACCCATGAGCGCCCCCTGAATATCTTGTGGTAATGAAAGCAAGCGTATGGAATTTGATACGTATTCCCTACTCTTTCCAACCTTCTGTGCAATTTGCGTATTGTTCAATTGGAATTCTTTCGCGAGCCGGTCAAACGCGCGTGCGCGATCAATAGCATTGAGATCCTCACGTTGTAAATTCTCGATGATCGCAAGCTCAAGTTTGACTCGATCGTGCTCCTGTTTAGAACGTATGACTACCGGAACCTGAGAGAGCCCTGCGATTTTTGAAGCACGCAGACGGCGTTCGCCTGCAATGAGTTCATAATAAACCGTAATGCCATCCTCTTTTTCTTCCTCGTGTCGCGTCACAATAAGCGGCGATAGCACGCCATACTGGCGAATTGAATCAGCGAGATCTTTTAGCCGCGCTTGATCAAATTCAGTGCGTGGCTGATATGGATTAGGGCGTATCTTCCCTACCTCAACCCAGAAAATGGCATCATTTTCAAACTGCGACATAATTTTGTTAGGCCGAAGGCCTTAGAAAATTACAAGTACTCCTGTGGTGCGACATTTGTTTTATTATGAGCGAAGCGAATTAAAAAACAAGAAGTACCCGCTGTGGTGCGACATTGAGAGATTTTAGCACGAGTGCCAGCAGAGACTTGCCCGTGCCTCTCGATCTCACCTCCGTTCGACCTCGGGCTGGGCACCGACTCGCGCTTCGG
>CAYHYY010000010.1:0-6169 GCA_964360975.1 uncultured Candidatus Saccharibacteria bacterium | reverse complement strand
TAATCACCGAGAGACATGCTCTCGGTTCAACAATTCTTGTGCCGGGAGAGAGACTTGCCCGCGCCTCTCGATCTCACCTCCGTTCGACCTCGGGCTGGGCACCGACTCGCGCTTCGGCGAAACGCCTCAATGCGCTCCGTCGTTCTCGTCTCTTTCCCGCAAGATTTGTAATCACCGAGAGACATGCTCTCGGTTCAACAATTCTTGTGCCGGGAGAGAGACTCGAACTCTCATGAGGTTGCCCTCGCGCGATTTTGAGTCGCGAGCGTCTGCCAATTCCGCCATCCCGGCTTCTGAAAAATCCTACAGTATTTTACTCGGATGCGCTACCGACAATACGATCTCGCATCAATGTGCGCGTGACCCAACGGCATCCTTGATATTCTTGAATCCATCGCGCTTTAGAAGAGCGATCAACCCCTTGTTCACTCTCTTTACCATCAGTGGCCCTTCGAAAACAAACCCGGTATAGACCTGCACAAGCGTTGCTCCTGCCTGTATTTTTTCATACGCATCTTCAGCGGTAAATACACCACCGACTCCAATAATGGGCAGCATGGGATCTTTGCGATGTAGATATCTAATAATCTCAGTTGATTTGGCACGCAGTGGGATTCCCGACAAACCGCCGGGCTCAGACAGCTCGCTCGAAACGAGTGTGCGCTCTATGGTTGTATTCGTTGCAATAATGCCGTCAACCTCGTGTTCTCGACACACACGGAGCAGATCATCAAGCGCCTCAAAAGTAAGATCGGGTGAGACCTTGACTAGTATAGGTTTCTTTATTCTTTGCTCTTTTCTATAGGCGTTCAATCCTGAGACAATTTTCTCTAAGTGCTCTCTATCCTGAAGTTTCCTCAGCCCAATGGTGTTGGGCGAGCTCACATTGATTGCAAAATACTCGCCATACTCGTATAACATTGCCATTGATTGCCGATATTCTTCAGCAGCATCAATAAGTCCAACTGACTTGGACTTGCCGATTGAAATCCCAAGGGGGATAGAAAGTTTTCCCATCGTGCCAAGCTCCTTCTGCAGCGCGACAACACCCTCATTATTAAATCCCATCCTGTTTATCAATGCACCTTCGTTCAAGTACCGAAAGAGCCTCGGCTTTGGATTTCCCGCCTGGGGAGATTTCGTGAACGTCCCTATTTCTAGAAAGCCGAAACCCAAATTCTCTAAGCCCGTGAGCACAAGCTTGTCTTTCGCCAAGCCACCTGCCAGACCAATAGGATTCTTAAAGGTCATGCCAAGTACTACCTGCGACAGTCTTGGATCAGAAACGCAGGTTAAATATCGGCTGAGTGAGCTCAGAGGCCAAAAGCCAAGAAACCCTATGAATACGCGTGCAATTCGGTGCACCACTTCAGAGTCATCAATAAAGGTAAAGAGTAAACCGACCACCATCCGGTACATATTCCTCAACTATACTCCTGATTGCTACGGAAAGAAAAGTAGTGAATGAATATTCACGACAACCGTGTACCAACTTTTTCTACGCTCCAAAAACCCTTATCAAATATGAGCAGAAAATCGATAGGCTCATCAGTTTCTTTCCTTGGCAGAGAAACCTCACTCACGCGCGCCATATTCGAAACACCTACCCGCACCCACCACGCGGGTACTGCAGCAAAAAACCTGTCGTACCAACCGCCCCCTCTTCCGTATCGCGTGCCTTCATGATCAAATTCCCTGCCGGGAGCAAACACGATGACACTACCCTTTCCTAATCTATCGACGTATTGCGTCGCCAGGGCGCGAGCATCCAAATTTTTATCTTGCGGGATAACGACACACGACTTTTTCGAATCTATGCCGCGCACGTATGCTGACACATCAGGCTCATCTCCGAACGGCTCGTACAGTACGCACGAGTCAGCATTCAGAATACGTACCTCCAAATTTGTGGCATCATCCCCCATGTTCGCCGACAAACTGTATTTCGCGCCCTAGATTTTCCCGACTAACTCCAAATCACCTCCCTTTAAGGTGTCATCGCCTGGACTCCAGTCAGCGGGACAAACTTGTCCGCCATGCGTTCTCACAAATTGCGCTGCCTGCAATTTCCTCACGAGTTCTCTCGCTGAACGACCTATCGCATTGTCGTGAATTTCCATGGTCTTCACAATCCCATCGGGGTCAATGATGAATGTTCCGCGCAGGGCAAGGCCTTCATCATCAGTATGATCGAGACCATTCCCTTCTATGTGGGTTCCAAAGGCGCGAGCGAGCCTGTGTGCCGGATCGGAGGCCATGGGAAAATTGATTTTTTTGATTGATGGCGACGCGTCATGCCACGCCTTATGAACAAACACCGAGTCCTGACTTACGGAAATAATTTCTGCATCAAGTTTCGATATTGCTTCGTAGTTGTCTGCGAGCTCTTCTAGTTCCGTAGGACACACAAAAGTAAAGTCAGCCGGGTAGAAAAAGAGTAGTACCCAACGACCATTCAATTCCGAAAATCTCATCTTCTTCACCGCTTCCTTGTGAAATACTTCAAATTCGAAATCTGGGACTGGGTGTCCGACCTTTACCATACTGCGAAAGCCTTGCGCATCGAGCGCCGTCTCGTTGTTATCTTTCATGAATGGGTACTAATGGTAACAGCGATAGTGTAACATGTGCAGTTTCTGAAACGCAGTACTACTTGCGAAATATGGCTCGATAATGCAGACTTTTGAAGGAGCGTGAGAATTTCTCAGACTCTAGAGAAAGGGTCCATAAGGTAGCCTTGTGAGGCCTCACTCGATGACCATGAGATATACTCTCATGGTCCGACTTACTTGGGCCCAGAAGCAAAGCTTTTGGGCTCCTCGTTCGAAAAGTATGTGAATGAGGTATCATTCCCATGTTCTTTCTCGCTCGGGCCCATAGTTCAATGGCAGAATAACGGACTCCAAACCCGCTGATCGAGGTTCGAATCCTCGTGGGCCCGCCTAGAGTATTTAGTATCGGATGACCCGAGTAACCAAATACGGCTACATAAGCTAACATTGACCCCATGACGTATATTTATTGGCTTTCAATTTTTGTTTGGTTACCAATCGTTGTTTTATGGGTAACTAACTGGAAATATCTATCAAAATACAGAAAGACGTTTTTATATTGCATAATCTGGGCACTCGTTTTCAGCATTCCCTGGGACATCTGGGCGGTGAAAGCGCAAATTTGGAATTTCCCGCAGGACACAAATGTTGGTATTTGGGTCAGCGGTCTGCCGCTTGAAGAATACCTATTCATGATTTTTGTGACTGTGCTCATATCAACAGTTGCCATGCTTTTAAGAAAGAGGCTTGCCCACGCCACACATTTATGAATTTCAGTATATATTCATATACAGCAACAGTTTTAATTTTTTGCGGTCTCGCATTTTTGCTGTATCTCGTCGGTGTCCTGTTTCGTAGGAAATCCGCAACACTTTCAAAAAACGATTGGAAAGCGATTTTTGGGACAATCGTTATCATGACGGCGGTTACCGGTCCGATGGAGTACGTCGCGCTTACGTGGCGGACATGGACATACAATCCAGAGCGAACGCTGCACAAAACTTTTTTCGGAGCTGAGGTTGAAACGTATTTGTTCATAATTCTTGTTTCGCTTGTCGTTTCTATCGCCACGTTAGTGTACGCAAACCGTGAAGATAGAAAACGAGTTAGCGACCCGGACACCTCGGTCAACTCTTAAGAAAATCGCTATAATATCCTTACGATGCCTTACCGCTCTGGTACTGAACCCGAGTGGCCCGCCAGTACGAACGTTCAAGACTTTCCCTCTCACACACTAGATTCCCATAAGGGAATCTAGTGTGAGGCCTCGTCGTATCCGACTGTGGTCGAACGCGCGGTGATTTTCTCCAACGAGTGCTGAAGATTATTTTGTATCCCCTTGCGATTCGGCTTAATGCCAGTGACGCAGTGATGATTGAAGGAACCGACTGCGTCAGAAAGTAATCGTATTGATGACAGTGTCTTCAACGCAAAGAGTGGCTTTGACGCCTGAAGCTCGAAATTCGACATGGCGATTGCTGACGACGTGATAGCGGCATCATTCCCAACAACTTCCGCGCACACCATCATCAGCGCTTCGCACTGCGTAGGATTTACCTTCCCGGGCATTATGGAACTCCCTGGTTCATTAGCCGGCAGAATCAATTCGCCGAATCCCGCGTTAGGTCCGCTTGAAAGAAATCGGATGTCGTTAGCTATCTTCATAAGCGCGACTGCCGCTACCTTCAAGGTTCCGGAAAAAGCGACGAGGCGGTCATGAGCTGCCATCGCCGCAAATGTATTTTTTGATGGCTTCAAACTAAGCTTGGTGAGCTTGTTCAATTCGGCTATCGCAAAACTGCGATAGCCGCGCGGCGAATTGAGACCAGTGCCGACCGCGGTGCCGCCAAGCGGCACTTCTCGAAGACCATACGCAGCATGGGAGAGTTCCGAGAGCGCAAAATTGATCTGCGCCGCATATCCGGAAAACACATCCCCAAGCGTCAGCTCGACCGCGTCCATGAGGTGCGTCCTTCCAATTTTGCGAATAGTCCTAAACTCTTTAGCTTTTCCTAGAAACGATTCTCGAAGTACACCCATATATGGGTGTAGTGTGTCTCGAGATGCTATGAGAAGTGCAATATGGAGAGCCGTCGGCACGGTGTCGTTTGTTGACTGGCTCATGTTGACATGATCATTGGGATGCACGGGAACCCTCGCATGCGTCGTGCCGGTCAGAAGCTCATTCGCGCGCGCAGCAATAACCTCGTTCACATTCATATTGAACTGCGTCCCCGAACCGCTCTGCCAAATGGAGAGTGGGAATTGCTCATGCAGCGTGCCCCCCGCAACTTCTTTTGCTGCGCGCTCGATTGCTCGCTGACGTTTTGCGTCAAGCTTATTGGCGCGACGATTCGCCCGCGATGCGGCGATCTTTACTAAGGCTTGCGCATGAACCATTTCCGCTGGCCACCTCTCTGTGCCAATGGCGAAATGTTTTAGTGCGAGTTCTGTCTGAAGACCGTAGTACTTTTTCTTGGAGGCCATGGGAAGGACAATCCTACCCTATTTCTTCGCCTCCTTATAGACGACACGCTTCCGTAACGTTGGGTCGTACTTTTTTAAGGAGAGCTTGACCGTAGAAAGCTTCTTCTTGTTTTTACGCGTCCTCATCACGTGCCCAGAGGCGCTCGATTTAAGAATTATCAGATTTTCCTGCGACATTGTTTTATTATGAGCGAAGCGAATTATTAAACAAGAAGTGCCCGTCATGGTGTGACATAGTGAAACTACTCTACCCTATTTACAGCGCGGGGTCAAAAGGTCGGATCACCGGGGAATTTAGTAGCCCCGGGACATCCGGGGAATCCAAGATTCGTCCCTAGATAGAAATCATTAACTCCCCTTGGCACCGTCACCTGGGCGACCAGGAAACATATTTCTGCATTGCTTATACCAAGCTTTGCCGAAAGCTTGTCTGTCGCATCTCTTCTCACTTCGCCAAGTGGTTCCTCGAGAAGAGACACAATGATTCCCTTATCCTCTGGAAAATACACAATCTCATACGGAACACCTTCTTGGGTACTCGTTGCTGATGGTGAGCCATGCACGACCACGTACGTTTCATCGGCGCTCAGCCAAACTCCCGGATCACTCATGAAATCGCGGACGAGCATCGTACCAGAAACGGATTTAACGGGCAGCGTTTTTTCGGTCGCCGGTTGCCCTGGGGCGCTTGAACCTTGCTGCATCGGCGGGTACTGAACAATAGGCCCACTTTCGAACGGCGAAAGGGTTCCTACTGGCGTTCCCATATCGTCAGGATTCGAGGTGAATTGAAACACAAGAAATCCTGTCAAAAGGACAAGAAGAACTGCGGCGCCGGTAACGATGATTGTGGTGTTTACGTTCATGTTTCTTTCATTATCTCACTGAAATTGAAGACCACATGCGTCTCGGGCGAGTACCCATGGACTAAATCCTCGCGCCTGGTCCACCGCTTTGTATCGCGCAGTTTCCGCGCTACAAGAAAAATCTTTTGCAATTGCTGCACACTTATCGTATAGGTTCCAATTTTTGACTGTCTTGCCCCATCCGTTCTTTGCTGTACACGTAGTTCCGAAACATGGAATTGACTTGTTTGGATCTGGAGGTGGATTCCATATTTCTGAAGAGGC
>CAYHYY010000009.1:0-23502 GCA_964360975.1 uncultured Candidatus Saccharibacteria bacterium | reverse complement strand
AGAAGATCCTAGAAAAACGCGGAGAGCTTCTGGGCGAAGTCGCTTCCCCTCACAAATGTGGCACTCATCGATATTGAAGAAGCCAACGGTTCCCAGCCCGTGACACTCGGGGCACGCTCCGTAGGGACTATTGAAAGAAAAAAGTCTTGGCTCTACTTCAGGAAAAGATGAACCATCATTCGGGCAAATAAACTTTGCTGAGAGCGTTCTGATTTCACCGTTCGCGTTCACGATCTTCAAAAGCCCGTTTGACTCCTTCAGAGCGAGTTCGACCGCCTCTGCAAGTCGCTCTCGTGCATCAGTCTTTGATTTAGAAAATTCAGTGATAAATATCTCATCAATGACCACATCAACATCGTGAACTTTATTCTTATCGAGCGATATTCTTTCTCTGAGTGCGTGTTCCTTTTTATCTATGACTATCTTTTCATAACCCTTCCCGAGAAGATCGTAGAGGAGCTGATAGTACTCACCTTTGCGGCCAACCACGACCGGTGCCAAGATACGAATCCTTTGATCATTGACGGATACACCGAGCACACTTTTCCCAACACCTTTTACCTCGGACACCTCAATTGAGCGAAGAATAATCTTTAATATTTCTTCCTTTGACAAACGTTGAATCGGAGTGTCATCCAACACGCAGTAGGGCTGACCAACACGGGCGTACAAAATGCGCATGTAGTCATATATTTCTGTGATCGTCGCCACTGTTGAGCGAGGATTATTGGAACGAGATTTCTGATCTATGGAAATTGCTGGTGAAAGCCCCGTAATTTCCTCAACATCCGGCTTCTGCATCTGATTCAGAAATTGCCGTGCGTACGCAGAGAGCGATTCGACGTAACGGCGCTGCCCCTCTGCAAATATGGTATCAAATGCGAGTGACGATTTCCCAGAACCAGAAAGCCCGGTGAAGACCACCATCTTGCCTCTCGGGAGCTCAAGCGAAATATTTTTAAGGTTGTGCGTTTTTGCTCCCTTAATGACTATCTTTTCTGTGCCCAGATCAGCGGAATGCTCGTCATTTTGTTTTTTTGGGCTCATGGTAATACGCAAATAGCCGCTGTTGCGGCGGTACCGAGAGTATAGCATCGACTTCAAGAATCTGCCCTATCGACGCCGACCTCTTCGTCTCTTTTTCAGGAATTTTTTTGACTCGTCGTCTCTAAATATACTGTCGGATGGCACCAGACCAAAGCCGAGTGCAGCGACAGAAACGGGTGTTGCGACGGCTTCCATTGCGCCCTGTATAAAGCGATACACTATACGGGCTAACGTTTTTATTGCGTTTTCTTTCTGGTTATACGTGCTGTTCCAAGACGGAACGAGCTGAGAGAAGTGTCTGATACTCCTTCTCGCAAGCACCACGAGGACAATGTTGCGCGATTGGCGCAATTCTTCCCTCAATCCTACGTCTTCATAGACTAATGTCTCCCCAGAGAAGCCCATATTTTGGTTGCTTCCGGGGGTGACTAGACGGTTTCCCCCGTCTGCTACCTAATGCCATTATAGTACATGTTAACTTTTTTGTCAATACCTGTGATTAACCAAAAAGGACTCCTTCTTCCGTTATAGACTGCGGTGAAAGGTTATTAATTCACAAAGTTTTCTATGATGCATATGACCAAACCGTTCTTTTTCGTCATCTCTGGAGCGATATTCTTCGTGGGCGCAGTGCTTCACGGTTTCCGCGCGCTGTACGGTTTCGATATGGTCTACAGCGGATGGGTGATACCCCTCTGGGTTTCATGGCTCGCGACCATAGTCGCCTTCGTCATGGCATTCCAAGCGATCAAGAACGTGCGCTGAAGGGAAAAATCGCCGTGTGGCGGGTTTTAATCGTACAATCGCTTCGGTTCTTCGCGGGGCTTCGTGGGCGTCCACTGAAACTGTGACAGCCACTTCAAGAAACGATCCATGGCATCGGATATCACGCCGGCGTGTACTTCCAAATGTCCACTTTCGGCACGTGATCTGTCAGACATATGCGTATTCTGGTCCCCATTTCAAATTCTATTTCGCAGTGTCAATGGGAAGCGTCTCGGGCACTGTTGGCGGAGAGCATACTCCTCCCGTACAAGTTGTCAACGTCTATCTCTTGCTACGCGCCTGGTCTTCAGACGTTTTGTGGACTCTTTAGGCAATTTCTCCTCGAGCTTGATGATTTCATCCCTGATAAGTGCTGCTGTCTCGAAATCGAGCATTTCTACCGCATCGCTCATCGCCGCTCGCCGCTCGCTGATGAGCTTCTGTAACTCCTTCGGGTCAGCAGCGCGCGCCGCATCGACCGACATAATTAAGTCTATGGCAGCCGATCGTTCTGCTTGGAGCGTTTCCGTAATGTCCTTAATATTTTTCTTTATAGTAGTCGGCGTTATGCCGTGCTTCTCATTGTATGCAATTTGAATCGCGCGTCTGCGGTTGGTCTCCTTGACTGCACGCTCCAATGAGCCGGTCATCTGGTCTGCATACAAAATGACTCTCCCTTTTACATTCCGCGCGGCGCGCCCAATCGTCTGAATCAACGCTGTTTCTGAGCGAAGAAATCCTTCCTTGTCAGCATCAAGAATTCCGACGAGCTCAACTTCAGGCAGATCGAGCCCTTCTCGCAGGAGGTTAACACCAACCAAACAATCAAACACGCCTTTTCGAAATTGCGTCAAGATAGTAATACGCTCAATAGTCTTCACGTCGGAGTGAATGTACTCGGCCTTTACCCCACTACCTTTGAGAAACTCTGATAGATCTTCTGCCATCTTCTTGGTGAGCGTCGTCACCAAGACACGCCCGCCGCCATGAACCACCTGTTCGGTTTCATGAATAAAATCTTGTACCTGCCCTCCATATATGGAGGGTTGAGCATCACCGGACAAGGATCGCATGATGATTTCTGGATCAATGAGTCCCGTTGGACGAATAACTTGCTCTATAGGCTTTCCTGATTTATCAAGCTCGTACGGACCTGGCGTCGCTGAAGTGTAAATTACCTGCCCGACCCGCTCCTCAAACTCTTCGAAATTTAATGGTCGATTGTCTGCGGCAGACGGCAATCGAAATCCATGCTCAATGAGCGTCCTTTTCCTCGATTGATCGCCAGCGTACATTCCACCTAACTGCGGCACCGTGACGTGCGATTCATCGATGATCGTCAGAAAATCAGGTTTTCCAGCCTTTGTGTGCGGGAAATATGACAGCAACGTATACGGCGGTTCCCCTGGCGAGCGACCATCAAAGTGGCGCGAGTAGTTTTCGATACCGTTGCAGTATCCAATTTCTCGTATGAGCGCCAGATCATACTTGGTGCGACGCTTCAAGCGCTCCGCCTCCAAGAGTTTCCCCTCTTTTTCAAATTGTTTTAATTGTATTTCTAGCTCTGCCTCTATATCCGCGATTGCTCGCCCCCGATCCTCTTCAGGTGTCACATAGTGTTTCGCGGGGAAAATGAAAAACTCTTTGGGCTCGGCGACAATCGCCCTTGATACTGCGTCAAGTTTCGTTATTTTTGAAACTTTTCCTGCAACGGGCTGAATACGATAAATATAATATTCATTTACCGGCATCACTTCGACCATTGGGCCAACTGCTCGAAACGTCCCTGGCGACAAGTCTGCGCTTGTACGCTCAAATTGTAGACCGACCATAGTCCGAATAAATGCAGATCGATCGAATGCTTGCCCGACGGCGACTTTCTTGTGGACTTTCTCATACTCTTCAGGTGAACCAAGACCGTAGATAGCAGAAACTGAAGCGACGATAATGACATCATCCCGAGTGAGAAGAGCTTGCGTGGATGCATGTCGCAGACGATCTATTTCTTCGTTAATCTGCGCTTCCTTCTCAATATACGTATCAGAGTGCGGCACGTACGCTTCAGGTTGGTAATAATCATAGTATGAAACGAAATAATGAACTGCATTTTCAGGAAAAAACTCACGGTACTCCTGGGTTAATTGCGCGGCAAGTGTTTTGTTGTGTGCAATGACGAGCGTCGGCTTTTGTATTTTCTGAATGACATTGGCGACGGTAAAAGTCTTCCCTGAACCAGTCACGCCAAGCAAGGTCTGGTGCCGTTCCCCATAGGTAAGCCCTTTCACCAGAGCCTCCAGTGCTGCAGGCTGGTCGCCTGCAGGCTCGTATTCAGAGGTAAGCTTAAATTTCATTTCTGAAGCACTATACCAAATACTGATTAAAAAAAATCTTTCGGAAAGAATCGAAGGAGCCATGCTGAATAGAGTCTCGAATATCACACATAAGCTTTGTCATGAAATAGAGGTTGTGAATTGTGGCGATAGTGGCGGCCAACATTTCCTTTGAACGAAATAGATGGGCAACATATGCTTTCGTAAATTGGTTGCTCATAGGACCGCCCGTCTCCGTGTCGAGTGGGCTGAAATCGCGGATGTATTTTTCGAGATACAAATTAACTTTTCCTCGCGCCGTATAGATAACGCCAGTTCTTGCAAGTCTTGTTGGCTGGACACAATCAAACATATCAATGCCGCGTGCGACGCCTTCAAAAATATCTTCGGGCTCACCAATTCCCAAAAGATGCCGTGGTAACGCTTTGGGCAAGGGATCAATGGCGCTCTTCAGAGCAACTTCCAGTTCGGCCTTGCTGTACGAGCCTCCAATACCAAAACCATCGAAGGGCATGGAACCGATTTCTTTTGCGGAACGCGCGCGCAAATCTGGATGCGGTCCGCCCTGCACAATGCCGAAGAGTGCCTGATTTTTCTGTGCGGTAACATTCGTGCGATGCGCTTTGAGACTTCGCGCTGCCCAACGGTGCGTCCTGTCCATCGCTTCAATTTGATATTCGCGCGACGCATTCGGTGACGTGGGCTCATCAAAAGCAAAAAAAATGTCTGCGCCTAAATGGTGCTGAATTTCTACAGATCGCTCCGGTGTGAATCGATGGAGCGATCCATCGATATGTGACGTAAACGTTACCCCTTCGTCGTCAACGGTTGCAAGCTTGCCATGCTGTGAGGCAAGATCGTCGTCATAGACGGCAAGATCGGTGGTTCTGCCATCACGCTCACCCATGAATTTTGTTATTCCTTTGCCAAATGCGGCACCGAGTGAAAAGACCTGAAATCCTCCGGAATCAGTAACGAGAGGACCATGCCAGTTCATGAAGCGATGCAAACCCCCTGCATCTCTAATGAGCTCATCTCCAGGCTGCAAATGCAGGTGGTATGTATTGCCGAGAACTACTTCCACGTTCGCGAGTCGAATTAAATCGTCTGGCAAAACTGCCTTAACCGTCGCTTTGGTTCCTACGGGTACGAAAGCGGGCGTTTTGAAGGAACCATGCGGCGTCGTTACTAAACCAACACGCGCCCCCGAGGGGGACGCGTGTTGAATCGTAAAAGAGATCGGCCCCTTCTGCATTCGGGCTATTCAGCCGTCATGGTCTCCCTCGTCGTGGAGATATCCAGAAGCTCTACCTCAAAAATCAGCGTCGAATTTGCGGGAATGGCACCAACTGCATTTGCGCCGTAACCCAAGGATGGCGGTATCGCTATGAGGCGACGTTCACCCTTCTTCATGCCCAGAAGTCCCTGCTCCCAACCCTGAATGACCTGACCTTGCCCCAGGGTAAACGAAAACGGCTGACCATGACGTGATGATGCATCAAAAACCGTTCCGTCAGGCAAGAGTCCTGTGTAATTGACGGTGACCAAATCACCTGCTTTTGCCCACTCACCTGTGCCCGGCGCAATTTCCTCTATGCGCAACTCGGTGACCGTCCCCGAGGCCTGCAGTTCATCTACCAACGACTGCCCTGTAACGTCCCCCGATAAACCTCCTGTCGCTGGAAAGCCTCCGAACCCAAAGAAACCTAGTGCCATAAAGATTATTACAACAAGTACAGCGAGAATAATAATTATCTGAATTTGTTTTTGACTCATACGTGTTACAAGTTTATACCCCTCTAGAATACCATGCCGAAATGAGACCGTTGAGGATACCCCTATCCTTCTCGAGGGGCATCATCTTTTCGAACTGTAGGCCCCTCGGGAGAATCTTCAATGGTAAAGCCGTGGGATTCAATTTCCTTTCTTAAAGAATCTGCGCCAGCCCAGTCTTGAGTTCCTCGAGCCTCCTCGCGCCTCTCAAGCAGCGACTTAATGTCGCCAGGAATTTCCTCCTCAGAGACGACGCGTACCTTGCCCATGCGCTCGGTATCCGATCCGGACAATCCAATGGCGAGCACCCGATCGAAATCCAGTAGCGTTGCCCGCTTCTGTAGCGGCAAAACGGTATCGTCCTTAATGAGCTCCCACATGATTGCTATCGCTTCAGGGGTATTCAGATCGGCATTCAACGCGCCCTTGAAACGCTCTCGATATGCTTCGCTGATGAGCCCGTTACCATTCGCGCTATTTTGTTTCAGGTCAGTGAATACGCGGAGCGCGCGCTTCAATGCGGTTTGCGCTGCCTCAACTGCCTCCCACGTAAAATTTAATTGCTGCCGATAGTGAGCGGTCAGGAGCCAGTAGCGATACGCGAGGGGTGAAATGCCTCTGTCTTTCAATTGCGCGAGCGTAATCGTGTTGCCCAAAGATTTTGAAATTTTTTGGCTATCAATAAGCAGAAATTCTGTGTGTATCCAATATTGTACGAATTGCCTTCCTGAGATTGCCTCGGCCTGTGCAATTTCATTGTTGTGGTGCACCGCAATATGATCAACGCCTCCCGTATGAATATCGAAAGACTTACCGAGGTGCTTGCTCGCCATCACGGTGCACTCGATATGCCAGCCCGGGAATCCCTTCCCCCACGGGGAGTCCCACCCCGCTACAGAATCGAAACGCCACAAAAGGAAATCGCGCGCGTCATGCTTATCGCTCGACACTCCAATTCGAGAATGTTCTGCTGAAGAACTGCCGCCGAGAATGCCGTACTTCGGAAATTTCTTCGTATCAAAGTACACGCCATCGCTTGCGGCATACGCGTACCCCTTCGCGAGGAGTGTCTCGACGTACGCAATTTGTTCAGGGACATGTTCTGAGGCGCGCGGGAATGCAAAAGGCAGCTGAACGTTCAATTCCTTCAGATCTTCGACGAAAGCAGACGCGTACTTCTCTGCAAGAATCTTCATGTTTGCCAATGTCAGTTCCATGCCTTCACGCTTCAAGCCTGCGGTCATCTTGTCCTCCCCCTCGTCGCCGTCACCTACCAAATGGCCGACATCAGTAATATTGATTATCTGTTTCACCTCATACCCCGCGTACTCGAGCGTGCGTCGCCATACGTCGGCAGACACATACGCCCGCAAATTCCCTATGTGCGCGTAGTTGTAGACCGTTGGTCCGCAGGTATACATGCCAACATACTTGCCTTTCAAGGGGATGAACGGCTCTTTCTTCCTCCCAAGCGTGTTGTAGAGAATGAGTTGGTTCTCGTCTTTCTGTTTCCGAAAAATTGAGATCATTACGGCAGTATGACAGAAATAGCTCCTAGGTTCTAGGAGATTTGACTTTATTAAAAATTATGCATTCGCAAATTTTTCTCCTGAAACTAACTATCGTAAGTTATCACATCTGCCGCTCTTGCAATTTCCAACTGCCTTTACCATCACTCCGTCCTTGGTGACAAGGACGGAGCACGTCGCATTTTCCGCTTCATTTTTACACGCCGCTTTAAGAATTTTCTCCTTATTCCTGCGGTTCGCGCTCTGATTTTAGTCCAACGAGAATGGTGTCATCCGTTTTCACTTTCGCCGAATAGTCACGGTGATTGTTAATGGCGTCTATCACTGCCTGACGCATACTTTGCCAATCACTCTTTTTAACTTCATCTTTCCTTGTCACAAAAATCGCCAATGGTTTTCTATCGGCATAGGATACAAAGGCTACTTCACTAATCTTAAGCCTTGTTCCTTTTAACGCACCCTTGCGAAAATAAATTTCTTTAACCTGTTGGACGTGATTTTCAGGAGTACCCTCCACCACTTTATCGGCTGAGAGCCTTGTGCCTTCTCCTGGCTCCAACCTACCGGTCAGTTCATACTTGGGTTCTTGTCCAGGCATATATACCATCTACCAATTTAGTGCACCGCCGGTCTTGTATTCGGTGACGCGGGTTTCAAAGAAGTTCTTTTTCTTCGAAAGGTCAATGGCCTCGCTCATCCATGGGAATGGGTTCGTAACCCCGTACTGCATAGGAAGCCCTACCCTCTGGAGCCGGCGATCAGCTATGTGTTCAATGTACTGCTTGAATCCGTCCGCATTTAATCCGAATATCCCCGTTGGAAATACTTCCCGTGCATAGGTGTACTCAAGCACCGTTGCCTTTCGCACCAGATCAATAATGCGCGCCTGAAAGTCAGGCGTCCAAAGCTCTGGGTTCTCAATCTTCAGCGCATTGATGATTTCGATGCCGAAATTCAAATGCATGGACTCATCACGCATGATGTACTGAATTTGTTCAGCGGAGCCGGTGAGCTTGTTCTGACGCTGGAAGCCAAACACGACGGCGAACGATGAGTAGAAAAAGATTCCCTCGAGGATAAGCGAGAACACACACCAGTTCTCTAAAAATTTCTGATCAGCTGCAAAAGTTCCTGTCTTGAAATTTCCGTCAAAAATACCTTCATTGAAGGAGAGAATAAATTCTTGCTTGTCGAAGATGGCATCCACCTCCCGGTACATGTTGAATATCTTCGCCTCGTTCATGCCCAGGGACTCCACGATGTACTGATACGAGTGCGTGTGGACTGCTTCCTCGTATGCCTGTCGCAGAAGATACATGCGAATTTCAGGCGATGTCACGTGCTTGTAGAAGGCCATGACGATATTGTTCGCCGCAATAGAGTCAGCGGTCGTAAAAAATCCCAGGACTGTTTCAAACGCGGAACGCTCGTCCAAGGTCAGCGCTGTGGGAGACTTCCACTGCTCAATGTCCAATTGCATTGAGATTTCCGTAGGAAGCCAATGGTTTGCGTTAGCATTGTTGTAGTACTCCCATGCAAACTTGTGTTTCATCGGATAGAGTTGAATCACATCGGCTTCAGCGCCGTTTATTATTCGTCGCTGATTGACATCGACCGGACCGGCGTGCTTCTGAATGGACATAACGTAAATATTAAACGATAAACAGAAAACAATAGGAGCGGTTCGAGTCAATGCCGGGGTTAATTAACATTTTTCTTTTCATCTTTTATGTATGATTTTTTTGGAATCTTGTTTACTCCCTCATTGGCAACTCTCACAAATAACGTCCGCCGAGGACCGATGCAGGACATAATGAGGCGGCGCAATTGCGGCACCAACGCCTCCGTACGCATCAGGCTGCATTGAGGAAACCGTGTTCATTATTGGTTGTGATTGCGGCACCAACGTGACCGAGTTCACCGTTGGAGCAGATGTTCCGAAGGCAACGGGCGAATTACTTGACTCATCCCGCTTGTGGGTTGAACCAAATTGCTCAGTAGAAACCGTTGATTTCTCCACTTGCGTCGCCGCGAGCGTGCGCAAGTAGTAGGTTGTCTTGACCCCCATACGCCATGCGTATTGGTAAATTTCAGAGAGATCCTTCCCCGACGTACCACGGAAGAATATATTCAGCGACTGTGCCTGATCAATCCACTTGCCGCGATACGCGGCTGCACGAATGAGCCAGTGCATATCAATCTCAAAGGTCTCCTTATATTTGCTCTTCAGTGCATCTGGAATTCCTGCAATCTTTGCTATGGAACCATCCTGGAATTTCAGTTCATTGAGCATCTCATCATTCCAGAGATTAAGTTTCTTCAGGTCTTCAACGAGATACGGATTCACGACCGTGAAATCACCGCTGATATTTGACTCGACAAAAATATTCTTGTAGAGCGGCTCAATCGTCGGCACCGCGCCGACAATATTTGAAGTCGATGCGGTTGGCGCGATAGCCATCGTGTTGGAATTGCGCATGCCGTACTTTTTGACGGTATCGCGTACCAATCCCCAATCGAGCCTCGACTCACGTGATACCTCTATTGATTCACCGCGCTCTTGTTCCAAGAGCGCTATGGTGTCAACAGGAAGAATGCCGCGATCCCACTTCGAGCCGGGAAATGTTTCGTACGCTCCGCGCTCCTTGGCGAGCTCTGCAGAACCGAGTATCGCATAGTACGAGATAAGCTCCTGGCTTTCATCCGCAAACGCAACACAGCGCTCCGATGAAAACTCAATATCAAGCTGATAGAGCGCGTCTTGAAACCCACCGACACCAAGTCCGACCGGGCGATGGCGAGCGTTCGACGTGCGTCCCTCTATGGTCGGATAAAAATTCAAGTCAATCACATTATCGAGCATGCGCATCGCGACCGTCACCGTCTCCCTTACCTTTTCGGTATCAAATCTTCCATTGGTGACATGCACCGCAAAATTTATCCAACCAAGGTTACAGACCGCAGTCTCGTTCTTCGAGGTGTTCAAAATAATTTCTGTGCAGAGATTAGAATTATGCACGACACCAACATGATCCTGTGGGCTGCGGATGTTTGATGGATCCTTAAAGGTCATCCATGGATGTCCCGTTTCGTAGAGCATCGAGAGCATTTTTTTCCAGAGATCGGTTGCTTTCATTCGCTTAAACAGGCGAATCTTTCCTTCGTCTGCCATTAATTCATACTTGATGTATGCTTCTTCAAATTTCCTGCCGAATATATGGTGGAGTTCGGGTACTTCATCCGGTGAGAATAAGGTCCACTGCCCGTCCTCCCGAACGCGCTTCATGAAGAGGTCAGGGATCCAATTCGCCGTGTTCATGTCATGTGTCCTTCGTCTCTCATCACCCGTATTCTTGCGGAGTTCGAGAAAATCCTCTATATCGTAGTGCCATGACTCTAGGTACACGGCCGTTGCCCCACGCCTCCTCCCAGAACGGTTTATAGCCACCGTGACATCGTTCGCTATCTTTAAGAACGGTATAACTCCCTGAGAGGTTATACCCGCCTTCTTTATGACAGATCCGGTGCCACGAATATTTGTCCAATCAGTGCCAATGCCACCTGCCCACTTCGACATCTGCGCGTTATCGCCATACACCTTAAATATGTGCTCGAGATCGTCCTCAACAGTATTGAGGTAGCACGAAGAAAGTTGCGAGACCGGCGTTCCCGAGTGGAACAGAGTCGGCGTCGCGGGAACATAGCGCAGGCTCGATACCATTTCGTAGAAGCGGATTACCCACGCTTCACGGTTCTCTTTTTCATTAAGCGCGAGACCCATCGCGACACGCATCCAGAAAAATTGCGGCACCTCAAAGGGTTCTTTGTTAACCCGATCGGCAAGAAAGTACCGATCAGAGAGCGTTGCCACACCCATGTATTTCAACAGCCGATCACGCTCCGGCAGTAATGCTGCTGCAAGTTTCTTCAAATCAAACGAGAGCATACGTTCATCGAGGAGATGTTTTCCCACCGCGCGCCTTATGTTCGTCATAAATGCCGTTCGATACGTTGCATCAAAGTTAGGAGATGCAATAGAAATTGAATCCTCCTTCAACACATCTTCATAAATAGTGTTCAAAAGAAGTTGCGCCGCGAGCTGATTGTATGCGGGATCGCGCTCAATCATTGAGCGCGCGACCATGATAAGCGTTCGGTCAATTTCCGCCGTGGTAATGCCGTCATACACTTCCCGCTGCACTTGCTGCACGACCGCGTCAATATCAATTGCGCCAGCATGTCCAGGAAGAATACTTATCTCAATATTCTTTCGAATTTTTTCAACAGAAAATATCTCGCGCTCACCGTTTTTCTTCAACACAAGAAGTCCGCGTTCTTCAATTTTCTTTACAATTTCCTCGCGCTCAACTTCCCGAATCTTTGCGTGCTCGTAGCGATAAATGATGTAGGATTTCGCGACATCAAAGTAGCCGCGCTCCATGAGCGCTCGCTCAACCAAATCCTGCACTTCCTCAACCGACGGTATCTGCGCTGTGCCCGCGTAGCGAAGCCTCACCGCAGACGAAACTAATGCACCTATTGCATTCGTGTCTGCCTCATGGGGATCATTGAGAACTTCAAAGAATGCTTTTTTGACTGCGGAAACAATTTTTACGTGATCGAAATCCGCGATGGAACCATTTCTCTTTCGAATTTTCTGCAGTGTTGTCATGGTCGTCCGTATGAATCGCGCGTGGCGACTGATAATCTTCTCATTCCTGCTTTTTAGTAATCCGGCTGAGGCTCTCCCCTCTCTTTCGTGACCGAATGCATACGCGGCGACCGAAAAAAGAATTCAATCAGAGGTAAGGTCCATTCTACCCCCCTCATTCACGTAGCATTTATAAAACGCGTGTGGATAAAAATGCAATACAATGCAAAATTCTACATGTCAATTTGACAAATTAATGAATCCCGAATATCAGCTTACATAAGCCGCCTGCGCGGAAAAAAAATCGTGGAGCGGTGAAAATAAACTATGACAGCAATAATCAAACTGAAGCGAAATGGCTAGAGCTGCTCCATGGAGGGAGCATACCCACCGCTCTGCGCAAGACAAACCAATGAAAGTCTTTTCAAGAAGGCGCTTTGCGCCTCAGCGACGTTGTCAGGGCGACCCATCCACACTGCAAGCGCTGGCTCTTGCAGCGCGCGCGCAAATGAAAAGGTGAGCGGCCACGGAAGCGGTTCCATGCGCGCTATTTCATTTAAATTTGCAGTCGCCTCCTCAGGCATCTGACCGCCTGAGAGAAATACAACACCCCCAATGTTGTCTGGCACGGTCGCTTTAAGCGCACGCACCGTACGTTCAGCTACCTCGAGCGGTTCCGCCTTCATCGGATTCTCCTTTCCCGTAACTGCCATAGAAGTCTTAAGAATGACGCCCTTCACATCGACGTTTTTCGCATCCAGTGCATCAAAAACAACGGCCAAAGTCTCGACCAACGCATCCTCAGCTTGCGCGGCCGTGTGTGATCCTTCAATGAGTACTTCCGGTTCAATAATCGGAACGATGCCTTTTGCCAAACAAATTTCCGCATACGCCGCAAGACGCGCTGCATTTTCCATCGTTGAGCTATCACCGGAGCCTTTGTTCACTTGCGCCACCGCGCGCCACTTAGCGAAACTCGCGGCAAGCGACTTGTATTCTTGCAGTCTTTGATCAAGTCCTTCTAAACCCTTCGTTACTTTTCCGTTGGGGTTACCAGAATCTTCTTCCAATCCCTGATCTACTTTAATGCCAACGAGAATATTTTTTGCGGACAAGACTTCGTGAAATGGCGTGCCATCAGCTGTGGACTGCCGAATAGTCTCATCAAAAAGAATAACGCCGGAAAGTTTTTCTTCGATGCCAGGCGCCGTTAATAAAAGTTCTCGATACTGCCGGCGCGTATCCTCGGTGCACGGCGTTTGGATCGTGGCGAATCTTTTTTCGCACGTAGCGTTTGATTCGTCTGCGGCAAGAATTCCTTTCACCTCTTCAACGAGTTTTGCCGCGATTTCATGCGTGGTCATGATCGAATGTTTTATTTGCGCAGTATAACAAACTTGCTGACATTAAAAAAACCCTTCTTCCGAAGAGTCCTTTTCGATTTTGGTATGCCCTTGTGGGCATACCTCATTTGCATACAGCTATATTAGCTTATCGGTCTAGCATGTGAATGCCCTGGAGGATACCAGTCGTGACACTTGTAGCAAAACGCGTAATTCGGTGGTACTCCTGCTGGGCGATCCATTGCGAGTAGAATTTTCCCGCTCATATGTCTCGTCGTTTCCGTCATACATTTACGAGTTCATTGAATTGATAAATTTCGACCCAGGGCTTAGCCCAAAAGCTATCCCGTATAGCGGATTGTGCGGGGAAAGGCCGTGAGGGTCCTTCGAGGCGCAACGCCGTTGTCCTTATATATAGCGCTTCCAGAGGACCAAATCAAGGGCTAGCGTGAATAACTCTAGTTCAGTATCCAAACCACGTAATTGAGGATACCCGCAAACCCTACCCAGAGAAGATAGGGAGCCATGAGCCACCCGGCCACCTTCGAGACGCGAAAGAAGTAGACCATCGTCACGGCGATTGCTACAAAGAGCGCCGAAATGTCAATGAGTCCATACGCAGGGTTTTGCAGGCCAAAAAATAGTATTGACCACAGCGCGTTCAGCATGAGCTGCACAACGTACCAACGAATCCCCCATCTGACATCTGTCCGCCAGGTGCTCTCACGCCACACGAGATAAAACGCGAACGCCATGAGTGTATACAAGAAGAGCCACACTGGAAGAAACAGGTAATCAGGCGGCGCGAAATCCGGCTTCTCGATAAACGCATACCACGTGGCGACCGACATCACGGTAAACACTGCGCCAACAACACCTGCTCCGTGCGCGAGCACCAATGACACGACGAGCATGAACCATTCTTTAATATTTCTTGGCATACATGTTGCTCATACTGTTGCAGATTATACATCCTCTCGGATGATTCTTTAGCGTATATATTCATCCCACGCTTTCGCTGCTAATTTTCCTTTCTTCATGTCTTCAAGCGCAATGACAAACGCTTCGGCAAGTTGGCGGTTAGTAATGAGCGGAATGTCGAGATCAACCGCTTTTCTTCTAATCAAGAAACCGTCAGTAAACTTTCCCTTCTGGTTTGTGGATTCACGTTCCATGCCGCGCGCGGGAATATTGATGATGAAATCAATGGAACCTCCATTTAAGAGTGAGAGAACATTCGGTTCACCGCCGGATGAAATTTTATTAACACGACTGGATGAAATACCGTGTTCTCTTAAAAAATCGGCAGTGTGTTCGGTCGCAAACAGATGGTAGCCGAGTTGCGATAAGATCTGCATCGAATCCAGCAATTTCACTTTGTTTTCTTCTTTCCCGAGTGAAACCAGGATGTTCTTTTTTGGAAGACGAAATCCCGCAGAGAGCATTGATTTCAGAAGCGCCTCGTGGTAACTATCTCCAAACGCAGCAACTTCTCCGGTTGACGCCATCTCCACATAGAGAATTGGATCGACGCCCTTAATGCGCCCGTATGAAAACTGCGGCGACTTGACCGCAATGTGATCGAGATCAAGCGTTCGCTGCGATGATGAAACGTCTTTGCCGAGCTGGGCTCTCATTGCAATGTCAATAAAATTCATACCCGTTACCTTTGAAACGAATGGAAAACTGCGCGATGCTCGGACATTGCACTCGATGACCTGGAGCCGGTTCTCCTTTGCCAAAAATTGAATATTGAATGGACCGGTAATTTTTAGCTCTTTTATGATCGCGCGTGTAATCTGTTTGGCTCGTCGCACCGTCTCCAGATAGGTTTTCTGGGGAGGCAGCACGATGGTCGCGTCTCCAGAATGGGTCCCCGCATTTTCAACATGCTCAGAGATTGCGTATGCCACGAGACTTCCCTTCTTTGCAACACCGTCAATCTCGATTTCGCGCGCATTCTCAACAAATTTTGAGATAACGATTGGATGATCCGAGGATGCGGTCGTGGCGCGCTCCAGAAATCGCATGAGCGAATTTTCCGTAAAGGCGACACTCATCGCCGCACCGGACAAAACGTATGAGGGTCGCACTAAGACCGGGTAGCCGAGTTTACCAGCTGCGCGCGCCGCTTCTTTTTTTGTCGATAACTCAACCCACGCTGGTTGATCAATATGGAGTCTGTCCAGAAGCGCTGAAAACACATTTCTGTCTTCAGCGCGATCAATGTCCTCCGGATTGGTTCCCAGAATCTTCACGCCGTGCGCGTGAAGCGGAAGCGCAAGATTATTAGGAATCTGACCCCCCATCGAGACGACGACTCCTTCTGGCGATTCGAACTCAACAATGTCGAGCACTCGCTCGAGTGACAACTCCTCGAAGTAGAGACGGTCAGACATATCGTAGTCAGTCGAGACGGTCTCAGGATTGTAGTTGATCATTATCGTCTCGTACTTCGCCTGCGAAAGTGTTTTCAGCGCTTGCACTGATGACCAGTCAAATTCCACTGACGATCCAATACAGTAGGGACCTGAGCCAAGCACGACGACGCTTTTCCCTCCCGGCTGTATGTCGTTGGTCGATCCGTGATAGGTGAGATAGAGATAGTTTGTGTCCGCCGGGAACTCTCCTGCCAGCGTATCAATTTGCTTTATACAGGGCGTGATTCCAAATTTTTTCCGCTGCGCTCTCACCGCGCTTTCTGTCTTCCCAGAAATGGTGGCGAGCTGCACATCAGAAAATCCTAATTTTTTGGCTGCAATAAACTGCGTCTTCTTGAGACCATTTCGTTTCACTGCGCGCTCCATGACGACGATGTTTTTCATTTTTTCGAGAAACCACGGATGTATGCCGGATAGCTTGTGTATTCTTTCGACGGACACATTCGCACGGAGCGCTTCAGCCAGCGCAAATACGCGGCGAGTCGTAGGTTCCTTGATCTCTTTCAAATATTCCGGCACCTTGAAATTTTTGCTCCGTTGCGCGGTGAAACCGTCCGCCCCGATTGCAAGCATGCGGAGTGCCTTTTGAAACACTTCTTCAAAGGATCGCCCGATTGCCATAACCTCCCCTACTGATTTCATCTCCGTACCAATTTTTGATGCAGCGTGCTCAAACTTCGCGAGATCCCAACGTGGAATTTTGAGCACTACATAATCGAGCGCCGGCTCGAAATCTGCAGTGGTGATTCCAGTGATGGTGTTTTTTAATTCGACCAGCGCATAGCCCAGTGCGAGCTTGGCAGCAACAAACGCGAGCGGGTACCCCGTCGCCTTTGAGGCGAGCGCTGACGAACGTGAGAGCCGCGCATTTACTTCAATGACCCGGTAGTCGCCATTCTTTGGATTCAGTGCGTACTGAATGTTGCACTCACCGACGACACCAAGGTGACGAATGGTCCGTATCGCTATCTCACGAAGCCGGTGATACTCCTCATTGTTGAGCGTTTGAGAGGGCGCGATAACCATACTCTCTCCCGTATGGATTCCCATCGGATCAATGTTTTCCATATTGCAGACCGTGACACAGTTATCGAACCGGTCACGCACCACTTCATACTCAATCTCCTTCCATCCCTCAAGATATTCTTCTATCAAAACCTGCTGCACGGTGTGAAATACCTCGCTCAGTTTTTCACGCAATGCTGCTTCATCCCGGACGACACCAGAGCCAAGCCCACCGAGTGCGAACCCAGAACGAGTCATCACGGGATACCCTATTTCGCGCGCCGCCTTGAGAGCATCATGCACATTCAGAACCGCATGACTTTTTGCACTCTTCACGCCGATTTCCTGCAGTCGCTTGACGAATAGTTCCCTATCTTCAGTATTTCGAATTGTCTTTACCGATGTGCCAAGAACTTTTACACCATACTTCTTCAAAACTCCCTGCTCATCGAGTGCGAGTCCTAGATTGAGTGCAGTTTGTCCACCAAAAGAGAGCAGGATTGCCTCTGGTCGTTCCTTCCGTATGACCTCTGTCGCAAACGGGAGTGTCAGGGGCAAAAAGTACACGCGATCGGCAAGCCCCTTATCGGTCTGCACCGTCGCGATATTTGGATTCAGCAGTATTACCTTGATCCCCTCTTCTTTCAACGCCTTGATTGCTTGTGAACCCGAGTAGTCAAACTCACCGGCCTGCCCAATGCGGAGTCCTCCAGAACCGAGGAGCAGAACTTTCTTAAGTTTCGTTTTCATTTTCTTTTCTTTGAGTGCTCCACCGTCTTTATGAATTCGTCGAAAATCCATGCGGTATCGGTGGGTCCTGGTGACGCCTCAGGGTGGAACTGCACCGCCGAATAAGGGAGCTTGGCGTGTCGCATACCCTCAAGAGAGGCATCGTTTCCATTCTTCATCCATACCTGCCACTCTTTCGGAAGTGACTCCGCGTCAACCGCATAGCCGTGATTCTGAGAAGTTATGTAGCAGCGTTTTGCGTTATTCGTGACATCAATTGCTGGCTGATTTTGCGACCGATGTCCGTACTTCAATTTATAGGTTTTGCCTCCCGCCGCGAGCGCCATGATCTGGATGCCAAGGCATATTCCTAATATTGGCTTCTTCCTTTTATATGCCTTCGCGACATTCTGTATGGTCTCGCCGCACATCGTCGGGTCGCCCGGCCCATTTGATATAAGGAGTCCATCGTAGCGTTCTTTAGAAAAATCGTAGTCCCACGGCACTCGTATGACCGTTACGCCGCGGGACACAAGGGAGCGGATGATGTTTTCTTTGGCGCCACAGTCCACGAGAAGAATGCGCATGGCGCCTGATCCATAGGTTTTTTTTCTTTTTATCGAAACACGCGCGACAAGATGCTCATCGTTCGGATTATGGAGCGCGCGCGGCTTTCCTGAATGTGTTAATTGGCCGAGCATCACTCCCTTCTCGCGAAGTATCTTTGTTATGGCGCGTGTATCAACCCCTGTTATGGCGGGGACCTTGGAGATCTTCAGCCAGTTGGCAAGTGACTGTTTCGCTCTGTAGTGGGAGTACTGTTCGCTATACTCGGAAACCACTAAACCGGCAATCTGTATTTTTTCAGACTCAAAAAAACGGCGTTCAGGAACGCCGTAATTACCAACCAAGGGATAGGTCGCAACCACAATTTGCCCCGCATAGGAGGGATCAGTGAATCCTTCGACGTATCCAACCATCCCTGTATTGAAAACTACTTCCCCTGATGTTGAAACGGGGGCGCCGAAGCTTTCTCCCTCGAAACTCATTCCGTTTACCAGTGTGAGACGCATAGACAAAAAAATACACCCCGGCGGGTGTATGAGACTCTGTTTTCAAATGACGTAGCCATTTGAAAGAAAAGTATACGCTCCTTCGCCTCAGCCGTCAACTACCCTCCCGCGGGGCGTTGATGATGCTTGATTTGAACTCCGTTGCCCGGTACGCATCGAGAAACGTATAGGGAATCCCCATCTTTCTCAGTGCTTCGCCAATCTCGCCCTGGTCATAGCCAAGGAATATGCGCTCGGGGTCGTATTCGTCAACGACGTGCCAATCATCGTCGTGCAAATCGCCGAGGACGACGGTAAAGCTTGGATCGAATGCTTTGAGTGCCTTTACCCGCTCAAGTTCCCCACGTTGCGGTTTGAATCCCTTTCGGTTATATGAAACGTCGTCACGAGTGACGACCACGATCAGTTTTTCTGTTTTCGATGCAGCCGCTTTTAAGAAATGCTGATGCCCCGCATGAAGCCCATCAAAGACGCCGAACACCATACCGATTTTCCCGTTCATGTATGCTCTCTCTTACCCGCCGAGTATAGCAAAATCAAGATTCCGTGTCTCAAAAACTATTTTCGCCTGGAGGCGTCATTCAAGAGCGCGGCGTACTGCTCCTGTACCTTTTCAAGTTTCGGATTAATGACGAGCGAGCAATAGGTGTTTCCAGGATTCCTTGCGAAATAGTCTTTGTGGTAGTCTTCAGCTTCGTAAAATTCCTTGAGAGGTTCAAGCTCGGTGACGATAGGAGCTCCCATTTTGTTTGATGCATTGGCATCCTGAATGAACTTTTCTGCAGAAACTTTCTGCTCTGCGGTTGTATGAAAGATTATGGAACGGTACTGCGTTCCCACATCTTTCCCCTGTCGATTTACCGTCGTGGGGTCATGCGAACCAAAAAATACCGTGAGGAGATCCTGGTACGCGACAAGCTCTGGATCATATTCAACGCGCGCTACTTCCGCATGTCCCGTATCGCCATTGCAGACAGCTTCGTATGTAGGGTTTTGCTTGCTTCCACCGGAGTATCCCGGTACCACTGAGACAACTCCCTTTAACATTTTGAAGACTGCTTCAGTGCACCAGAAGCATCCACCGCCAAATACTGCTATTTCGGTTTTCATGGTTATCCAAAAGTGAATGCAAATGCTGAAACGCCCGGATCAATAAACTGAATTTCCATAACGTGGGTGCCATACGCTCCCTTGAGGTCAACGAGATTATACAAATCATGCGAAGCTATCGTTACTTCCGCATGCGCTACTCCGTCGACAAGCACAACCGCGCGTACCGGCTTACCCATGGTACCGGCGACAAGATTTACTTTGTCCGCGGTGAACGCAATACGAATAGCGCCCTCGCCGCTTTCGAGCGTCGTGGATTCACTGTCTGTTTTCCACTTGCCGGAAAGCTCATACCCTTCTGGCATCTTATTTTTGAACGTATACGAGCATGAGCCAGAAAGGCACGACTGCTGCGGCACATTAGCCAAGTATTGTATACGCGCAGCGCCCAAATATGTTTCGGGTGTTTTTACCCGCTCGAAGTCAACAACTTCAGCAACAGCAGATGCCCCGCGAGTGGTCACTGTTCCACCCTCTTTCAAAAACTTTTTGCGCTCATTGAGGGCTTTGACGATCTCAGCCTCAGTTTCGTCGTATGCGCCCTCGCCGATGTGATCATAGACAATGTTGCCGTTGATATCGATCAGGTATTTGCGAGGCCAGAAACGATTACCGTATGCATTCCACGTCGCATAGTCGTTGTCGAGGACCACCGGAAACGTAATGTTGTATTTCTGCATTGCCGTGCGGACGTTGTCGATATTTTTCTCAAAGGCAAACTCCGGCGTATGGATGCCGATAATCACGAGCCCCTGGTCTTTGTACTTCTCATACCATGCGACTGCGTACGGAAAACTCCGTTGACAGTTGATACAGCTGTAGGTCATCACCTCAAGCAAGACCACTTTCGTGCCCACGTACTCACCTATCGAGACCGGTCTGCCATTGGTGTTTACAAATCCGCTCGGGCTCACTATTTCTTTATACCGTATGGCTGGCTTCTTTTCTGATGTAGCGATCGCGTCAGTCGTCGGCACCGAGGGAAGGAACGCGAGTCCTGCCCCCACGAGGACCAAAAGCACGATGCCGACAATATATTCAGGGCGCATGATCATTCGGTTATTTTTAGCAAATATTCTTCAACTTTGGTCACGTCAAAGAATCCTGCGTCGAGGATGACTACTTGAAGCGTTTTCTCAAACCCGAACGCCAGGGTGACCCCGAGTAAGATAAAGAGGACGCCAAGCCCTCGCTTGAACCACCCTCGCGGGTCGGCGTAACCCGCGAGTCGATGCACCAGCCGCTCGCCGACAAGGGCGATCAGGAGGAGTATCAGTGAGAGTCCCGCGACATACGCGAGGATGTAGAGCGCGCCGAGCGCGAGACTCACCGGCAAAACCGAGGCAAGAATCACAAAGTAAGTAGGCGAACAGGTCGAGAAGATCGGCCCCAGCGCCGCGCCAACCACTGCATCGCCCCACAGACTCTTCTTTTGGTAGCCGGCACCCAACAGCTTATTTGACCCGACTGAGAGTTTGCTCATGCCCGGAATAGTCTCCCACACGCCGGGAAAGAGGAGCGTGACGCCGAAGAGCGCGAGAATACCGCCTGACAAGTATGACCACACCTCGGGCGGGATCATAATAAACGCGGTTGATACTTTCAGTGCAAAGGTAAAGACGATGACCGAGACAGCGAGCGAACCGACGACGACGTATGGCGTCCATCGGCTCCTCCCCGCGGCTGTGGAGCCGATAATGACTGGCAAGATGGGGAGCACACACGGTGCTAACACGGTTAACACCCCCGCAATAAACGCGACGATGAGCAGCGTCATCTTACTTGATCTTGGTCAGAAGCTCAGCCAGGGTCGGAGTGCTGCTCCATTTGGCGATCTGATTTCCCTCGGCATCCACCTGAACCAGCGTATGCTGATAGGTGACGCCATGCTTCTGCTTAAGCGCTGTCGAGTTGTCGTAGTTTACGTCAAAAATAGTAACGCCTTTCGGAATTTTGCCGAGATTCGCCTTGATGTCGGCGTCAAGCGCGCGACAGGTTGGGCACCATGAGGCTCGAAAGAACAAAACCACATCGCCCGCCGCTGCGGCGGGCGCGACCAGATCCGGCGAGTACGCCTCGTACGAGCCGGTACTCATCATCGTGCCTTCAGGAGCCTTTTCCATCATCGCTCCACCCAATGCGTCCTTTGATACATCGCCGCAAGACACGAAAATCTTTGCCTCCTCTTTAGATTTGTGCACCATGACGGCGAGAGGCAGCGCGCGGTCGAGAGTGTCCAATGATACATCAAGCATAGTTTCAGCAACACCGTTTACTACCGCGTTTAATGGATACAGGACTGCGCCGGGTGCTGAACACGAACCACTGTGGATATGTGATGGCTGCAGCGTGCCCGTCGCACCTGAAGAAATGGCAACTACCACCTTCGTTTTCCCACCAACATCGCTCAAGGTAGTCTTACCAACCTGTTCGGAGGCATTGAGCGCGCTCATGGTGATGGTATTTTTCGCCATCATTGCCTCACCCTCTTTCATCATGGTGTCGCCTTCCTTAACCATGGCGTCACCTTTGTCCATCATCTTTTCACCTTCTTCCACCATGGCGTCACCCTTTTCCATCATGATTTCGCCAGCCGGATACCCGAAGTTGTAATAAAGACCGCCACCTATAATAAGGAGCACTGCTAGAATCGATACTACGGTTGTTGTATTCATAACCCCAGTGTACTGATTATAAACACCATGTAAAGCCCACTTTACATCCTCTGTGGATTACTGGTTTACTCAGAAATGACGCGTGACGTGATACGAGCAATAACCATAGCCGCGATGGCTCCTATAACCCATGGCGAGGGTTGCCCTCCTTGAAGAACGGGGATCGCTATCCCCAGAATCAGGATCAAAATACCCGTGAGATAGCCAACGCGTGCGGCAGAGCCACGAAGAGCCTTCTCTCGCTCATCGCGTGACGACTCCTTATAGAGCAACCCTGTGTAGAGTGCCCCCACGACCGCAAGAGCGGCGACCGTCATGTATGCCAGTGCCGTCGGCATCCAGAATCCGAGTGGGTTCGCGAGGAGAACAAGTAATGCCAAAAGTGATGCGGAAACGATAAAGTTAGTCATACATTTAGGTTATCGTAAATAAATCTTCCACGGCACACTTGAAAATTCTAGCCAATCGTATCGCGAGCGCTACTGATGGAGTGTAATTCCCCTTCTCGAGGGCAATAATGGTCTGGCGCGTCACGCCTGCTTTTTCAGCCAAGTCTTCTTGAGTCATCTTTCGCTCGCTTCTCATGGCGAGAACTTTGTTGGTGACATCAGGCATGCTCATGACGAAAGATAGAGCACCGCGCGCCGAGCGTCAAATGAGTTCACCCGCGACAAAGTTCGTCACGGGTGGTAACAATAGCAATGACACTATACCGCGTAATCCCGGAGCGTCAGATGAACCCGTTGCGTGTTCAGTATGGTATGATTTTCTTATATGATGGGATACGGCGGCTACGGCATGATGAGTGGTGAGTTCGGGTTGCTTGGCTTAATCACGTGGCTCGTGATTATCGTCGACCTCGTGCTTGTCGGCATCTGGCTCTGGAAGCATATCAAATAGTTTTAATATTCTTCCGCTATCTTGCAGAAGAATCACCGACGCGGGCGGCATCGGGGTGTTTTTCTAGGCAGAGAATCGGCCACCGCCGAGATTCTCTTGACGGTACTCCGTCCTAGAGAATCCAAGTGTGG
>CAYHYY010000008.1:0-24470 GCA_964360975.1 uncultured Candidatus Saccharibacteria bacterium | reverse complement strand
TTGCTTCGTATGAGTGACATACGATGTCGCGAGCGGAATCCTTGCGACGAGTAAATTAAAACAAAGTCCCAGATTCTGGGACTTTGTTCGGGCGAGCATTTGCAAAGCAAATGCTTTAGCGAGCAAAGTTGAATTGGCTTAAGCCAATTCAACTTTGCCTCCTGCCCCCTCGACTTTTTTCTTCAGCTCGTTTGCCTCTTCCTTCTTCATCCCCTCTTTAAGAACGGAAGGAGCTGCGTCAACGAGATCCTTTGCTTCCTTGAGTCCCAAGGCGAGGGCCTCTTTGACGACCTTGATGACGGCAATCTTTTGCGCACCGCTGTCGGTCAGCTTCACGGTGAAGACGGATTTTTCTTCGGCTCCGACGCCATCCTGGGTCGGAGCCCCGACCGCAAGCGTCGGGGTTGCAGAGACGCCAAACTTCGTCTCAAAAACCTTCACGAGCTCATGCAAATCCATGACGCTCATCTTTTCAACCTCCTCAACAATCTTCTTAAACTTTTCCGGTACTTCTGCGGATGCGTCTGCAGTCTTTATTTCATCAGTCATATATTTTTTACTCGCTACGCTCCCTTCTTTTCTGCGATAGCATGAAGTCCCAGTACCAATCGCTGTATAGGGGAGTTAATAATATTCACGAACATACCGCGTAAGACCGGAGTCGCCGGGATTGTGGCGACCGATACGATCTCTTCCCTGGTGAGATACTTATTCTCAAGCACGCCCCCGAGAAAGCCTAGTTTCTCTTTGAACTTCTTCACAAACGTCTGCAAGCCTCGGGCTGGAGCAGTAATATCAACCTGACCCTCCTTCGCCAAGGCTTCGGCGGGCAAGTAGGCAAATGCTACTTCGCCGGGCAAGTCTGGCATGTCGCCCGTGAAGCCTTTCGCGTCCAAGACCCGCTTCAAGAGCGTTTTCTTAAGCACTGTATACTTCACCCCCTCTTGCTTTAGTGCCGCGCGAAGTTCTGTAACTTCAGCGACCGTGAGTCCCTTGAACGAGACAAAGACGATTGAGAGCGCATCGCGAAGAGCGGCGGTAGCCGAGCTTAAGAGGGATACTTTTTTTGCTTTGGTTATTGCCACGTTAGTCAAGCTTTAGCTATTAGGCTCTAGGTATTAGTAAAAATACAAACACTTGAGCAATGGCACGAAAAGTAAGTAGGAAGTTCGACCTCCTCCGACTTCGGCAGGTGGCTTTCGCCATTATCCCCTTTCGAGGACCCGCTGTCTCCAGTCGTGCTTGCCGCTACTGTACCACACGCAATGCTGAGTGAGCAATACGCTCACTGAGCCAAGGTAATGACCGCGAAACCCCCGAGTATAAAAAGCGAAAAGACGATGAGGAACTTGAAAAACGCAGGGGTGAGGTACTTTTTCATATTGCTATTCTGGAAGTCGTGCAAGTTCTTCCCCGATGGAATTGATGAGCGTTACATTATTTGCTTCGCGCGCCCTATCGAGCGCTCTCGTATACGCCGCGCGCGCTTTCGCACTGTCACCTTTATCACGCCAATAGGTGCCCAGTAACGCCAATGGGTCAGACTCCTTCGGAAACCGTTTTGCGGCCTGTTCCAAGATATCAGCGGCGAGTGTTGTGTCGGTTTTGTATGAGTACGCATAGAGCGTGTGCAGTTCAAGATAGGAACCAATGACATTCGGCTGTATCTCGATTGATTTCTTGAAGTAGTACTCAGCCTTTTCAAAATCTTTGAGGTCGAAGTGGTAGAGTCTCCCAAGATTGTCATACGGGGTCGTGTCATTTGGAATCGCTTTCACAAGAAATTCCCAGACCTCTCGCGCCCCATTAAAGTCGTTCCCCGTGTGATACACGATGGCGAGATCGAGCCAATCAGAAATCTGTGAAGGATCATCTAATAGGTTTTCTTGTGTCTGCTTAGCTTTCGAGGTCAAAATGGCGCGCGCACTCTCAGGCACTGTTGCTGAAAACTGTACCCCCCTATCAAGAGATGGCATATAGTCATGCCAGTCTTCATATGGAATCGGAGTTATGGTGTAGCCCTCTCCTGCGTTGAGGTTACCGATTGAAGTGACATCGGTCGCCGTTTCTGAAGAATCGGTCGCCGATCTTCCGTTTATGGTCGTGTACGCTATGCCGCCAACAAGAAACGCTACTATCAAGAACACTGCCGCTATTCCTATTTTGAATTTCATCCCATTAGTGTACCTCATGCGCAATACAAAAACCCCTCCACACGGAGGGGTTTTTGCTTGCCAGGCCAATATCCTGGCTGGATAAAGGGCGAGGTCTTTACGTTCAGGCGAGCGGGAGGAATCGGCGTATCCGCATTCCAAGTGAGCGCCTGAAGCAAAGAGTCTTAGCTCTCTATTGTGAACGGGTCATTATCAAGCCGTTCGACGGAAGACCGGGGACGGAAGTACCGTCTGTCCAGTCAACTGCCGTACGAGTTGCTGACGTCGTCGAGTTTGGCGACCAGATGAACGCACATTCAGCGACCAAATCACAGATCGTTGATGTCGCACCCCCATCAGTCCACGAGCGACCCATCGGGTTTGAGTAACGACCAGCCTGCATAGAAGGTGGATAACCTCCAGAGAATGCTGCAGCTGTATCGCCTCGGAGCGTGGTCACTACTGTTGAACCAGTGGTTACTCCGGCAACAGTACCACGGACCTCGAAGTAGTAAGTCGTTCCTGCTGGGACCTGGATCGTCGTCGATGCAGAAGCTGAATCGGTGACTTGAACTTCGAAGTTTGTAGCAGACGATGCCCATCCGCAAGGGTTCGCCAAGCCTGTAGTACAACTCAGCATCATAGTCTGCGATACGGCACCGTCATCGCCTATACCTGTTACCTTCTGTGAGTAACTGGAATCTGTGTAGGCGTAGACGTTAACGTTCGTCAGAACGACCGATGTCGTCGCAAACAAGAAGTTGAACTCAGTCAAGCTGATAGAACCGGAAGAATTCGCGGTAACCGTGAACCTTCCGAGTCGTCCATCAGCAAGACCAGTCGATGGCAGTGTGCCAAGAGCGACCGTTGGATACGACTTCATGACTCGAACGCCAGCAACGGATGTTGAACCGTTTGCAGCGCCAAGGTTGTACGCCGTGCCAGAGTCCTGGCCTGTCCCCTTACCTGAAATGAAGTTCAGGACAATAAGGTGACCAGACGAGGTAGCAGCTTGGTTATTGCCAATCGTTGCCGTATCAAGTTTGATTGTCAGGACTTTGTCCAGATCCTTTGCAAGGAGCAATGGAGTCGTCAAAGTTGACGTTGAGATTGATACAGCGCCCGAGCCACCGTCCGTGGTGAAGAATGCTTCACCAACCTTCGTTGCGCCGTCATATATCGATACCTTCGGTATGTCAGCAATCGACGATGATGCGTACGAAGTGAGTTGGAGAGCAAGCTCCGTGAGCCAGACGCCTTCGTTTGCTGCCGTGAGACGGTATGCACCGGCGGTGTTATCCGTCGTGCCACCCGCAACAAGCTTGTACGCAGGGCTTGTTGAGTCAGTGGTAATTGTAACTGAGCCCGAGAGAACCGTAACACTGCTTGCAGTGTCAGCTGGAGCTGTACCGGTTATCGACTGCCCTGAGCTTACGCCCTGGAACGAGAAGGAACCGATAGCGCCGTGATCCCACGTAAAGACGCCGTTTGCTGTTGCGCCCGTTGCAACATTGCAGCGGATGCCAAGCGTCTTTAGTGATCCCTTTGGAATCGTGACCGTCTGACTGAGGGTCGCGGTAACAGTGTACGGAGTTGATCCTGATGGGTTGACCGACGTACTTGAGACCGCTGTCGCACCATCATAAATCAGACAGTTCGTAAGGTCAGTTGCAACACCTGTCGTGAATGCAAGCGAGAGAGGTACTGACGAGAAGGTGATGTCTTCGCCTGACTGTGACGCGTCAAACTGAAGATTTGCCATCAAGACTCCCGTAGCGCCTGCAACGACTCCGAAGCTCGATGGGGTCGTTGCGCGTGTAACCGCTGCTGCTCCTGCCTTCACGGTCATCGTACTCATTGAGAACGAACCATTCGTGAAGGTCACTGTATTGCCGGTTACATTTCCCTTGACGTTGGTCCATCCTGATGATGGAACAGTCGTGACAATGTACGTTGCTCCATTCGCAACACCCGCCGGGACCTTACCCTTCAAGGTGTAGACCATTTTTCCAGTCGGAATGGTAACTGAGTCAGTAAAGGTTACGCTCAATGTGTTTGAGCTACTCGTGTACGCGCCGTCAACAGGACCCGCGACCACAGCACCGTTCTGGTCAACCAACGTCACATTCGTAGGAATGCCGTTGCTTGTTCCTGAGCCGGATGTAGCGACAGTAAAGACCATTGACTGCACGGTGAGTGGCTCACCAGCAATCTGGGTGTAGAAACCGCCCAAGACTTGGTTTGGAACATTGTTCGCTATGTTTTGTGAAGCAACTTCGGTTGCGCGAGAGATGGTCGTCACGGTCGAACCCGTAACGGTCACCTGCTGGCCGAAGATGTATGGGTTCGCGGTGCTACCACCAGAGATGTTAGCGCCGTATCCGTATGTTTCACCCTTCGCGTAGATGTCAGTCGAGCGGTCTATGTGGAAGACAATCGTTCGGTTTGAACCGCCGATGATGTCGTACGATATATAAGTTTCGACTGCATTACCCTTCGTAATGACGATGCCGTTCCCGAAGGAAGCACTGTAGTACTTACCATCAGAAGAAACCACCATAGGATAGGCAACGCCATTGACGTGTGCCGTAACATTCGTCAAGTCATTCGCGCCGACAGAACCAGTCTGGTTCCAACGGATTGAGTAGAGACGCATATCCTCGGACGAACCTGCCGTCAAGCGCAATCCTGTTGCTCGAAGACCTGTATCGCCAATTTCTTCTGTCGTTGTTGGCGAGTTTGCCGCAAACGCTGAAGAATTTGCCGTGGTAAGTGTACCAACGGTCAAAGTTGCGTTCGTTATTTGATGCGCGCCCGTAATTGGGAGCGAACCGCTAACGGTCGCGGACGTATTCACCCCAATAACGGCGAGCCCTACTGACTCACCAGCGTACGATGAGAGCGATGCTGCCATGTTTGCCATGACCCAGAGCTCTTCAGTCGAGCCTCGAGAGACCGTAAAGGTCTCGCCGATAGTCGCCTGATTGTTTGAGTTGAGCGAGCGTGCAACACCAAGTTGCATGCCGTCGCGAGCTCGTACGAGCACGGCGCCAGAAAGCGCTGCGTTCGAGAAGAGCCCGTCTTTCTGAATAGCGACCGAGTTTATCGTAACGTCGCCATCATTCCCAGCAGTGACCTTGAAGCACGTCAATGGAACTCGAACCGCGCCTTGTGGGGCGAGCGAGTTAACTGGCTGCGTTGGACATGCCGCGACCGAAAGACCTGTTCCTGTTGGAACTGGAGTCGTCGGTGTCGTCGACGTTCCCCCGCACTGCGTATTGTATGCCGCCTTCGATTTCGAACCGAAGTAGCCAGCTGGAGGCGTAACGCCGTTCGCTGACTGCCATGCCGCTACCGCGGTCTGTGTTATAGAACCGAAGTATCCGGTGTCGGTAGGATGGGTGAAGTGACCCTTGGCTCTCAAGAATGCTTGAAGAGCTGTCACATCAGCCCCCTGCGCGCCGAGAGTAAGATCGCGTGTGAACGCGTAGCATCCCACTGACGGAGTTGAAGGTGTTGAAGGGATTGTTGGGGTCGTGCCGCGGAGTGATGCCTCAACATTTGCAACGGTCGATGCATCAGCGCCGAACGACTGCAAGAGGGAGAGGATCGAGCTTATCTGGCTTTCAGTTAACGCCGCTTGTGCTGGAAGCGCGAAAGTGAAAAGCAAGACAAATCCCGCAACAACTGCCGCAACCTTTGCGACTGGATTTTTTGCAATAGATGTCATGATAATAATTTTTTGGTTTTTCGTGCGACGTCCGCGTTACTAATAAATTGCGGTTTCGCACGGGTATCCCACTCCTTTGTAATGAAGTGGAATCGCATACCTGTTAATAAGCATAACGAAGCGTTACGCTTACCATCATCATTCGTTCGGAAAAGCACAACATGCTTTTCCCTCACTCATTCGATGGGAAGCACAACAAGGGTCGTGTCCTTGCTGTAAGGGCGTGGGAAGAGAAAACAAAATTTTCTCTCTCAATCGCCTAACAGTGAACGCGACGTATTCCATTAATCTCGGAAGGTCCGAGGTTCAATGGCAAGAAGAAAGTTGGTCATACTGACATGCAGACGATGAGGTACAGAGCTTCCTTACGGGAAACGATATGAAGACGCACATGCCCCATGAGGGCCAGATGCGCGCTGTGCAAAGGATTTTCAGACATAGTCTGATGATCCTTTGCTGCCTGCGTGCGCTCGGAAAAGAAAACAAGTTTTCTTTTCTCTCGCTTCTCTTCGCGAGGCAGTAACTCTACAGCAGTATCAAGGGTATTAAGTTGACAAGGGTCAGGACATCAGGATCGGCGTCTCCTACACAACAAAGGAAACGCAACCAACCGGTCGTTTCGGAATACATACCATTATATGTGCCGTCTTTCCCTTTAGAGGGGGAAGTCCAACATATATGTGTGGAAAACAAGCGCTAGATTCAGATTGAATCAGGAGACACCGGAGTCCGACACCTCGCTTATAGTACTACGAGATGACTCCCCAGGTCAAAGTATTATTATGACACATTTTTTAAATTTTCAATGCCACCATCCACAGCAGGCGGTATCTCTACAGAGGTAATCTTTGGCACTCTCGGCAAACGGTACATGCTCCAGCGCCTCTCCCCCACTTTCTCGAGCCTCCCATCATCTACTAAAGACAAGAGGAGACGTTGAACTGTCTTTTCTCCTATGTCCTGTAAAGTATATCGAGCGTCCTTTATAGATATGGTCCCAACTCTTGCAACTAAATCCATGATCTTGCCTACTCTGACATTGGCTTCAGATTGTCCTATACCAGAGATACCATTATCAGAAAGACTGCGTTGTTTTATCTGACCTTTATGTCCTTTTAAGAACCTCCGTGCTTTCGGTTCTGTAACATCGTCCATTTGAGGTGTCTCGCTAGCTCCAGAAATGCGTATGTGGTGCGCTATGGCGAACTCGGCAAGTAGCGCGTACTCATCACAGATAAGTCGCGCATTCATTCGCGAAATGAGCCCAGCGTACTGGGCTGCTTCTAGGAGTGCTGCGATCTCGGCGCATCTGCTCCCGAATTCCTTTGCCGACGACTCATTAAATTGGGTTACTCCTGCGGAGAGCCCAATGAGATCCAGCGCTCCCCTGCGGAGCTTTTCTCTCAATGGGTCATCATGAGGGATAAATCCCGTAACAATATAAAGGGCAGATGCTAGCTTCTCCGTCTTTTGTAGTAAATATGCCCTATAGTCATTACCGTAGACCGATAGAAACCTTTTCACTGCGCCAATTTTGGTTGGTCCCTGTTCATCAGAAATGTCCTTTTGTTTTCCAGCTCTGTTAATGGACATCATGAGGACATATTAAATAGGTCATTGGTACGAGAATGGTACATTCGCTGCCGCGGTGAGGCAAGTCTTTTTTGCGAAACAGCATTACTTCCTGCATTGGCAAGCACATCGTAAGCCTTGGCGCGCATACAGAACTCTGCGCAAAATGCCTATACAATGACGATTAATCAAAAATAGCATCGTGGGGAATCTTTAGGAATATTGGAATAGAGGCGCGTGGTAAACTTCGTCTGAACGTTTACGGTGCGGTGGCGTGTTGAATATTATGATGAAAGGTACAAACCATATATATGGGCAGAAGAAAGAATAAGTCATCTTCGTGGGAGATGCCGAAGTTTTCAATATCGTCGAAGCCAGAAACTCTGCGAAGTATTTATGCGATTTTTGCGTTTGTGGTGTCGTCACTCTTTGTCTTCGCGGCGTTTGGCGGTGGAGGCTATGTCGGACAACTTTTGTTTACGGCTCTGAAGTCTAAATTGCTCGGGCTTGGGTACTACCTTATACCGACGTCACTTGTGCTCCTCGCCATCGGTCTTTTGAGAAATCGTGAGGGCAGTAGCGATGTAGGGAAGACACGGATTTTTGGAGCAATGCTCGTCTTTCTTTCGGGAATCGGTATTCTCTCTATCGCAAACGATTTGGGTGGGACCGTTGGTGCGTTGGTCGCCTACCCATTTATAACGTTTTTTGATATTACTTTTGCATGGATAGCGCTCATTGGCATCGCGATTGTCGGCACACTCCTTTCGCTGGACGCGTCTCTGTGGTTCCCCACAACCTTCGCCATTCCCCTGCCATGGAAGAAGAGAGTCGACGAAATTGAGAGCACGATGGTTATCAAGGGTGATTATGAGGAAACGAATGGCAATGAACTCTCTAAACCGCAAAAGATTAAACCTTCCCTCGAAGAAAAATCCGTTCAAAAATCTCAACTCGTACTGAAAGACGAAGAGATCATAGCCGGGGTATCATTTGCGCCAATAGATACCGCGTATGTGCCTCCCCCTCTGTCACTCCTCGAGCGAGATAAGGGGAAGCCGGAGGTGGGTGATATAAAAGCAAACGCTAATCTTATAAAGAGAACGCTCCAGAACTTTGGCATCGTCGTGGAAATGGATGAGGTTTCCATTGGACCTTCAGTGACCCGTTACGCTCTCAAGCCCGCAGAAGGGGTCAGGCTCCAGAAGATTTTGGCGCTCCAAAATAATCTTGAACTTGCGCTCGCTGCATCCCCTGTCCGCATCGAAGCGCCAATCCCCGGGAAATCACTGGTCGGTATAGAAGTTCCAAACACGAAGAAAGCCACGGTTGGTCTTGCCTCTCTTTTGTCAGATGCGAAATACCAAGCAGACACGCGGCCGCTTCTGGTGGCACTTGGCCGGGATATCTCAGGTTCCTCACACTTTGCAAATATCGGCAAAATGCCGCATTTACTGGTCGCCGGCGCAACTGGTTCGGGGAAATCGGTAGCGATACATGCCCTTATCGCCTCGCTGCTCTATAGGAATGGTCCCGCGACACTGCGGCTTATTATGATCGATCCTAAACGGGTCGAATTAACGCTCTACAATTCGATCCCTCACCTTCTGACCCCGGTCATTACCGACCCCAAAAAAGCGATTTTGTCCCTGAAGTGGGCCGCAAAGGAAATGGAGAAACGGTACAACCTCCTCGAGGAAAAGTCTGTGCGCGACATTCAGTCCTATCACGAGAACGTTGTCTCGAAATGGAATGGCAATGGGAACCCGCCTGATCAGATGCCGTACATCGTCATCATCCTTGACGAATTAGCTGACATTATGCAGACGTACCCGCGAGAACTGGAGGCCGCAATAGTTCGTCTTGCGCAGATGAGCCGTGCGGTCGGCATTCACCTGATCCTCTCTACCCAGCGCCCGTCCGTCAATGTCATTACGGGCCTCATTAAGGCGAATATCCCGGCGCGCATGGCATTGCAGGTCGCCTCACAGGTCGATTCAAGAACTATTCTTGATATGGCGGGTGCTGAAAAGCTATTGGGAGCCGGCGATATGTTGTACCTCTCGGCAGACATGTCGAAACCTGTGCGACTCCAAACCGCGTATATCTCGGAAGGAGAAGTGAAGAATGTTGTCAGCAACATCAGGAAACACAATGAACCGCAAGTTGACCTCATTACGCTCTCGGCATCACCAGATTCTCCGAACGTAATTTTTGGTGCGAGCCTTGAGGAAGACACCGTAGACGACGACCTCTTTGAAGAAGCTAAATCAATTGTTGAAGAAGCAGGCAAAGCATCGACGTCGTACTTACAGCGCAAGCTCAGGATTGGCTACGCGCGCGCTGCGAGACTCATGGACGTATTGGAAGAAAGAGGAGTCATCGGGCCAGCCGATGGCGCCCGGCCGCGAGAGGTCCTCACGGTCACCGCTCGTGGAGAAAACGAGAAAACGGATGATGAAGCCGTTTAAGTTACAATCAACGTCAAAGACCGCGTACTTCGTTGGACTGCTCATCGTACTCGTCATAGGCGGCTACAGCGTAAGCGTCGCGCTTCCCTTTCTCTTAGGCCCCGCACTCGAGCTTGACGAGGTCAGCGAGAGCGAGCAGGGCGCTGTACTCATTTCTGGATTAACGAGGCGGGTTTCCTTTCTCGAAATCAACGGCTTTAGAACGCCGCTAAATGAGAATGGATCGTTTGCAGTGGAACGGGCATTCCCTGAGGGGTATACTGCCGTAACCGTCGCGGCCAGAGATCGTTTCGGCCGCACGATTACTAAAAAAATCAGTTTCGTAATAGACGCTCATGGCATCAAAAAAGAAGAGTGAGAATGACGACGCGGCCGCCGCTTCAGAAAAAACATCGGTCATCAATGACACGATCGCTGCAATCAAGACAAAATACGGAGAGGAGGCCATTACCACGTTAGGCGCGCGTCCAAAAGTCGGCATTGATGCAATTCCCACCGGTTCCATAGGACTCGATTGGGCGCTCGGCATCGGCGGTGTCCCCCGTGGACGCATCATCGAAATTTTCGGCCCAGAATCATCTGGAAAGACGACGCTCTCTTTGCACATTGTCGCTGAAGCACAAAAGAAAGGCGGCGTGTGCGCGTTCGTCGATGCGGAACACGCGCTTGATCCTGATTATGCAAAACGTCTCGGGGTAAGAACTGACGACCTTCTCGTCTCACAGCCTGACACTGGCGAACAGGCGCTAGAAATTACTGAATCATTGGTTCGATCAGGAAAAATTGATGTCGTGGTTATCGACTCAGTGGCGGCACTGACCCCAAAAGATGAAATTGAAGGAGAAATGGGCCAACAGCACATGGGCAAGCAAGCTCGCCTCATGTCGCAGGCTTTACGGAAGCTGACCGCCATCGTTGCGAAATCAAAAACGATAGTCATTTTCATCAACCAAATACGCATGCAGATAGGCATCATGTTCGGCAATCCAGAGACGACGCCTGGAGGTAAGGCGCTGAAATTCTACACGAGCGTGCGGTTAGACATCCGCCGCATCGCGCAAATTAAAAAAGGTGAGGAAGTGGTCGGTGGTCGTGTACGTGTCAAAGTCGTCAAAAATAAGATTGCCGCACCGTTTAAGGTCACTGAATTTGATCTCATGTATAACGAGGGCATTTCAAAGGAAGGAGAACTGATAGCGCTCGGCGAGAAATATGGGATTGTATCAAAATCTGGCGCATCCTATAAATACGGCGATGAACCGCTGGGACGCGGCTACGACGCCACCAGAACTTTTCTCAAGGAGAATCCAAAAATTGCGAGCGCACTTCTTAAAGATATCCGGGCAAAATTGTTAGAGGGTTGAGATCGTGTTCTAGGCGAAGGCGCGCGCTTCACTAGAAAATCGCTTCGTGATGTCTATAACGCTCAAGAGCACCACAACGCCGAAGGCGAGCAACGCAAGCTGCACCAGCGCGCTTGTATCGAGAAATGCTGAAAGCATAAAGGTCATGAGACCCATAACATCGGAAACGTTGTAAGCATTTTGAACAACGTTGGGTACGGAAACTTGTCCGATCAGAATGATGATTGATGCGGCAAGGATGCCAGCGCGCACGGCCGGACTCGCGACCTTTCTGAAAAGATAGATTGCCCAGACGCGTCGCATTATGGTGTTCTTCATCTCTTCATGTGTCTTCATGTTTTTTCCTGGTTATTGATAATATCACGCAAGACTGCTTTGGCGCGATGGACGCGAGTTTTAACTGCCGCGACGGAGAGTCCCAATTTTTGAGCTATATCTTTGTAGGGCAGATCGTCAATAAAGGCGAGCGTCAGTATTTCTGCCACATCTTCGGATGCGCGCGCGAGTGCTTTACGAATGGTGTCCTGCGATTCTTCCTCGATGCCCCCGCGCTCGAGAATGGTGTCGTCTTTGAGTGACTCATAGTGGTCAGGCTTGAGTGGCGCCAGATGATCACGATCCCGCGCGGTTTTTCGGTAGTGCGTCCTGGCCACATTCATGAGAATAGTCAGCGACCATGAGCGAAAGCTCCCCGCATCGCCATTGAACTTCGGAGCAAAACGATAGATACGAATGAATGCGTCCTGTACAACATCTTCCGCAGTGTCGCGAGAACCCGTGACTGATTGCGCGCGCGCAAGAAATTGCCTCTGGTAGCGACCGATTAAGTGTTCGAAGGCTGAAGGCGAACGCTGCGATAGCTCCAAGAGCGCCTCATCAGAAAGCGTTTGTAGGTCATGCACAGCCCCCATACTAGCGAGCGCTGAGATTTGAGCAATAGACTGATATTTGCTAAGGTACATGTCCAGAGGGCTCGTTGCCCTATTCTTTTATACTCACCAACTAATACACGAGTTACATGGCTATTCTTTCATACAGCGATATAACACCTAAGAAGGTCATTACCTTCGACGGCAATATTTATGAGGTCTTGGCCTCGCACGTGATGCGAAAGGACATGGGCAAGCCCTCAAACCGCACAAAGCTTCGGAATCTCAAAACTGGCAAAGTTGCGGAAATAATGTTCCACCAAGCTGAGACAGTCGAAGAAGCCGACGTTGAAAAGCGCGACGTAATGTTTCTGTATTCTAATCGTGGTGAGGTATGGTTTAGCGACCCAAAGAATCCAAAGGATCGATTTAAACTCGTTGAAGATTTGGTCCATGACCAACTACCGTATATGAAAACAAACGCCATTGTCGAGATGCGAACATGGGAGGGTCAGTTATTGGGGGTTCACTTGCCTATCAAGATGGATTTCGTTATTAAGGATGCACCTCCTGCGATTAAAGGAAACACGGTCTCTGGTGGCACGAAGCAAGCAACCATAGAGACTGGCGCCATCGTCAACGTTCCTCTGTTCATTAATCCTGGCGATACTATTAAAGTGAACACTGATTCTGGGGAGTACGTTGAAAGGGTAGAGAAAGCCTAGCTCACGTCTACCTCGTCAGTTTTTTTGCGACCGCACTTGCTACATTTTGTTGCGGATGAGTCATTATCTTCATCGCACCAATCACAATTCCAGGGCGGTTCTCCATCGCTCGCGTGCAGGGAACGATTAGAGACGAAGTGGTGATCTGCTCCGTCTCTACTCATACCTTGTTTTAGCGCGAAATGTAGGGCAAGAGTGCCATAAATCGAGCGCGCTTGATAGCACTGTCAATTTTTCGCTGGTGACTCGCGGGCACATCTGATTTCCTCGCAGCAACAATGCGCGCGTGGGGTGTTAAAAAACCTTTCAGATACTGAACATTTTTGTAGTCGACAATCGTCGGCAATGTTGGACTCGTTCTCATAGATTCTAAGCGTTATTAAAATGGAATATCTTCCGGATTTATTTCTTCGGCAGGATACTCTATCTCATCCGGTTTGCCTAGCCCCGAGCCTGTCGCGGAGTCACCCTTCCCTTTAGCTGCTGGCTTCGGTGCGTCGCCTCCCCCACCAAAGTCTCGGCCGCCTGATTTTGCGCCGAATTGGACCCTGTCAGCAACGATTTCAGTTCGATATTGCTTCTGCCCATCTTTGTCCCAACTTCTCGTCTGCAAGCGCCCTTCAACGAGAACTTGTTGGCCTTTCTTGAGGTACTGCGCCGACGTATCAGCTTGTCTGCCAAAAACAACGATGTTGTGGTACTCAGTCGCTTCCTGTTTATTGCCATCCTTGTCTTTGTACACGCGATTCGTGGCAACGCCAAACTGGCACACGTTAGCCCCTGACGGAAGCGCCCGAAGTTCGGGATCACGGGTCAGATTTCCTGCGATGATTACCTTATTGAGATACATGGCTACTCGCTTACCTTAGCATCTTCGGTCTCTATTGTTTTCAAAGCTTCATCGAGCGCAACTTCTGAAACTTCTCCGCCAGTTTCCGCATCGCGCTTTGGTTTTCCTATATCGCCAGTTGGCTGTACTACCTGTGTCAAACCACTCATGGCGGCATGCACGGAATCGCGATCCGTCTTCACCATGAGGAAACGGAGAACCTGCTCATCCTTGTCGAGGAATTCCTTTAACTTCTCAACCGCATCGCGTGCGACCTCAAACGCTATCCAACCGAAATATGCTGTCTCGAAATTCGTCCTCTTACCAGCGATCTTCTTCGCAATGGGGTATGCGAGGCCCATGGTCGACGGGAATCGCTCGCCCACGAAGACTGCGTCCAGAGACTTTAAAAATTCGGTAATGCGAGTAACAATTCCGGGGAGCGCTTCTTCAGAGATAGTGGGGAGCAAGTGATAGCCAACCTCATAAACAGAGGTCACAGACGCGTCATCACCATCAAGGTCTACGAGCCCCTCTTCGCGTTCGTCAGTGTCCGTCATATTCATGTCCGTGGAGCGTACCATACATTAAAGTACCGTTCAATTCTCACCCCTACCCGATTTGATACTGGTATCGTACATTCCTTGTGTCAATCGAGGGACTAATTGCAATAGTGTGGTTAGCCAAGTTCTCCTCTAGCAATCCTGCCGTTAAGCAGTTCGTTGCATTCGCCACTTATGTGAATCATGTAGAATCTCCATGTACCGCCCACCCGCCTTTGGACGTGCGTTCCGTTTTCCGAAGTTACAGGCTTTTGACATCCATAGCAATTCATCCCGGGTACAATCTTTGTATAGGCACGAACAATGCTGGTGTCTGAAAAATGCTCCATTATCATCGAAGCGCAGTCTACCTTGCGTAAATAAATAAACAATACCTACGTAAGCGAAAATGTTTTCACTGCATTTCGAGCTACCGCAGAGCGAATACTCTCTCTGTCTTCACCGCGTATCTGGGATATAGCGTCAACAACGTACTTCACGAGCAACCTCTATCGTTGTCGGACAACGATATGAGTCACGAGCTCTTTACCAAGCAGACCAAGTTGCGCGTCTATTTTTAGGCTGGCAGAAACCCCTCGAGGCCTTTACCAACCTCGTTGCATTGGAATCTTGAGAGTGGCATATGCCAAGTAATGTTTAAGTCAAATATTGAAGAACTTTCTTGCATTTTCTACAGTCGCTCCTCGTACTATCTCAACGTTACGGTTTGGCAACTCATATCGTTGTCGGACAACGATATGAGTCAGTACCTTCAAAGGTCGTGCGATGGATTGTCGGAAGGCGACAGTCAAGCAGCAAAGGTAAGCTCGCCTCGCGCAATCCGCTCGTCGAGGAGTCTTGCGCATTCAATCGAGGGGTGGATAGCGAAGAGCCGCCAGACGCCGCCGACTTGTCTTTGGACGTAGGTTGCGTCTTCAGTGGTGAACGGTTGAGCACAGCCCCAACAATTCAGACCCTCCGGCGCGTGTGAAAATTCACGAGTATTCCTGAGTCCCGCGAACATCTCCAGAGTCATGGACGAGTAGCGTACATCGCTTCCTATGAGAAAACAAGAACAGTCAGAAAAACGAGAAAGCCCGTTGTGCGTTCTCAACTACCACTGAACGTATGCGCTCTGTGGTGTCATTTCGGATTCTTGCGATTGCCTCGACGATGTATTTCACGTGCGTGGGTTCATTCCGCCGGCCCCTATACGGGGCCGGCGCGACAAACGGAGCATCCGTTTCCGTCATAATCATGTCGAGCGGAGCAAACTTCACGACCTCATCGTAATCCTTCGTGAAGGTGAGCACACCCGTAAAAGACGTCGTAAATCCTAGCTCGTAAAATCGTCGCGCAACAGCAACATCCCCCACAAAGAAGTGCATATTGCCACGCAACTTCTCTCCTACAGTCTTCTGCCGTGACTCAATAACGTTTGCAACCTCGGTGTACGCATCCATCGTCCCCTTTGACGGCCGCGCGTGGATCATCAAGGGAAGGTCGTGTTCAAGAGCAAATTCTATATGCTGTTCAAAGAGCGCGACTTGCTTTTTTTTGCCGGAAGCAATGTCGCCCTCTATTCGAAAGTAATCGATGCCGCACTCTCCTATTGCAACTACTTTAGGGTTTTTCACCAGTTTCTCATACTCTTTCTTTTCGAATTTTTCCTCTCCTGAATGATTTGGATGTAACCCAATAGTCGCGTAAAAGCCCTCCTTTTCCTCGCAAAACGCAACGGATTCCTTTGAGGTCTTAAGTTCTGTTCCGACGGTGAGTGTGTCTACCCCCTCTTGTTTCATTCGTGAAAGAACCTCCTGTAGGTCTTGCTCAAAGTCCTTGAAGAACAAGTGGGAGTGGATGTCGAAGTAGCGTGGCGTCATCACGGCAATCGCGGGAACAAGGTTTCTGGCTTCTTGTTCAGAAGGACGGCGTTCATGATTTTTCCGCTCGTCTCCGGCAAGAACGGCCCGAGCTCGTATGCGAGCATGTATAACCCCTCGACGAGAGAGCCGATGGCCCGTTTCCCCGCCAGGGGGTCCGTCTTCACGAGATTATACGGCTTCTCCTCGGCGATGCGCTGATCCAAAAACTGCACCTGACTCCAGAGGAAATCCATCGCGGCATTGAACTCATACTTCGCGAGTCTGTTTTTGACCTCGACCGAATAGTGACCGGAAAGGTCGGGTTTCTGCATCGGCGCGTCGAGATTGTCCTCCGCAAGCTTCATGATGCGCGCGACGAGGTTCCCGAGCCCGTTCGCAAGTCCCGCCTCATACCATTCATCAAGCTTCTCCCATGTTACATCTGTATCTTCGAACGGATGAACATGGCGAAGTAGCAGATATCGCGTAGCATCTTTTCCATAACGGTCTACCATTTTGTATGGACTTATAACGTTACCGAGAGATTTACTCATTTTTTTGCCACCGGAAATAATCGTGCCGTGCACGAAAACAGTTTCCGGAAGAGGCAATTTCGCGGCAAGAAGCATCGCTGGCCAGAAAACTGTGTGGAAGCGAAGAATATCTTTCCCAATAACATGAACACCAGGCCAAAAACGCATAGATATTTCACCCCGTCCAAACCCAAGAGCGGTAATATAGTTCGTCAGTGCATCCACCCAGATATACATTGTCTGTGTTGGGTCGTTTGGGACTGGTATACCCCACGTCATTTTATTTTTTGGACGAGAAAAACTAACATCTTCAAGTCCCCCGCGAACAAATGACAGAATCTCGCCCTTTCTCGAGTCAGGGACAATGCGCAATTCCCCACTTAGTATCAGTTGTTCAATCTGTGAACCGAATTCGCTTAATTTAAAAAACCAGTTTTGCTCTGTTACTCTCTCCGGGACTGTCCCATGATCCGGACATAGTCCGTTTACCAATTCTCTTTCTATCTTAAATGCTTCGCACCCAACGCAGTACAGCCCTCTGTAGGTCCTTTTCTCCAATTTCCCCGCATCAAACAGACGATTCCACATATCAATCGCCCCAGGCCAGTGCATATTCTTATCTGAAGTCCTAATAAATTGATCATAGGAAATATCAAGCATTTCGTAGAGATTCTTGAAACGAGAAACAATTTCTTCTAAATACTCCTCAGGCTCCTTGTCTAATTTTTTCGCCGCCTGAACTACTTTTTCAGTATGTTCATCAGTGCCTGTTAAGAAGTAAGTATTGTCTTTTCCAAGCGTAATCCGATGATACCGAGCGAGTACATCGCACAGTAGCGTCGAATACGCGTGACCCATGTGCGGTTGCGCGTTGGGATAGAAAATGGGGGAAGTAACGTAAAAAGTATTTTTCATGGAGACACTCCTCGTAGTATAAGATTTTTACGCAAACGTGCCATGTCTGCCCTCTTGTTTTCATGTCGAATATAAGGCTCCAAAGCACCTAACAATTCCCCAATCATCACTTTTCGATTGCATGAGAGATGGTGGTAGTTCTTATTTCGTACGTATCCATGCCCCATGACAGTACCGGCTAGATGATCTTGAACAATTTTGGACGTCTCAATTCCAAATTTCAGTAAGTTATTCTTTATGAAACCAAGTACATGCGTATTATAGTTGCCCCAAGATACCCTGGCTTGATTCGCCGATATGAAAAAACTGCCTTCTGCATCAGTAAAACCCGCAAGAAATGCAAAAAATAGCTTTGGGTCTTTTGCATATTGGGAATAACTCCGTTGCTTTGGTAACAAAAACGAGAAAGACTTGTCAACCCACGCCTCAATATTTACGGCGCCGCGAAGGTTCGGCCTACTTTGCCAGACCCTGCCATAGTTCGAAAACATATTTCTGAAGAGAGAAATTTGTGCAGTTTGTGTACTTCCACACCCTATTGAGATTGTTTCACTTTTTGGGCCGTTGTGATTGCGCACACGCAGATCACCAATGGCGAATCCGATGAGATACGCTTTCTCAAGCTCATCCCCGCTAAAGTGGGAACGTCTGTACCGAATGTGCGACTGAGCGATAGATCGCATAGGAATATCGTGCAGCCTTAAAGCAGCGTATACCCTGCTACGTGTCATACCGAACCGCTTTTCAATAGCCCATGTCGAAAGCTTTTTTTCAAGATACCATTTCTTTAGAAATTTCTTCGTAATCGGATGCACAATATGTGCATTATACCAAACAAAACGCGTGTATCGTTTAACCCGTGAAGCTATGGAGACGCACACCCCGGGTCGTTTCTAACAAACTTATCACTACGATTTCAGCACTTTGAGCTCGCGCTCGTTCCGTCTCAATATGTCTGATACGAATTCCTGTATGGCGGCAGCGATAGGAACAGACAAAAGAACGCCGAGGAATCCTGCAAGCTGGATGCCGGCAACGAGCGCGAGAATAACCAAAAGTGGCGCAACCCCGACGACCTTCTTCACCACCAATGGGTATATAAGATGATTCTCCAGTTGATGAAGAACCAAAAAGCCGCCAGCAACCAAAAAGCCGACCGTCGTACCTCCGGCAGAGAATGCGACCGCGACCGCGACCGCGCCTGAAAGAATCGGACCGAAGATTGGAATCAGTTCGGCGAGCGCCACGATGAGCGCTAATACCAAACTGTATGGCACTCCGAGAATGGTGAGCCACAGGTATGCCAAAACACCCATGATCAAGGACAGGAGTAGTTGCCCCTGCATCCAAAGACCAATCTTTGCATGCGACCGCTTCCACAAATCGAGCGCGTATGACTGATATTTTACTGGTGACACGATACGTATAAAATCGTCGACGCCGGTCTCTTGTATTGCAAAATAAATGGAGAGCACAATGATGAGGACAAATGAAACCACCCCCCCGAATATTCCGGAAAGCGCGCGGAAAGCGCCCTCACCGGTTGAGGTAAAAATGTCTTGCAACTGAAACAACTTGTCAGTAATTGATCCTGGACCGACTGCTTCGTTTGCAGAATCAAGGATACCACCCGCGGTAAAATCAGTTGCATTTATTGAATCGAGATATTGCGGCAAAGTCTGCATGAAACCTCTGGTCTCTTCAATTAAGGGCGGGAAAAAGAGGTAGGCCACGCCGAACAGAATGCCGAGTGCGACTAAGTACACTGAAGCGACCGAGAAAATGCGATGCATGCCGTACCGCATAAACCAAGCGACGCCGGGTTCAACGGCAGACGCAAGGACAATGGCCGTCAAAACTATAAGAACGAGATCCCTGAGGTAGAAGAGAAGATACACCAAGAACCCGAGCGCAATCGCTAAGAGAATAGTCCCTGCCGTAATTTTTATTGAAAGCGTTCCCCGCTCAGCCATTTGCTTATCCTAGCGCTTTTTTAACTTTCTGGATAGCGCTCTCTATTGAGAGTCGCTCCTGCAAACCAGTATCCCTATCGCGCACCGTGACGGTATCCCTCTGTTCTTCCTTTTCACCGAGCGTATCAAAATCGACGGTAATGCAAAATGGGGTACCAATTTCGTCTTGACGTCGGTAGCGTTTGCCGATGTTGCCATTATCATCCCACATAATCTGCGGCACTTCTTTTTTGAGCGCCACGTAAACTTCGCGCGCCTTCGAGACTAACTCCGGCTTGTTCTTAAGGAGCGGGAATACAGCCGCTTTCACCGGTGCTAAACGCGCCGGGAACTTCATAACCACGCGCGACTCTCCGCCCATCTCATCTTCAGTGTACGCTTTTGTCATAACCGCGAGCACGTGGCGTCCAAGCCCAAAGGTTGGCTCTAAAACGTGTGGGACAGATTTCTCATTTGTGGCGGGGTCGAGAAATGACAAATCAACGCCGCTCTTCTCTATATGTTTTTTCAGATCAAAATCAGTTCGATACGCGAGCCCTCCAATTTCGTCGAACTTGTGTGGATACTTGAAATGAAAATCGACTGTCCGTTTTGAGTAGTGTGCTCGATCTCCCTCACCCACCTCCACCTCACGAATATCGTCCGCAGAAAAGCCGAGGGCGCTAAACCATTCATGCATAGACTTCCGCCAGTACTCAAACAACGTTTCCCACTGCTTCTCTTGAATAAAATACTCGAACTCCATGATCTCAAGTTCGCGGACTCTGAAAATGAAATCGCGCGGCGCGATTTCATTCCTAAAAGATTTCCCAATCTGGGCAATTCCAAATGGAAGCTTTGGGTGAAAGGAGTCAATAATATTCTTAAAGTTGACGAACATACCTTGGGCCGTTTCTGGTCGCAAGTAGACGGGCATATCCTCACCGCCGACCGAGCCCACCGATGTTTTGAACATCATATTGAATTGCTGCGGCTCTGAAAGTTCGTTACCGTCCGGACTTTTTATTTTTTTCTCTTTGAGTGCGGCACCCATATCAGAGAGCGACATACCGGATACATCAACACCGGCCGCCTCGAGCAAGTGGTCGGCACGGTAGCGCTTTTTTGTTTTCTTGTCTTCGACGAGCGGATCATGGAAACCGCCGATGTGACCGGACGCTTCCCAAACTTTAGGATTCATGAGGATGGCTGAATCGATGCCGTACATATCGTCTCGGGAATCAACAAACAGGTGCCACCAGAGGTTCTCAATATTCTTTTTAAGCGCGAGACCAAAGGGTCCGTAGTCCCACGTGCCTGCGAGCCCGCCATAAATTTCTGAACCAGGGAAAACAAATCCCCGACGTTTTGCTAATGACACCACCTTTTCCATTACACCTTCTTCCATATTTTTTTGAACTGTACCCTGTTCTCTCTAACCTGTCACCTTAGGGAACCACGGGACCCTGTGTGGGCGAAGAAGCGGCTGACTGCGTCGTGAGTGACTGAGCGGTGTGCTCAACGGCAGCGCGTATAAACCGGTCGATACCGTACAAACGTTGATCGCTGACGAGAATCGGCGTGGTACCAATTTGCGATATCGATGGGGTCACTGAAATTTGGAAGGACACATTTTTTGTTGACGCCGCCGCCATGTCCCCAATAGTCCAGGTTACGATATTTCCCACCGGATTAAAGGCGACGCTTTCATTGGTCGGAGAAATATTGCCCGTCCATTTCACATAACTTGGCAGAATTGCAGACACCGCTACATTGGCAACCGCGTTTACCGAATTCTTCACGAGCCAGTTCACCGTAAACGCTGATTCCTTATCTGCTTGCACGGGGTATGGACCGAAGTTTGTAAATGGTCCACCCCGTGCAAGCGTTGCCTGTAGCTCAAGATCAGTCGCGACCACCACGCGCGCAACCGCGGTGGACGTGATAATTTCTGGCACGCCTGATTCGGATACACGCCTTCCTCGCACGGTCACATCCAAGGCAAGTTCTGGATTTCTATACGTACCCGTTTGTGGAGAAAGTGTCGCGAATGAAAAAATCGCCACCCCCACTTCGCCTGGTTCAACGTCGGAGAGTCGCGCATCAGTTTCCCTGCTCCACACAATTGAGGTATCCGATGAACGGTAAAAACCATTGGTCGAAGAAACTCTCCCCCTATCAATGATGGACCCATGAATGGAAAGAACGATTTCAACGTCTTGTACGCGAATCGGTAAATTGTTTACCCATTCAATACTTCCGGTCACGACCTCACCGCGAGTCACGGCGTGCTCACTCGCCACTTTCCCTTCAAGCGAAAGTTCTACAGATATAAATGGCTTCTTTATGCCGAGCGTAACGTCGGTTGCGGCAAGTGGCGCGGCAATTTCATCATGCTCATTGACCTTCTTGTTTCCGGTCGCGAAATGAATAACGCGCGTATCGCCGTCCTCCCCAGAAAACTTTCCTCGAATAGTAACTTTGCGCTTCCCGCCCTCTTCTATGTCCCCCAGATTCCAAACTGCAGAACCAGCAAATGGGCTGGGTGTTGAGGAGATGAATGAGAACCCTGGTGGATACTCTGCAATGAGTAGCATCTCAGAGAGCACATGCGGTGCGTTCGATACCACCGTCGCGGTAATCGTCAGCTCTTGTCCAGAAATCACTTCACTTTCAGTTTCAACAACAATGGATGCGGGCGATTGTGTAATTTTTGCAATATACTCAGTCTCACCGACGAATACTGCATTCGATGACGGCACACGATACTCAACCGAGGCTTTTACGACAAAATCGGTGTCTGCCTCCCCGAACGCTATGGCACGCATTGTTCTGTTTATGCTTTCGCCTGGCGAAATGGTGCCGATCGATTCTCTAATGCGCGGCAGTTCGCGGGTCACATCAACATCAGAGCGCGTCCCTGGAGGGAACTCGACGATCATGTCAGTCAACTCCATAGGCACTGCATTTCTGTTCGTCACGACGACCTGAAGGGACACCGTGTTACCCGCGTCAATTTCTGTTGGGCCCGTTACCCGTATATCGACATTCTTCGTGGAGACAGTGTTGTTACCAGAAAAAAGAAGGAGTGAAGAAGCAACAACAGCGACGACAAAGAAAGTAAGCGACCCAGCAAAGAGTATTTCAACAATACTGAATCGACCACGCCGCTTGGGAGCAGGTCTCATGTCCCCCTGAAAGACGTGTGGCGCGCGAACGCCTGATTCATTGAGCTCTGAACGCCTCACGTTTCTGTCAGCCCCCTTTGCGTCTAATTTCTTCTCTAGACGCTCTATAGAGTCGCTGTCTTGCATAGGAAACAGTGTACCCCGCACTGAAACTTTGCGTTACGCATTCTGTGCGTTGTTGTTATTCATGTTGCCAATAGATTCGGAGAGTGAGGACTGACACGTTGAGCAGATTACTGCGTTCGCACGACGCAAAGTTCTAGTGACGGGGTGTACCGCTTTATAGCCCTGACACCGCAATACTTTCATTTATAGTGCGGATGAGCCGGGGGCGTTCTTTTGCGGCGAGCGCGAGTAATTTCTCGCCGTAGTCGGTGCTAAAAAATTGTTCGGTGCCATTTTTTGTTTCAACGTAGCCCAGCGCTGCAAGCATGCGCAGTACCGCAAGACACTCTGCATGCATGATCTCGTCATTCGCAAATCCATTGGTCGCCCGAAGAAAATTTGAGAGAACGCTAAAGAGATATGGGTCGCTCCCCTCTCCGCGCACGAATTGCCGCACGGTCGCCATAACGCGCGCTACCGCTTCCTTTATTTTCGGCGAATCTCCACACGCGAAATATGCATTTCGCGTGTCCACTGCTCCCGTGACGCGCCATGCGTCTCTTCCTTTCACTAAAGTATAGGAGCCAACAGTCCCCTCCTGAAGGTGCGCGCGGAGTTTAGACCGCTCCTCGCGCGCGCTCTTGGCGAGGGCTACAATAAGCCCGAGGCTGTCAGTGTAGATGGAAACACGCACCGACCCCTCGCCAATTGAGCGTCGTGCGATAAGAATCCCCCGTACTGTAATCTCGCGACTCATCGGGTCATCGTAACAAACAAAAAACCCCGCGATACGCGGGGTTTTGATAGTAAGCCTAAATTTTTGTGATTGATTCCGTTTGACTTCTCGTCGCGGACGCATCAGGTACGAGTCTTCCATCCTCACTTTTTACCTCGCCTGTTGCAATATACATACGTCCGTTCTCAATTTCTGTAACAGTACCTTGAACTTTCCCACCACCATCCTTATACACAAGTTTGATTCGCATACCAACTGTTACCTCATCAAACGAAATAGTTTCTTTCTTGCCTCACGCTCCTATTTCTCGATAATTTTGACCAAATGAATCTAGCTCCATACTCATTAAATTACGGTAAAAGATTAGTTTTGTTCGTCATTTCTTTTACCCCTTGGATCCTCATTAAAAATCGGATCATCAGGCTTAAGAGTTCCATTCCTTGCTTTCTCTGCCAAGTCATCAAGATTTCCGCGTTCCGGTGCTAATCCGCTATCGAGTCCTCCCATACACTTTTGGATTAATCTTGTTAATTTTCAACTAGGACGCTTTCTCTGCTGCTACCTTTTGTATAGATTGAATTTCATCAAAACTCAATTTCTCTGGCGATGACATTTTTTGTACGAATGTAATCGTTTTATTATCTAGATCAAGGCCAAGAAGTTTAAACGTGTAGGCCCGCTGGTCTTTTCTAAGAACAAAAGTCACTTTGTCCCCTCTTGCTATTCCTTGCTCCTGAATAGAGACAAGAATTCTAGTCTCTCTTGCAGCACGAGTTTCATTATCTGTGTTCTCTGATGTCCGATCAATACTTGGTGCTCCATCAATTTGTTTCATGATTCTTGGAATGAATATTACCTCTCCGCACCCCCTCTCGGTACCTTTGAACTAGGACACTCCACAATGGAGTGATGAGAGAAGGA